>JAJQBC010000011.1:3459-16696 GCA_021203465.1 Lachnospiraceae bacterium | reverse complement strand
CCACGGATTCAATCGCTATGGATTTTTTAGGTGTTCAACTTCATTTTACAATCGCCCGTTCAACTTCATTTTACAATCGACCTTTTATATCTATTTTCAAAAAATACCCCCTTAAAGTGCGATTCTCAAAAAAACACCCGCCTACTTAACATATGTCAAGTAGGCGGGTGAAAATTCCATGCAGGCTTTCAGAATTTCCGGGCGTCTCCCATCGCTTATTTCAGATACATTCCAAAGAAAGATTCTAACTTGTCAAAGGGAATAATGTCCATCCTGTCGTAGAGGTCCGTATGAACCGCGCCCGGAATGATCAGCAGCTCCTTGTTGTCGCCGGTCAGCTTCGCGAAGGCGTCCCTACTGAAGTAGCAGGAATGCGCTTTCTCACCATGGATGACGAGGACGGCGCTGCGGATCTCCTGGCTGTACTGCAGGATCGGCATATTGAGGAAGGACTCGCAACCCGTCACGTTCCAGCCGCCGTTGGAGTTCAGGCTGCGGGGATGATAGCCGCGCTCTGTTTTATAATAATCATAATAATCTTTCACGAAGAACGGCACGTCCTCCGGCAGCGGATCGACCACGCCGCCGCCCAGCGCATAGCTGCCGTTTTTGTAGTCCTCGATGCGCTGCGCGCAGAGAGCTTTGCGCTTTTCATAGCGCGCCTCCTCGCTGTCCTCACTGTCAAAGTAACCCTTTGCGTTCACACGGGTCATGTCGTACATGGTGGAGGCCGCGGTCGCCTTGATACGGGTATCCAGCGCCGCCGCGTTGAGCGCCATGCCGCCCCAGCCGCAGATGCCAATGATGCCGATCCGTTCCGGATCTACATTTTCCTGCACGGACAAGAAATCCACCGCCGCCATAAAATCCTCCGTATTGATGTCCGGAGAGGCCATGTAACGGGGCTGTCCGCCGCTCTCGCCGGTGTAGGAGGGGTCGAAGGCGATCGACAGAAAGCCCCGCTCCGCCATGGTCTGCGCATACAGGCCGGAGGACTGCTCCTTCACCGCGCCGAAGGGACCGCATACCGCAATGGCCGGGAGCTTGCCCGCCGCATCCTTCGGCTCGTAGAGGTCCGCCGCAAGAGTGATGCCGTAGCGATTGTGAAACGTCACTTTTCTGTGGTTTACCTTGTCACTTTTCGGAAATACTTTATCCCATTCCATTGTCAGGTTCAGTTTTTCTTCCATAATAAATACCTCACTTTCGATTTTTATTTCAAAATGCCATACTGGCTATCGTCCACAGCCTCCAGCCACTCGTTTGAACTGTTCTCTCCCGGTACCTCCACAGCCAGATGGGAGAACCAGCTGTCCGGGGCAGCTCCATGCCAGTGCTTCACGCCAACCGGAATATTGATGCAGTCGCCCGGCTTCATCTCCACGGCGTCCTTCCCCCACTCCTGATAATAGCCGCGGCCGGCCACGCAGATCAGAATCTGGCCGCCGCCCTTGTCCGCATGATGAATGTGCCAGTTGTTGCGGCAACCCGGTTCAAAGGTCACATTGAAAACGCCGACCTGCTCGGTCGACACCGGAGCAAGATAGCTCTGCCCGATGAAATATTTTGCAAAGGCGTCGTTCGGCGCGCCAATGGGGAACACCATCCCCGCGGCATGGGCGGCCTTTCCATCCACCGGAGCGACATCCTCCACCCATTTTTTCAGTTCTGCGGCGCTCTGCCTGCCGTTCAGGAGCTTACCGACTACAATCTCGGTATCAGGGGATACGGATGCTTTCAGGACATCCGCGGTGCGCCCGAATCCGCTGCCGCCGGAAGTGGCAAAGAGAACGATCTTCTTTCCGGCGAAATCATAGCTTTCCAGAAAGCTGTTGATGATCGTGGGCGCGACGCCCCACCAGATCGGGAATCCCAGAAAGATCGTATTGTATTCCGCGATACCGGCACTCTGATCCGCAAGCGCGGGCCGACTGGAAAGATCGCTCATCTCCACCGAGCTGCGCGACTTTTTGTTCGTCCAGTCCAGATCCGCATTGGTATAGGCTACCTGCGGCCGGATCTCATATATGTCCGTGTCCGCTGCCTGTGCCAGCGCCTTCGCCGCAGCCGCGGTCACACCGCTGGCCGAAAAATATGCCACTAACTTTTTACCTGCCATAATATGGTCCTCCTTTTCTGTTTTCCAGATTCGTCACACTTCATTTTCATTCACGACCCAGAAGTCGCTTTCTACTATCATGAGTATATCTTATACCTGAAGCAAAACAATGGCAAATATTTAATTTCTATTTCTGGTTATTCTTATATATAATATCTGGCGAAGCCTCTGAACATCCATCAAGCCTCTAGTCTTCGAAGAAAGCGGTCGGGAGGCCTACTGTTCCGAATCGTTACAATTTCCCGCGATAAAACCAGTGCAGCCGACCTGACAGAGAGGCGGCTGCACTGTACTTCCTTACTTTGCAAATGACATAAACCATTCTACCGTCTGCGGGTCGTAGTGGGAGAAGAACAGGCTCTGCGCGGTGTCAAGTTTCTCCAGTTTCGCCATGTCCTCCGCACTCAGCTCAAAGTCAAACACGTCGAAGTTCTCCACCATGCGTTCCCTATGCGTAGACTTCGGGATCACCACCACGCCGCTCTGGAGCAGAAAACGAAGGGCTATCTGCGCCGGTGTTTTGCCGTATCCGGAAGCCACTTCCTTCAGAACCGGATTGTGGAAATAATCGTTCTTTCCCTCCGCGAAGGGTCCCCAGGATTCGATCTGCGTCCCATATTTCTGCATCACAGCCTTGGCAGTTTTCTGCTGCTGGAAAAGATGCGTTTCCACCTGATTGACCGCCGGGGCAATCTCACAGAAGTTCGCGATATCGATAAAACGATCCGGATAAAAATTGGAGACGCCGATGGCGCGCACTTTGCCCTCCCTGCATGCCTCCTCCATCGCCCGGTACGTCCCGTAATAATCGCCGAAAGGCTGATGAATCAGGAGCAGGTCAATATAATCGCTGCGCAGCTTTTTCAGGGAATCCGCAATGGAAGCCTTCGCTTTTTCATAGCCCGCGTTGCTGATCCACACCTTCGTGGTGATAAACAGCTCCTCGCGGGGAAGTCCGCATTTCTGAATGGCAGCGCCCACGCCTTCTTCGTTATAGTAAGCCTGCGCCGTGTCGATGGAACGATAGCCGACGGAAATGGCATCCAGTACACAGCGCTCCGTCTCTTCCGGCGGCGTCTGGTAGACCCCATATCCAAGCTGCGGCATTTTTACTCCATTATTCAAAGTCACATAATTCATATTCTTTTCTCCTTTCCGTTCGTCGGATTTCTTTACAATCCAGAGTTTACAGCGGAATCAAAAGAATGTACAATAGCAATATCGGAATCTGTTATTCATATAATGAATAGTAAAAATGGAGGAAACTTTCATGCTAAATCTCTGTGAACTGGAACAGCTCTGTGCATTCGCCAGATACGGGACTTTATCAAAGGCGGCGGAGGAGCTGCATATCTCCCAGCCTACTTTAACCCGCAGCATGCAGCATCTGGAGGAGGAATTTGGCGTCGCGTTGTTTGTACATGGAAAAAACCGCCTTTCGCTCAATGAAACGGGCAAGAAAGCGGTCGATTATGCCACGGCTCTTCTGGCGGACGCGGAAAATGCCGTGCTGCAGGTTCGCCGATTTGACCAAAGCCT
The DNA here is from genome assembly GCA_021203465.1 of Lachnospiraceae bacterium. GTDB lineage: Bacteria > Bacillota > Clostridia > Lachnospirales > Lachnospiraceae > Hominiventricola. The sequence goes on along the minus strand of JAJQBC010000011.1, from coordinate 13,038 downwards.
GCGTACGATTCTTGTGGAATCCTGCGCCCCCGCCCCGCTCTGGAGCCTGCTGCCGACGCTTTCGGAGCAATTCCCTGACAAAACGATCTCTTCGCGGCTCGTGGAAATCCCCCTGATTTTATGCCATGTAAAGGACAAAAGCTGTGAGATCGGCATCCTGCCCGGTCCGGCAGAGGATGCAGAGGTCGAATGCATTCCTTTTGTCCGCGAGGAGCTCTCCGTCTGTCTGCCGCCGGGCCACGCGCTGGCGAACCAGTCTTCCATCACCCTGGAAATGCTGAATGGCTATAACTGCCTGCTAAAATCGGACATTGGCTTCTGGAGCGAGCTGTGCCGCAAAAGGATGCCGGCGTCCCGCTTTCTGGTGCAGACCGATGAATTTGAGTTCCGGGAGCTGGCCTCGAGCTCCACGCTGCCTTATTTCGTCACGAACCTTGCGTTGGAGGCGGATTTTGTGAAAGGACGGACTGTCGTTCCAATTTCAGACGCAGAGGCCAACGTCACGTTTCACCTCATTTTCCGAAAAGAGAACCGAAACTATCAGAAAATTATGTGCCATCGGTTTCCCTGATCTTTTTGATCACCACCGCCGGTACCCCGGCCACCACCGTATCCGGCGGTACGTCCTTCGTCACCACCGCGCCCACCGCCACAACGGCGCGGTCGCCTACCGTGACACCCGGAAGAATCGTGGCATGCGAGCCGATCCACACTTTGTTGCCAATATGGATGGCTCCGGGAATATTGCAGCTGCGGTTTGCCGGATCCAGATCGTGATTGATGGTGGCCATGACCACATAGGACCCGATCAGGACGTCGTCCCCGATATAGATGCCGCCCTGATCCTGAAAATGGCAGCCCATGTTGATAAAGACGCGTTTTCCGATAAACAGGTTTTTCCCGCACTCGGTATAGAGCGGCGGAAAGAGGCAGAATGAATCGTCGATCTCCCTCCCCGTCAGCTGCCCCATCAGCCTGCGAATTTCATCCGGCTCATGGTAGCCCTGGTTCAATACGGATGTTATTTTAAACGCATCCTGCGACATCTGTATCATGATCCGATGCCCTTCGGAACCGCCCTGCACGGGGAAGCCGCTGCGCATTTTCTGCAGTAATTCATTTTGTTCCATACTTTTTCAGTCTCCTTTTCTCCATTTACAAATACTGCGAGGTCAGGAAAAATGGCACAAGCATCAGCAACACATAGGAAGCCAGCCGAAACCATCTGACCACATGCGGTATTTCCTTTCGCATTTTTGCGGAAAGCGCTCCTGTCACCATCACCAGCAGCAAAGCCGGGCTTATCATAGTGGAAAGGCCGAATGCGATGCCAGTCACGCCCGCCAAAGAAACCGGAAGCGTAAAGCAGTAACCTATCATCAGCAGAAGCGGGGCACAGGGCGTCATACCGTAGGTGAAGCCTGCCGCCAGCATCGGCACCGCGCCTGACTTTTCCACAGGTTTTTCACACGCCTTACATCCGCCGCATTTTTTCTGTTTTTTCAGTTCAGAAAACCACTGAACGATCAGGATCACGCCGATACCGCTCATGGCTATCTGCGAGAACAAACGTAAATTAAAAGAACCGATATAACCGCTGTCACTGATAAAATTGCTGCTGACGATTGCAGAAATCGTACATAACAGCGAGACACTGGCCACCTTTCCCATGAAGAAGCTTACAAATGAAAAAACGCCTCTCTTCACACTGCCTGAATGAGATATTACATAGGTAGAAAGAAACGTGCTGACGATCGGGCTGCAGCAGGTTCCGCATCCAAGGCCCACCGTAACGGCAGTTGCAAGCGCGGGAAGGATCAATGAGAGATTCATCTTCCACCTCGCTCACTGGCGATTAAGGCTGCGCCAACAGCACCGTTAAACTGCGGATAATCCGCGACATAAACTTCTTTCATCAGTTCTTCTTCAAAAGCCCGATGGATACCTGTATTTAATGCTCCGCCGCCCGTCATCAGAATGTCGCCGCCCTTTTCCGATTTTTTCATCATCTTGATAATCCTCTTTGCCATCGACAGGTGCATCCCCGCCAGAATGTCACGCCGGTCAACCTTTCTCGCCACCAGCGAGATTACCTCGGACTGTGCGAATACCACACAGGTACTGTTGATGTCGCACGGGGCAGTGCTTTCCTGAGAAAGCGGCCCGATCTGATCAATCGTCGTCTCCAGGATCTGCGCGATCACCTCCATAAATTTCCCTGTCCCTGCGGCGCACTTATCATTCATGGTAAAATTCTTTACATTGTAATTCGCGTCAAGATAAATAATCTTACTGTCCTGTCCACCGATATCGATCACCATACCGGGACGATATCCCTCCGGTGCCGTCACACGCACCCCATAGGCGTGAGCAGTAATTTCCGAAATATCATCATCGGCAACTTCAAGGATTTTGCGGCTGTATCCGGTTGCCATGATATAAGCGATGTCGCTCCGGCTAATCCCGTATGTTTCACACAGATCCGCCACTATTTTCTTTGCGGTTCCGTTATTATCTATCCCCGTGGGGTACACCACAGTGTCTACAACCTTTTCATTCTTCATGAGCGCAGCTTTCAGGTAGGTGGAACCGCCGTCCAGTCCAAGATAATAGTTTCCCATAGCCGTCACGCCTCCTTTTTGTATTCTTTGAGCTTGATCAGCTCGATAAACGCCTCGATGCGGACACGGAGCTGCTCCACATCCTCCTCGTTATAGTCGCTCTCCACACGGATAATGGGAATATCCATTTCCCCCATCGCTTCTTCCACAAGCTGATATTCGTAATCATAGATCAGGCAGCCGCGCAGCACATGGTAAATAACGCCCTGAATGTGATTGTCTTTGATCAGCTGTTTTATCCGGTAAATGCGCTGCGTGTTGTCCACAAACACCGGACAGGTGCAGGGCTTTGTGTACCTGAATGCCAAAGCGCGCATCATCCCGTCAAAACTGGTGTCAATCACCGATACCGGATCGGACAGTCCGCGCTCCCCCATACAGGTTTCATCCGCCGCAAGCACCCCGCCCATTTCTTCGATCAGAAGCGGAATCTTGAGATTGGGAAACGCGATGGGCGAACCCGTCACAAGAATGCGGGGCTGATTCTTCCTGCTCACAAAATGTCCCTGCTCCAACCGCAGCTTCATTTCCGCATTGAGCCTGCGCATCTGCTTTGCCCACAGATCGACAGGCATATAGGCATAGGCGTTCATCACCGCCATGACCTGCGTCCCGCTCATCAATGCCGGGTCATGTCTGCGATACTTCATAAATTCTGACATCTCACGCTGCGCGTATCCGACCATATTGATCCCCTCCGCCAGAGACTTTGCCGTGACCTGTTTTCCAGTTTCCTTTTCCAGAATCGGGATCAGGCGATACAGTTCCTTCAAAAAAACCGTTGTGTCGGCATCCTCTTTTTTCAGAGGCGGGATATGAACTGGAACCGTTTTCTTCACGGTGTCAATCACACCGGCTAGCTTCTTCTTACAATCGCATGTCACCGGCGCAATCAGAAGAGAACAATTATCAAATACGGGAAGCGCTCTGATCTTCCCAAATCCCATGACCGCTTTTACCAGAGGGCAGGCGTCGCGAGGAATGTAATCATCCCCAATGGAATACGCCGTATAGCTGCCGGAGCACAGGCGCACGGGTCTGGCTCCTGCGGCGTAAATCAGCTCAGCCGGAACCATGACACATAAGGTCCCGATGCTTTTTCTGTTTTCCGGGTCCTGAATATCCGACAGCTTCACATAGGTGTTTTCCAGCACGTCAAAGAAGGGTTCTACCGCATCCGGCATATCCGGAAGCTCCTTTGCGCGTCGTAAGCAGGACGCAGCCACCCTTGTGGATTTTCTTATAAATAATTCCCGCTGCCGCTCCCTGATTCCGCTCGGCTCTGTCAACGCTCACTCCTCCTCTTTCTCTGAGAATTTGGACATAAAAGTTTTTCTGGATGACTGATAAATTGTTTTTCCACAGAAGGTCATGGATAAAGCTTTATCCTCCGGGCACTTATGGATACATTCGCCGCACAGCATACAGTCGACGGTCTGCACATTTTCTTTCTCTCTTTCGGTATAGATACTTTTAATCCGCATCGGGCAGGCGTCATAGCAGGCTCCGCATTCTGTACAGGCCGTACAGTCCTTCTTGAGCTTAAACAGGTTAAACCGTTTGAAAAGCCCCATCAGGTACCCCATTGGGCAGATAATGCACCAGAAGCGTTTGATAAAAAAACTGCCGACCAAAATCACAACTGCGAAAAAACCGCCGAGATATAAATTGGTCCAGAAACCGCCCTGCGCGGTTGTAAATACCTTTAACGGACAAATGTCGCAGAAATCACCGCCTGTAAAAATAAAACCCAGAAACAGTACGATCCACACCCATTTGATCGGCTGCAAAAATCGGTTGATCCGATCCGTCACCACAATCGGGCGAATATGCAGCGCCCTGCGCAGCTTGTCCATCAGATCCTGCAAAAGACCGGCCGGGCAGAGGAATCCGCACAGAATTCGTCCTAAAAATAGAAAACAGAGTAACAGCGTCCCTAAAAATGTAAGAGCATAGATCAGATTCAGCACCGGAAAGCCCTCGCCATACCTGCTGAATAGGTATGGAAGATGGGATAAATAATAGCACGGCACCTCCATCACCTGATCCAGATTAAACGGACAGCTGAATACCGGTATGGCGATCGCGTTCCCAAGCTGCCCCTGATGAATCAGCTTTCCGGCATAAGTCCACAGGAACATACCGGCAAACAGGCACAGCCACCGTACCATCAAAAACTTCGACGTCGTCTTCTGGTGCAGTGTATTCGGATAAATGCCGACGCTCTCTCTGGAATAGATTTTGTAATCCGGATTGTTCTTTTCTATTCGGTTTCTGATCAGATGCACCGCCACGATGCCAATGCCCGCCAATGCGAAGACGAGCAGTAACGGCAGCTGCGCCTTCCAGAAATGTACGGAGAAGTACGAATAGTCCTCCAGCGCGTATTGCATACGGTACACTGTTTCCCCGTCCGGCGAATAGGATGCCGTAAAACCCTCCCGTATATCCCGGATGGAGAGTCCGTCAATCCAGCCATTTTCATCCGTTCGGTATGTGTTCGTCTCCCCATTATAGGATGTTACCGTTATTTCCGCGTCTGTCAGAATTTCGTTTTCATAATAAACCATGATGTATTTGCGCTCGGTAAACACAAGCTCAAACGGGATTTCCTCCGACAGGAAGCTTTGCGGCGCAGGGTTAAAAGCATTCGAGCCAAAATCGGCGCGCGCATAGTCATAGACCTGCTCCGTCTCTCCGTCCCCGTCCAAGTCCATCTCTGTCACGGGGAGCGCTGCTATAAAATGTCCGAGAGAGTCCTCCTGAATCGGGTTTTCGCTGCCATGCGTTACAGAGATCTCTCCTGTCTGCGTCAGCGCATAGACGGTCAGGCTTTCCTCCGAAATTCCGTCATCGATTCCATAAAAGACTTCCTTTCCATCATCCCCATAGGAAAACCATACGGAGGTAGCTGCGGACAGAGGTTTTTCCTCCTCCGATTTTGCATACTGGTAATCCGAAACCTCCATATGATAATCATACAGGACAAAATTCGTGGCAAAAAAGGCTGACACAAGCAGAAACGCACAGACAGCACAGACCACCGCTATCCCGATTTTTCGTTTCTTCATACTGCCACCCTTTCCTTTCTGTATCTGCGCTGGTTCAGAATTTCTGAAAATGCTTCCATGCGGACGCGAAGCTGCTCAATGTCCTGGTAATTGTAATCTGTTTCCAGTCGGAATACCGGAATATCCCGCTTTTCAAACAATTCCTCAAAACGCTCTAATTCAAAGTCATATTCGATCTGACCTTTCAGAACGTGATAAACGACGCCGTCTATCTTTTTCTCTGTAAGCAGCTTTTCAACTCGCTCATAAAGTGCATCGTTTTTTACATAAGCCGGAGAGGCATTATTCTCGTAAAAAATATCTGCCGCATTATTTTCCGGCAAAAATTTCTCCCCAGAATATTCCTGCATGGAAAGTGTCGTGTAATCGATCTGGTCGCATAACGTAAGCCCTGCATCTTCCAACAAAAACGGAACCTTATAGTTTGGAAAATAGATTGGCGAGCCAAGCAGCAGAACGTTGCCCTTCCCATCCTTTTGAAGCTTTGCTTCTCTGTGCAGCCTTTCCGTCAGGCTGCGCAGCCGGGAGCACCATTCCGAAAGGTCCTCCGCGCAGTAATAACTGCCCATGACAAACATTCTGACAACTCCGCTCAGTTTGTCCTGCGATGCGTCTCTGAAAGCCTGTATCTGCTTTTTTGCCGTCAGAATCTGTGCCTGCGATTTTCGCAGTGTCCGATTTGTCATCGGCCTTTTCAGATGCAGAGAGATCGCGTCCCGACACGCTTCGTATTGCCGTCTCCATTCGAAATACGACTGCTCGTCTTTCACGGGCGGGAAATGACAGGTCTGTACTTTATATCCTCTGGATTTCAGGATATAAGCCAGCTTCCTTGTACTGTCGCTGACCAGAGGAATCAGAATCAGCGCATCCCCCGCGAAACCGGAGAGAATATAGCCAAGTCCGGATCTGCTGACCGGGTCCGTGTCTCTCGGAACCATGTCATCCGCCCACATGGAGCTTGCCCGGCTCCCGCCCAAAATCCAGTAAGGCATCCTCCCCGATATAAGCACCAGCTCCTCCGGAATGTTGGAGCCGATCACAACAAGATCCGAATGCTTCCTCTCAAGGTCAGTGAGATAATGATTTCTGACACAGTTCTCGAAATATTGCAGCTCCTCATACGCGGGCATGGTTTCTGCAAGCCTTTGTAATCCGTCGTCCACTTCTTTTTTATATGTATGGAGATCCACTCTGTTTTCCATGTCCGGCATGGCAATCCACCTCCGTTTGCCGCGTTCAAAAAGAGATTACAGTTTATTTCAGATTCATTCCCAGTGTTTCTGCCTCCTGCAATTTTTTCCTGTTGACTCCACCGGCCACTGTGATGACTCCCATGTCCTGCAGTCCGAGGTAATTCAGGAAATCGCCCTCGTAGGAAAAGGCAACACCTTTGTACATATCTGCGTCGCCAGAACATAAAATCATGGCGACCTTTTTCAGCTTTGCCGGTCTGACCGGATACGCCGCTGAGTAGAAGCGATCTATCGTGCATTTCAATTGTCCCGAAATCCCATGATAGTAGATGGGCGATGCAATCACCAGCATCTCCGCTTCTTTCAAGAGATCATAAACCTCCTGCATATCATCTTTCTGGACGCACACTCCGCGACCCTTTGTATGGCAGTATTCGCAGGCGAGACAGCCATGGATGTTTTTCCTGCAGACCTCCACCACGTCCACATGGTGTCCGGCCTGAGCCGCACCTTCAGAAAAAGCTTCGATCATCTGTTTTGTATTTCCATTTGGACGCGGGCTTCCGTTGAGAACCAAAATTTTCATTCTATTTTATACCTCCGTTAAAAGTTTAATACCAGTCATGCTTTTCATTCCGATCCAGCGCGTTGATCTGCTCCATTTCCTCATCCGTCAGTTCAAAGCCGAACAGATCGAGATTCTCCCTGATATGCTCCGGATCGCTGGAGCCGGGAATCACCACCACGCCCTTCTGTAAATTCCACCGCAAAATCACCTGGGCGGAGGAAACGCCGTGAGCCTCCGCGATAGCGGAAATAGTTTCATCCCCCAGCAACTCCGCCGTATGTCCGCGGCCGCCGAGCGGATACCAGCCCTGCACCACGATGCCAAGGGACTGGATATAGGGAATCACGTCATTCTCCTGATAATAGGGATGGATTTCGTTCTGCACCAGCGCCGGGGTGATGTTCACCTGGGGCAGAAATTCCTCCAGCTCCTCCACGTACCAGTTGGACAGGCCGATCGAGTGAACCTTACCGTCCGCGACAGCCTGCTCCAGCGCCAGATAGGCCTCCACATCGCCGTCGCCCGGATGATGCAGGAGGATCATGTCGATGTAGTCCAAACCCATTTTTTCTAATGCTTCATCAATCGCTTCCGCCGCATGGTCGAACTGATTGGGGTAGAGCTTGGTAATCACGAAAATTTCTTCCCGCGGCACATCCGAGTCCCGGACAGCCTGCCCGACCGCCGCCTCGTTGCCGTACATATAGGCGGTGTCAATCAGCCTCCCTCCGGCTTCCAGCAGCGCCGCAATGGAAACGGCGCATTCCTCATCTGTCAGGCTATAGGTTCCAAGCCCCATGATCGGCATTTCATAGCCGCTGTTCAGCAATACCGTCTTTGTCTCAAAATCAAATTCGCCCACGCTGCGCACCTCACTTTTCGGTAAATCCAGACTGTCTATCCATTCAACTACATCACTCTCCGTGGCGTCTCCGGAAAAGCGCCGCCCATCCATCCAGGTGACAGTATCGGAACAGAGATCATGCAGATTTTCCGCACTGGAACCGATGTCGCTGCTGTGGGAGGTGCAGAAGGGAATGATCGTCACATTGGAGAGATCATAGCTCTCCAGAAAGGTGCTGATGATCCGCGGCGCCTCCCCGTGCCAGATGGGATAACCGAGGAAAATTACATCGTACTGCCCGATGTTCTCCACACTGCCGGAAATCGCCGGACGGGCGGAATCATCCGCCTGCTCCTGGTCGGCGCGCCCTCCGGTGTAATACGCCAGATCCTCCTCCGTATAAGGGTCCTCCGCTACGATTTCGTAACTGTCCGCGCCGGTCTCGTCGCTGATCCACCCTGCGATCTGCTCCGTCGTGCCGGTGCAGGAAAAGTACGCGACCAGGATATTGGCGCCGGAAGAGACATTTCCGGAATCCTCCCCGCCTCTTTCTTCTTCCACGGTGCCCGTTTCTTCCGCTTCGCGCTCTGTTTCTGATTGACTGTCCGCGTCCGAAATGCTGCCACTTTCAGAGTCCGATGATGACTCCGCGTTCCCGGAGCCGCACGCCACCAGACCGACAATCATGCAAACCAAAAGAACTACTGTAATGAATCGCTTCATGCCATCCCTCCTCTACCTGACTTTTGCTTTATGATCCTTTTATCTCTTTTTTTGTTCAGCCTGTTCACGAGATAGTCCAGACAGTCCAGCTTTTTCTGTTCCGTATGAATATGAGTCAGTAAATCCCTGCGGCTGCTTTGCAGTATGGACAACAATTCTCTGTCCCTGCCCTCCTTTTGCAGCAGAACACAGTGGGAGATCGTCTCCTCCCTCAGGCCGATGTCTCTGAGATTTTCATATAAGCACTGCGCCTCATTATTCGCTTCCGGCATGGCCGCTCACCTCCCTCGAGGTCTATCTTATATGGTGACAGGAGGAATGGCAAATATTTAGTTTCTATTTCTGGTTATTCTTGAAACGAATATCTATTCGTATTATAATAGCATGCGAAGGGACTTTCGCTGCTTGTCACAGATAGACAGATAGACTCAAAGATCAGCGACATGACAAAAATTGCGAGGCAGCTTTCCTCGCAGATGAATTCAAACACGAAACGGAGGCACCCCATGGAACTGAGAGTTTTACGCTATTTTATAGAAGTCGCCAGAGAGGGCAG
>JAJQBC010000011.1:0-3359 GCA_021203465.1 Lachnospiraceae bacterium | reverse complement strand
GGCCAGGACGCTGCATATCTCCCAGCCGTCCCTGTCCAAGCAGCTCAAGGAACTGGAGGCTGAGCTCGGCTGCAAGCTCTTCGTCCGCGGCAACTACAATGTACATCTGACAGAAGAAGGGATTTTGCTGCGCAAGCGCGCGGAGGACATCCTGGATATGACGGACAAGACCATAGGAGAATTTCAGTCTCTGAACGACGTGACAGGCGGCGATGTGCGGATCGGCTGCGCGGAATCCTGGCTGATCCACCACCTGGCCGGCGTTATCAAAGATTTTCGCCTGCAGTATCCGGGGCTGCGCTTCCACATCACCAGCGGAGACACACGCGTGGTGGTGAATGATCTGGAGCAGGGACTCTCCGATTTCACAGTCATCGTGGAACCACCCGATCTTTCCAAATATAATTATCTTTCCCTGCCGGGCGGTGACACCTGGGGGCTTTTAATGCGTGCAGACAACCCTCTGGCACAGAAAACAGAGATCTACTTGGAAGATATCCAGAACCTTCCGCTCATCATTTCACCTCAGTCGATCCGCACGGACCTTCCCCGATGGTGCAGCGAGGCTGTCGATCAGCTGAATATCATCGGAACCATCAACCTTTTCTATAATGGTTCCATATTTGTGAAGGAGGGGCTGGGATGCCTGCTGGTCTTTGACCGTCTGGTAGACGTCAGCCCCGAAAACGGCCTGTGTTTCCGCCCCCTCTCCCCAAAACTGGAGACGAAGATGTATATCATCTGGAAGAAATATCAGGTCTTCACGCCGATCGCGGAACGACTGGTGGAGCTTTTGAAGGAGCGATTTTCGTAATCACGATCCAATACCCGCTGCCTCCGCCAGCTCTTCCCTGTCCAGAATACAGACCTTCCGATAGCCGCAGCGCAGCAGGCCGTCGCGCTCAAATTCCTTCAGGACCTGGCTGACCGTCGGTCGCGCCAGACCGAGGCACATGGCAATTTCTTCATGGGAATAAGGCAGGCACTGCTCCTCAATCTCCTTGTCCGGATTATCCGCCCCGGTCTCCGTCAGCAGGAAAGAAGCGATCCGCTGATAGCGGTTCAGGAAGCGAAAAGAGTGAAGCGAGTACGACAGATGATTCATCGTTTCAGAACAATGCTGCAGCAGCTTGAGCAGAATATCCGGGTTCCGGCACAGACAGGGAATCAGCTGTTCTATCGTGCAGCAGAGCAGCAGAACGTCCGTGACCGCCGTAACCGTGGTCGGCCGCGGACTTTTGCTCAGAAAAGAAGATTCGCCGAAAAGCCGCCCCTTCTCCACGATCTCGAGCGTCAACTCCTCTCCCTCCCGGGTGCTGAGCATCACGCGCACTCTTCCATCGCGGATAATGCACAGCGTATTCGCCGCATCCCCTTCCAGATAAATACTTTCCTCCCGCGCATAGCGGCGCAGGTATCCTGCCTGCGAGAGCCGCTCCATCTCCTCATCTGAAAATTTAATTTCCATTCCGCCACCTCAAAATGTCATCTATATTACATTCAGAGTACCATAAACCGAAATATAATACCAGTACAATGCAAAGGAGGGATTCACATGAAAATCATTGCTTATGAAATCCGGGATGATGAGAGGGAACATTTTGACCGTTACGCCAGAGAATTTGGCGCAGAGCTGATCCTCACAGAGCAGATTCCAACAGTGGAGAACGCTTCCATGGCAGTCGGCTGCGAGGGCGTGACCATACTTGGGCAGGGAGACCTCAACGCAGCTCTTCTGGACGAGTACAAAAGGCTGGACGTCCGCTGCCTCACGACCCGCACGATCGGTTATGACCATATCGACATAGCGCATGCCCGGGCGATCAGCCTGCCCGTCTGCAACGCATTTTATGAGCCGAACGGTGTGGCAGAATACGCGGTTATGCTGATGCTTCTGTGCATCCGGCACTACAAGGCCGCCCTGTGGCGCGCGCAGGTCAACGATTATTCTCTGCCGGGACTTTATGGACGCGAAATGCGAAATCTGACGGTTGGGATTCTGGGGACAGGCCGAATCGGGACGCAGCTGGCAAAGATTCTCTCCGGCTTTGGATGCCGGATTCTTGGCTATGACCAGTATCAGGGCGAGGCCTCCCGCTGGCTCAACTACACGGATCTGGATACACTTTATCGGGAAAGCGACATCATCTCCGTACATCTAAACCTGAACGATCAGACTTACCATATGATCGGCAACGATGCGATCGCAAAAATGAAAGACGACGTAATCCTGATCAACTGCGCGCGCGGCGCACTGATGGATACCGAAGCGCTGATTGTTGGAATTGAGCAGGAAAAAATCGGCGGTCTGGGGCTTGACTGCTTTGAAAGCGAGGAAGGCATTTATCATCTAAACCGCCGCGATGAAATCATCAGCAACCGTTCCATGGCATATCTGCGGCAGTTTCCGAACGTCGTCATGACCCAGCACATGGCCTTCTACACGGATGTGGCAGTCTCCAATATGGTTCGCTGCGGGATCGAGGGAATCTGCTCCGTGCTTCACAGCGGCACTTATAAGACACTGCTGTAAGCCCTTTTCTCACACAAACAGGCAAAACCCCTGCTCTTTCCGAACAGGGGTGCTGTTTTTACTCTTCTTCTTTTTTCCTCGGCCTGCACATCTGATGTCCTGTCCACAGGCACATCACACAGCCGATCAGCATTACCATCGCCCAGAATCTGTGTTGCTTCAACATTTCTCATGCCCTCCATGTTTTCTGTAGTACATCCATTGTTCTCCGATCATATTACCAGAAAACATCAGTCCATGCAATGGCCGTGCCGGCATTCATGACCTTTGCCATGCTGATGCCCGCCGCAATCTCCCCCATGGTGGCCGCCCTCGTGATGGCTGCACTGCACATCCGGGATGTAAGCAAGATTTCCTGCGAGCAGCGCCTCTACAGCCGCGTCCGCGTCTCCGGTCACACCGCCGTACAGCCGGATTCCTGCCGCCGCGAGCGCGTTCTGCGCGCCTCCTCCGATTCCGCCGCAGATCAGCGTGTCCGCCTGCAACGCGTTCAGGACCTCCGCCAGCGCCCCGTGGCCCTGTCCGTTCGTGCTGACCACCTCGGAGGCGACGATCTTCCCATCCTCCACATCGTAAATCTTAAACTGCTCCGTATGGCCAAAGTGCTGAAAAATCTGTCCGTTTTCATAAGTAACTGCAATTTTTATGATATTCGCTCCTTTTCCTTTCATACTGCCTCTATCATAGTCTCATTTGTGGCATATGTCAAGAACTATCGGCTGGTATAGAATAATTTTACGAGCCATTCCTGCTGCCAGGTTCAGGCTCGGCTGTGCAAATAATCCGTTCCTCCTTGTTTTTCGGAAGGAATGTATTTAAAATAATA
>JAJQBC010000101.1 GCA_021203465.1 Lachnospiraceae bacterium | reverse complement strand
ACCTTTTTTAATCCTCTTTTCCTGAAAAACGGATAAAATTCTCGCTCTGGGATAAGCTATTGCCATATAAACACAGAAGGAGTGTGCCATGAACCCAAACGAAGAACAAAAACAGGAATATCAGGAATATGTGAAGCAAGTGACCCCGACGCACAGCCTCCCGAAGGAAATGCTGAAAGCCTTCCTGCTCGGCGGACTGATCTGCACGCTGGGGCAGCTGATCGTAAACACCGGCATCCATATGGGTCTTGACGAGGACACGGCGAAAACCTGGTGCTCCATCCTGCTGGTATTCCTAAGCGTCCTGCTGACCGGCCTCAACATCTATCCGTCGATCGCCAAATGGGGCGGCGCGGGAGCGCTCGTGCCGATCACCGGCTTCGCTAACGGCGTTGCCTCGTCGGCCATCGAATACAAAAAAGAAGGGCAGGTGTTCGGCATTGGCAGCAAAATCTTCTCGATCGCGGGTCCGGTTATCCTCTACGGCGTCTTCACGAGCTGGATACTCGGGCTAATCTACTGGGCACTGAAGGCTGTGGGACTCGTATAACACATCATACCATAGACAGAAATATTAACCCTTTGACAATGGAGAAGAATGCAGGAAACCCATACTGCAAAAGGCGAATGAGACAGTGTGCCAGAATTGAACCTGAATAAAATCCATGGTAAAATAAGCACATTAAAGGAGAATCGGCCATGCTTCTACAGATTCAGGACGGGACACTCAGCATCGGCGGACAGACGCTGCTCTCCCACTTCAATTTTGAAATAAAAGGAAATGAAAAGATCGCCATCGTGGGGCCGAACGGCTGCGGGAAGACGACATTCCTACGCCTTCTGGCCGGGGAGCTTCTTCTCGACCGGGACGATCACTGCCAGACGCCGGGAATTCGCATGTCGCGGGCGCTCACCGTGGAAATGCTGCGGCAAAACGCCTTTTCGGACACCAGCCTTACTGTGGAGCAACTTCTGCGGGGCGTCTGCCCCTGCAAAGACCTCTGGGACAGAGAACGCTTCAACTGGGAGACGGAGTACGACCGCGTCTTCACCGGCTTCGGCTTTGCAAAAGCGGATCAAAAAAAGCGGCTCCGCGAATTTTCAGGCGGCGAACAGACCAAAATCGCGCTGATCCGGCTTTTATTGCTGCAGCCTGATATCCTGCTGCTCGATGAGCCGACCAATCATCTGGATCTCGCGTCGACAGAATGGCTTGAGGAATATCTGAGAAACTATCCGAAGGCCTTCGTCGTTGTCTCGCACGACCGCTTCTTTCTCGATCAGACAGCCACCGTGATTTACGATTTCCGGGAGCGCCGGATGTTCCGCTATGCTGGAAACTATAGCTCCTTCCGTGAACAGCGGACAAAAGAGCTCGCATTGCGTAAAAAAGAATATGAACGCCGACAGGCGGAGATTCGCCGGGAGGAAGAGCTGATCGAGCGCTTCCGCCATAAGCCAAACAAGGCCGCCTTCATCCGCTCCCGGAAAAAACTGCTGGAACGCATGCCGCGGATCGAAAAGCCCGAGGAGGATAAAGTACATAGCTTCACGGAAGCGATTGAACCGCAGAACAGAAGCGCAAAATGGGTGCTGGAAGCCGAAAAACTGAAAATCGGCTACGACCGCGCGCTGCTCGAACTCAGCCTTCGCATTCGCCGCGGCCAGAAGATCGGCGTCATCGGACCGAACGGAGCCGGAAAATCCACCTTTCTGAAGACTGCCGCCGGATTGCTGCCGCCGATCGGGGGAAGCCTCACGCTCGGACAGAATGTGCTGATCGGCTATTTTGATCAACAAACTGCAGCACTTCAGTCGGATCTCACGGTCATTGAACATTTCCAGCACCTGTTTCCATCCATGACGGACAAAGACGCCCGCTCAGCCCTCGGCGCGTTTTTATTTTCCGGACGGGAAACTGCGAAGAAGGTATCCATTCTCTCCGGCGGCGAGAAATCGCGCCTTGTCCTAGCGGAGCTCTTCGTAAGCCGCCCGAATTTCTTCATTCTCGACGAACCGACCAACCACATGGATATTCCGGCGCGCGAGACGCTGGAATCCGCTTTCCGCGCTTATACCGGAACGCTGCTCTTCGTCTCGCATGACCGCTATTTTGTCCGGAAAGTCGCGGAGTCGCTGCTGATCTTCGAGGATCAGACCGTCTACTATTATCCCTTCGACTACGAGCACTACCTCGCGCATCGACGGGCGGAAGGCGGAGAGGCTCTTAGAGCCGCCCTACGCGCTGAGGATCAGGCGCTGCTCGCGGGACTTCAAAACGTGCCAAAGAAGGAACGGCATGAGACGCATCCGCTCACGACCGAGCAGGCCTACGAGGACTGGCAGCTGCGGCTGGCGGAGGAACCGCTCGAAGAGATTCGCAGACAGCTGACAGATTTTCAGGAAAGCAGAGATATTTTGCGGGAATGGAAAGACCCTGCTTATGCCCGGGAACAACGCGAAAAAGCAGAAATGTTGCGCGAACTCTACACGCAACGCTGTCTTGACTGGTATGAAATCTGGGAGAAGCTTTATTCCTCATCCAGATGAGCATTATGCTAAACATATCATTTCATTTGATTACACAGAATTCGCAGAGCCCGGCTCACCCAAACCCGCAATATGCGTGCACGAACGCTCCCAGCGTCCTCCCCAGCGCCATGGCGAGGATGATCCACGGCATCCCTTTCTTCAGCCGTATCCTCCTGCTAAAAACCGGTATCACCTCCACGATTTCCGTCAGCGCCATCGCCCAAGCGCCGGTGAACGCGCCTGCAAAAAGGCCGAACACCACCGCTCCGAGGGCGCCCACCGGGATTCGGATCTGATACAGGCTGAACAGATTCCCACAGATTCCGCCCAGCGCCGCTGCATCCTCATACCAGAATACATATTTCGCCGTGTGCGTCTTTCCCGCGAAACGCGAGATCACGCCGAGCGCAATCAGAAATGCGAACATGCCGCCCGCCACGGCAAAGCCCGCGGAAAGGCCGAGAATCCCGAGGAAGATCTGCGTGCTAATCGACATCGATGCTCGTCTCCTTCCGATTGCAGCCCTCGACGAGCGTCGTATTCACATCGTCCTCGTAGGTGCGCATCTGCACCTCGATCGGCGTCGGATCCTTCGTGATCCGCTTTCCCCCAAAATGATTATAGAAAATAAGGACGCCTGCGGCGATGCCGACGGAATAAGTGAGCTCCAGCACTGTAAAGCCGTCCGAGGGCTGCCCGGTGAGCAGTTCATAAGTTCGCGCGAAAACCTCTGCCACGCCGACGTCGTTGTTGAAAGTCATAATTGAGAAGGCGGAGCCAAAAAAAATCAACAAACAGACCAGCACGACCTTGAGCCACGCCCAGCGGTCCCGTGCGTAATCCGGCGACTCATACTCGATGATGAAATCCGACTCGCCCAGATTCTGTATCTCCAGATTCGGATAGATCTCATGGATCAGCTCAATGACCTTCATCACCGAAAAAATATAGCGTTCCGTCTTCCGTGCCTGTATTTTCAGGAGCTTCAGAGCTTTCAGCCGATCCTTCACGGCGCTGTCCGTACATTCCAGCTTCACCACGTCCCCCAGACGCACTTCCGCGTGATCCACCTGCACATTCCGTTCGATCTTCATATAGAGAATATCGCCCATGTCATCCGTCCTCCGCTCCTTAGTATGTGCAGATAAATTCATCGTTATACACGACAATACGTCGTCCAGACTCTCCTATGACGGCTCTCTAGCGAATTCTCCGACGCCTCACTGCTTTCCTATACTCAGGCAGACTCCCCGGTGAGCCTGTCCCGCATACTGCGCAGGATCCGTTTCTCCATGCGGCTCACCTGCACCTGTGACACGCCGAGCACGGAGGCCACCTCCGTCTGCGTCCGCTCCTGCAGGTAACGCATAATAATGAGCCTGCGCTCCCGCTCAGGCAGTTCAAGCAACAGCTGTTCGAGCACGACCCGGTTCAGAAGCCGCTCCTTCTCAATGTCCGCCCCGCCGACGTGTCCCGCCCCCTGCGCCTGGCTCTCGATGCGGTCGAGCAGGCAGAGCTCGCTCCCATCATTCTGCGGCATGACTTTGTAGATCGACTCGACCTCCACCCGGAGTTCCGTCGCCTGCGCGATCTCCTCCGCCGAGAGGCCGGTTAGCGCTGCAATTTCCTTCACCGTCGGGTCGCGCCCTTTTTTCTGCCGGAAATCTTCCGACTCCCGCCGGATCTTCCAGCTGTTCTCCTTCAGCGTGCGGCTCACCTTGATGATCCCATCATCGCGCAGAAAGCGTCGGATTTCCCCGGCGATCATCGGCACGGCATAGGTGGAAAATTTCACTTCGAAAGAAGTATCAAATTTATCGATGGCTTTGATCAGCCCCATCGCTCCGATCTGAAACAGATCCTCCATATCCGTGCCGCGCCCCGCGAAGCGACGGACAATGCTCCAGACCAGCCCCGTATTCTCCTCGACCAGACGTTCCCTGGCCTGTTTATCACCATGGTGCGATCTCTCAATCAATACCATCGTGTCTTCCATCCGTTCGCGAGCCCTCCCGCCGCTGTTCTTCCAATCCCACGCGCTTTTTCATATAAACGGTCGTCCCAAGCCCCGGCGATGACTCCACCCGGATCTCATCCATGAAAGCCTCCATGAACATAAATCCCAGCCCGGAACGCTCCAGATCGGGACGCGTCGTGTACAGCGGCTCCATCGCCCTCTTCACATCCGGAATGCCGACGCCCTCGTCGCTCACCCGTATTTCCACGAGATCTCCCGTGAGACGCGCGCGGATCACAATCGTATGTACCTCCGTCGGATACCCATGGATAATCGCGTTTGTGACCGCCTCCGACACGGCGGTGCGGATATCCGCCACCTCCTCCAGCGTCGGGTTGAGCTGCGTCACAAAGGCTGCGACCGCGACCCGCGCAAAAGCTTCATTCTCCGAGATGCTGTCAAATGCCAGCGTCATTTCATTTTTCATCCTGCTCCTCCTTCTCCAACCGAATATGCCGTTCGATACCGGACAACGCCAGTATCCGCTCGATCTGTTCATTCATATGGCCCACAAGCATGCGCCCGCCCAGCGCGCGCATCATCTGAAAACGCCCCAGCAGCAGCCCGATTCCGGCGCTGTCCATAAAGACCGTAGCGGAAAAATCGAACTCCAACTCCGAAATTGCCTCCGTTCGCAGCGCTGCATCCACGCGGCGGCGCACCTCCTCCGTATAATGATGATCCAGCTCCCGCGGCAGATGTACCACGAGCCGTTCTCCCCTTTTTTCCAGAATTCCCATATCTGCTCCTTTCCTGGCAAAGCTGCGGCCTTGCCCGTCCGATGTCTGCACAATAAAAAGAGACGCCGTGCCTTTCACAGCGTCCCTCACCTCAGGGTATTTTTCATTTGTATTTTTTGACCATAAGCGCCCAGAACAGCGTCGAATTATTTTTCATTTACAAACTGTTCAGGAACGACTGCGAGTCCGTCGCCTTCTGCGTATTCGGGAACTCGTCGACCACCTTCTGGTAATAGACCTTCGCGTTCTCCGTATCGCCGGATTTATGGTAAGATCTGGCGAGGAAGTAGAGCGCGTCGCCCTGCGTCGTGTCAAGCTCATAGCATTTTGCGAGATTCGTGATCGCCGTCTCGTAATCTCCGCTCTGGTAAGCCGCATAACCGCTCGCGTAGAGCGAGGACACCGCCGACTCTACGATGTCATCATACATCACATCGTACAGTGCCTGTCCGTTGCTGCTCAGGGTCTCCCGGTCGATCTCCTCGAGCTGATCCAGTGTCGTCGTCGTATCCTCCTCCACATAGGCCACATACGCGGCGAGCAGCGCCTCATAGCTCTGAAGCTCCGCCTCGGCCTCCTCGGCCGCCTGTGTCGCCGTCTCAGCCTCCTCGCGGAGCGACTCCACCTCAGCCTGAACGCTGTCCAGCGCCGCCGTCTTCGAATCCAGCTGGTCGCTGTACTCCGCAATGGCATCGTTCAGCTCACTGTTCTGGCTGCTCTGGATCGCCGGCCAGATCAGAAATCCCGTAACCGCTACGCCGATCACAATCCCGACCAGCACATTCAGCACGGAGTGAAGCCCCGAATTGTCCTTGACGCCCACGGGCTGAATAATCGTCTCATTGCCGCTGACATAGGAAATCGAGTCCCGATGCTCCTCCTCTTTGGGCGCCGACTTTCCCTCCCGCTCGTCCAGCTCCTTCTGATAGCGAAGCGCCCGGGTATTCGTCCTGTCAACCTCAAGCACGCGCTTTACCTCCGTCCGCGCCCTCGAAAAGTTCTCCGACTGAATATAGAGAAGCGCAAGCAGCAGGTGCGCATCGAGCAAATGGTAGTTCACCGACAACACCTTTTTCAGCTGGATGATCGCGAGATCATAGCTCCCCTGCTCGCAGTAGACCAGTGACTGATTATATTTCCGAATCGTCGTGCCAATCGATTCCAGCCGGGAGGGGCTGTCCTCAATCGCCTTGATATAGTCGTCAGCCACGTTCTTATTCTTCTGGAAACTCTTGCTGATGATCCACTGGGTCAGCGCGTCCACCACATCGCCCGTCTCAAAATAGACAAGCCCCAGAAGATTCCTCGCGTCCGTGTTTCTCTTATTTATCTTTAAACTCTGGCGCAACGAGACCGCCGCGCCCGTCAGATCGCGAACCCGCGCCTTCTCCAAACCCTCGTTGTAATATCGGTTCGACAGCTGCAGCATCCTGCGGTAGAGCTTTACATCCGCGCCGCAGCTTTCGCAGTAGTCCGTGTTCTTCAGAACTGCTCCGCAGTTAAAACACCTCATAGCCTCGCCTTTCCGGTCAATGCTCTTTGATCTCCTTCAGCATCTCGTCGATCAAATCCGTCACATCGGACAGATTGTTCTTATATACGTTGTCTTCCACCTCGCCGATTTCTATACTCGGGTGAAATTTCTTTAACTCCTCTTCAAAATCAAGCATAATGATGACTCCTTATCAAACGCTTCAGGCTCCCGACCAGATAGAGGGATCCCACACAGAACAGAATCCCATCCCCTCTGCCGCCGAGCGCCCGCTCGAACGCCTCCTGCACAGACGGATATTCCTGAACAGGCCGATCGCTGTACTTTCGGAAAAGCTTCCCCAGCTCCGCGGCCGAAACCTTCCGGTTAGACTCAACCTCCGTCACGATCACGCTCCTGAAAGCAATGCCCTCGCAGATCTCCCGGATCATCCCCTCGTAATCCTTCTCTTTCACGCAGGAAAAAAGAAGGGAAACCTCCGTATCCGCACCAAGTCGGCCGGCAGTCTTCACAAACTCCTCCACGCCGGAATCATTGTGCGCCCCGTCGAGAATCACACCCGGCAATACCGTCTCCATACGCCCTTGCCAGCGCATCCGCTTCATGCCGAGATGAATCTCATCCTCCGTCAGGGAGAGATCCATGACCTTCGCCGCCGTCACCGCCTCACAGGCGTTCATGACCTGATACTCGGCAACCGTGTCGATGGAAATATCCATAGAATCATAATACCCAGTATGAATTGAAAAATCAATCGTTTTCTGGCTATTCTGCAAAATTTTATACATATCCGGGCGGACAGCGTAGGCTCTCGCATGCATTTGGACAGCTTTCGCCCGGATCACCTCTGAAACGTCCGCGCGCGTGCCGTCGTAGACGACCGGACAGCCTTCCTTGATGATGCCTGCCTTCTCGCCCGCGATCGCCGCATACGTGTCGCCCAGATACTCCGTGTGTTCAAGACTGATTGAAGTGATCACACTGACCAGCGGCTTCTCAATCGCGTTCGTCGCGTCAAAGCGTCCGCCCAATCCGGTCTCCAGCACCAGATATTCGACCTCTGCTTTCCCAAAAATCCAGATGCCCATCAGGAACAGCAGTTCAAAGTAGGTCGGGTGCGCAAAACTGTCCGGGCGCTCCGCGAGGAGCTCCCGCACTATGCCCATGACCGCCTCAAAGGCCTCAAGAAATTCTTCGTCCGAGACATATTCTTCATCAATGCAAAAGCGCTCGTTGATCTTCTCCAAATGCGGAGAAGTAAAAAGCCCCACATGCTTTCCCGCTGCCCGCAGAATAGACGAAAGATATGCGCAGACCGAACCCTTGCCGTTCGAGCCCGCGACGTGGATCAGCTTCGTGCGCCGCTCCGGATGCCCCATGCGCTCCAGCACCGCCCGCGTATTGTCCAGTGTATTCTTTTTGGTAAATCTGGGCGTATCATTGATATACGCCTCTGCCTCTTCGTATGTCATTTTATGCTCCAAGCTGTGCTAGACGCTCTTTCACCTGCTCCATCATCTGCGTATATTTTGTGAGCTTCGCGCGCTCCTCCTCGATCTTCGCCTCCGGCGCGCGGCTCATGAATTTCTCATTGTTCAACATGCCGTTCACACGGGCGAGCTCTCCCGTCAGGCGCTTCTCCTCTTTCTTCAGGCGTTCCTTTTCCTTCTCCACGTCCACGAGCTCCTCGAGCGGCATGTAGATCGCCGCCTCCGGGATCAGCGCGGACACCGCGTCCGCCGGAATACCCGTTTTGTCCGCCTGCACAACGACCTCGGACGCGGAGCCGAGTGCCGCGAAGAATACCCGGCTGTGCTCGAAAATCCCACGCACGGTCTCATTCGCGGACACGACATAAACCCTTGCCTTCCTGCTGTAGGGCACGTCCATGCTCGTGCGCACCGCGCGGATGCCGCGGACCGCCTCCTTGATCGTCTCGACCGCCTTCTCCTCCGCCGGGAAACTCCACTCATCCCGGTAGACCGGCCAGTCAGAGATCATGATCGACTCCTCATCCGACAGGTTGCAGAAAATCTCCTCCGTGATAAATGGCATGAAGGGATGTAAAAGCTTCAGCACCTGAATGAGAACGTTCTTCAGCGTCCAGAGCGCCGCGGTCTTCGATCCGCTGCCCTCTTCCTTCAGGCGCGGCTTCACCATCTCGATGTACCAGTCGCAGAATTCCTCCCAGATGAAATCATAGACCTTCTGCACCGCGATGCCGAGCTCGAAGCTGTCCATGTTGGACGTGACCTCGCGCGCGAGGCTGTTCACCTTCGAGAGAATCCACTTGTCCGCCTGGGTGAGCTCCTCCGCAGGCACCTCTCCAATCTCCTCATCCGGCAGGTTCATCATTATAAATCTGGACGCGTTCCAGACCTTGTTCGCAAAGTTGCGGCTCGACTCTACGCGCTCCATATAAAAGCGCATGTCGTTGCCCGGCGCGTTGCCGGTCACGAGCGTCAGGCGCAGGGCGTCCGCGCCGTACTTATCGATGATCTCCAGCGGGTCGATGCCGTTTCCAAGGGACTTGCTCATCTTGCGGCCCTGCGAATCGCGCACAAGGCCGTGGATCAGCACATGGTGGAAGGGGCACTTTCCGGTCTGCTCATAGCCCGAGAATACCATGCGAATGACCCAGAAGAAAATAATATCATATCCCGTCACCAGCACGTCGGTCGGATAGAAATAGTCGAGGTCTTCATTTTCCTTCGGCCAGCCGAGCGTCGAAAAGGGCCACAGCGCCGAGGAAAACCAGGTGTCCAGCGTGTCTGGATCCTGCGTCAGGTGTGTGCAGCCGCATTTCGCGCATTTCTCCGGCATGGACCTGGCCACCGTGATCTCGCCGCACTCGTCGCAGTAGTAGGCCGGAATGCGGTGCCCCCACCAGAGCTGGCGGGAGATGCACCAGTCGCGGATATTCTCGAGCCAGTGCAGATAAATCTTGTCGAAGCGCTCCGGCACGAAAGTCAGATCGCCGTTCTTCACCGCCTCAATCGCCGGCTTCGCCATCTCCTCCATCTTCACGAACCACTGCTGCTTGATCATCGGCTCGACCGTCGTGTGGCAGCGGTCGTGCGTGCCGACATTGTGCACATGCTCCTCGACCTTCACAAGCAGCCCCTGCGCCTCGAGGTCCGCCACCATGGCCTTCCGCGCCTCATAGCGGTCCATACCGTCGTACTTGCTGCCCGGGCAGTGGATCGTCGCGTCGTCGTTCATCATATTGATCTCCGGCAGCTGATGCCGCTTGCCGACCTCGAAGTCGTTCGGGTCGTGCGCGGGCGTGATCTTCACACAGCCGGTACCAAATTCCTTATCTACATATGGGTCGGCGATCACCGGAATCTCGCGATCCGTCAGCGGGAGCTTCAGCATCTTTCCCACAAGATGCGTGTAGCGCGCATCGTCCGGATTCACCGCCACCGCCGTGTCGCCGAGCATCGTCTCAGGACGGGTCGTCGCGATCTCGACAAATCCACTGCCGTCCGCGATCGGATAGTTGATATGCCAGAAATGACCGGCCTGCTCCTCATGCTCGACCTCCGCGTCAGAAATCGAGGTCTGGCACACCGGGCACCAGTTGATGATGCGGGAACCTCTGTAAATATAACCTTTCTCATAGAGGCGCATGAACACCTCGAGCACCGCCTCCGAACAACCCTCGTCCATCGTGAAGCGCTCGCGGTCCCAGTCGCAGGAGGATCCAATCTTCTTGAGCTGCTCGATGATCGTGCGGCCGTACTCCTCACGCCACTCCCAGGTTCTCTTCAGGAAGCCTTCACGGCCGAGCTCGTTCTTATCAATACCCTCCTCGCGCAGCTGGTTCGTAACCTTCACTTCGGTCGAAATGCTCGCGTGATCTGTACCGGGCTGCCACAGCGCGTTGTAGCCCTGCATCCTCTTATAGCGGATCAGGATATCCTGCAGCGTGTTATCCAGCGCATGTCCCATGTGCAGCTTGCCCGTGATATTGGGCGGCGGCATGACAATCGTGAAGGGCTTTCTGCTGCGGTCCGGCTCCGCGTGGAAATATTTTCTCCCCATCCACTTCGCGTAGGTGCGGTCTTCAATTTGCGACGGGTCATAGGTCTTAGCTAATTCTTTCATAATAAACTGCTCCTTTGTTTTTCTGATGATATAAAAACCGCCCTCCACACAGTATCCTGTGCAAAGGGCGACATGATCGCGGTACCACCTTTGTTTATATGCGCCGAGGCACATACCTCTTTTTCCTTAACGCGAAACGCACGGGAACGCTTACACACTCTTCAGCGCTCCGGCTCCGAAGCGACCTTCGCCGTGCCCGTCCCGAAACCATCTCTCAGCCACGGATGATTCTCTCTGACGGCGGTACACACCTACTCCTCTTCGTCACAGCCTTTTTCCATTCCCCAGTTTAGATGGAAAAGAAGGCTTTGTCAAGAGGGCTTTTTAGTAACAGGGCTTCACATCCACGCAGGGGCCGGAAGCATAGTAGGCGTCCCGTCCTTTGTTATAACCATAGGCGAAATAATGATTCAGCAGAGCAACAGGATCTTCGCCGATCACCGCGGCGACATCCGCATAGGTATTGTAATAATGAATCGGGTCAAAAGTCGCCAAATCGCTGTCGGCATAATCCGGATTGGACGCCGGGAAGGTCATCAGAAATACGTCTGAACGCTCCTCGAGGCTGTCCGGATTCCCTGCAGCAGCCCTCCACTCCGCCTGCCGGTTCGCATAGCGCCCCTCCGCAATGCCAATGGTCATATAATGCTCATAGAGCGCCTGATTGTCATTGCCGCAGGCATACTGTGCGTCCGGATACTTCTCATAGTAATAGGCCGGATCAAACGCAGATCGCGCATCCGCAGGGATGGCCGTGAAGAGCACGCAGCAGAATACCGCGCCCAGCGTACACAACAGCGTCTTTGCAAATTTCAAATCTGTCACCTCCAATGTCTTATGTATATGCGTTTTTTACTTCTGTTTACAGGATAACATTCAGGGAAGGAGATTTCAACCAAAATGTTTTCAAATTGAAGGCGGATTTATCAGACTCTTTTATATATTCTCAATCGCCACCATCCCGACAACCTTGATCTTCTGCATCCTGCAGATCTCAAGCTCACGGCGTATCTCGGCCTTCTTCGTCTTTCCGATCCGAACGACCAGTATCTCGCGCCCGGTCTCCTTCACGCGCTCCAGAGCGTGAACACTCTTTCCGGCGAAGTCGTCGATCTCAATCTGCGCACAGTTCTTCTGAAACTCCTCCATCACGGCCTGCACTTCCTCATATTCGATATTCCCACAGAGCACCGTACGCTCATCGCCGATCGTATTGATCGCAGAGATCACATAAGGTATCGTATCCGCAGAACCTTTGATCCGACAGTAAAGCGCATCGATCATGCCATCGATCCCTCTCGCCTTCCCGTCATCCGCAGCCAGACGCCCGAGCATCGGAACGCGGTAACAATCCTTCGCCTCCCCATAAGTGCGAATGCTCTTGTCCAGCAAATAGCTGAGCCCGAACCAGCAGGCCCACAAAAACAGACCAACAACAGCGCCGATCAGCACGTATTTCTTCATGCCGGAGAAGGAAAGTGAAACCTCCGTATCCGTGTCCGCCTCTGCGGTAGTCTCCACCTCCACTGCAGCCACCGTCTCCGTCTCGTCCAGCGACTCCGTATAATATACATGTTTATAGTAGTCCAGCTCTGTGCTGGTGAACGCGTCTTCCAGCTTCTGCTCGTTGGTCAGGTATGTATACATGCAGGATAGACTCTTGTCCTGCCAGGTCAGGTATGCGCTATTCGCCGTCTGCTGTACGGAATCACTCACTTTCACGGAGTTATAGATCTCATAAGATGACGCACACTCACTGTCCAGTTCTTCCGCCTTCTCACGCAAAACGGACAACATCTGAGAGCAGGACTCCTCGTCAGGCGCTACTACCTTAATAATGATAGTATTGCTCTCACTCGTCTCGCCGCTGTAATTATAAATATCTGTCATCGCGCTTTTCGTCTCCTCCGGCGCACGATTAATCAACTCCGCCGAAGTTGAGGCGCTGAGCAGCTCCTCAATATAGGACGCTTCGCAGTCCAGCCCGGAAGCCTCCAGAAGCTCGTCCAGAATATCATCCGACTTTATAATATTCTGAAAACGCGAAACCGCCAAAGTAGTATCATCCCCTGCGGAAATATAGTAAGTCAGCCTTCCCTCGTAAAATGCATTCGGATCAAGCTGCATCAGAATCGAATTCTGGCAATACGCCAGCTGCTCGAGATACTGCTTTCGATACTGCGCGGCCATCTCCATCTGGGCAATCACTTCGTCATCAATATCATATCCGGCTGCGCTCCACTCCGTCTGCGACGCCGCCACAGCCGCATTTCGCGTCTGCACCGCTTTCAGCGCACAGACACCGGATCCCAGCAGTGCGCCAATCACAAGCAGAATCAAAAACGATTTCCACTTCTTCAGCAGATAGAACAGCAGATCTACAAGGTCTATCACTTCGTCAGCATTTTGGTATCTTTGTTCGTCCATCATACACATCCTTAAGTTTTTTCTTAATAATACAGGCATTTTCCACATTCGTCAAGTGGAGCGGTTTATAGTGTTTTATAGCTATCGCAATACTATTTTTCGCAGTCAGCTGCGTGGTCACGACAAAGGAGGATCTATGGGAAGAAAAGGAGAAAACATCAGGAAACGTAAAGACGGTCGCTGGGAGGCCCGATATGTAAAAGGGCGGAACGCCAATGGAAACATCATATACGGATATGTATATGCCCACAAATATTCTGACGTGAAACAGCGACGCAATGAAATTCTCGCCAGAATAGAGCTGACATCGGAAACGGATAATGTAAAATCCGATTCCTGCAGCTTCACCTTCGATCAACTTCTGAATGAATGGCGAGCTGATGTCCGCCTCACGATCAGAGATAGCAGTTACTTCCTATATAATACGATAATCGAGCAGCATCTGCAGCCGTATTTCGGAAAAATGGAAGTTACTCTTATTGATGACTCTATTATACAGGCTTTCATTCATGCCAAAGTTCAGGAGCAATTATCCACAACATACCTTCAGTCCATCATCAATCTTCTGCGAAGCATCCTGAAATTCGCATATCGAAAGCACCGAATCGCCATGCCGCCGCTGTCGGTCAGTTGTCCCCGGACAGCCAAAAAGCTACCGAATATCTTTCTACCGACAGAGCTGGAACGTCTAGAGGCATTTCTGGAAGAAAAGGATGACGACTTTTACTTCGGTCTCCTGCTCTGCATGTTTACCGGAATTCGCATCGGAGAACTCAGCGGTCTGAAATGGGAGGACTATGACCGTACTGCCGAGCAGATCTGGATCCGCCGGACTGTCTATCGCATGAAAAATGAAAAATATGATGCGGTGCACGAAACCGCGAAAACTGTCCTGCACACCAGCCTGCCCAAGACCGCCAGCTCCACAAGAAATATCCCTCTTCCCCGTTTTCTGCTGGAACGAACTCACAGGCATCAAAAATCGGAGGACTGTTTTGTCCTGACCGGTACGCCTCACTGCATGGAGCCGCGCTGTATCCAGAAAAAGTATCGGAAAATTCTGGAGCAATGCAGTCTGCGCTACCTGAACTTCCATGCACTACGCCACAATTTTGCCACACTCGCCGTGCAGAAAGGAATGGATTACAAGACGCTCGCGGAGCTCCTCGGCCATTCCTCGATCAACACAACAATGAACATCTATGTCCACAGCAGTCTCGAGCGCAAACGAGAATGCATTAATCTGTTAAAAAATTAAATAAGGGGCACCCAAAGTGGTCAAGTTGGAAAAGAAGTCCGTAAATCCGGGCTTCTTTTCCTGTGTTCGCTAAAGGGCGGGTTTAGCGAACCGGAGAGTGGTCAAAAAGCAGTCAGGGAATGGAAGTAGCGGTACTTCTATTTTTCTTTGTTCATACCGTCATAAAAGCCGATCCGCGCAGTCGTCGCATCGCCGCGCTGCAGGGGATACGGTGGTTATAATGCTGGCAACAGTCTGGCTGCGGGGTGAGAATCCGGCAGGCGGAATGGCGGAGCGTGGCCCTAATAGACGAAAAGTTATGAGAGGAATCAGGATGCCTGATGAAAGTGCATTAACTGACATCAGCCAAGTATCAATTGTATACAGAAGAAAAATTAATAAATCTGAAATCCCTGTCTGTAAAATTTTGGGCGTAGACATAGCGGCAATTGATATGAACTGGCTGATCGAGTTTACAGAAAAATCTCTGGATAAGCTGCGCAGCGATTATTTTTGCGTTGTGAATGTATATTCAGATGTGACCGCATACAATGATCCGGAATTCTGCAGGGTATTGAACAGCGCAGCCCTGTGTATGCCGGACGGGGGGCCGTTATCCGTGGTCGGGAGCCGCCGTGGTCATAAAAAGATGCAGAGAACCACCGGGCCGGACTATATGAGTGAGATCTTTCGAAGGAGTGCTGAACACAAATGGCGGCACTATTTTTTTGGCTCGACGGATGAAACATTGATAAAATTACAGAAAAAATTACTGGAGGCCTATCCCGACTTAGAAATTGCCGGTATGTATAGTCCGCCCTTCCACTCTATGACGGTGGAAGAAGATCAATACATGGTACAGAAAATAAACGAATCGAAACCAGATTTTTTGTGGGTTGGCCTCTCCTGCCCCAAACAGGAAAAATGGATGTATGAACATCTGGGAAAAGTGAATGGACTTATGTGCGGGGTAGGCGCTGGATTTGACTATCATGCTGGCAACATATTACGGGCGCCGGAATGGATGCAAGCGCATAATTTGGAATGGGTTTACCGACTTATACAGGAACCCAAACGATTATTTAAGAAATACTGGCACACAAATTTAAAATTTATCTGGCTGGCTATGGCGAGGGGAAAATGATTTTCTCAATTGTTGCATTGATTGTTTGCGCGATTTTAGTGTTTTCATATGTTATACAAGGAAATTATATCGTATGGAGAAAAAGTATAAAGTTTTAATCGTTCATAACTATTATCAGATTCCAGGAGGAGAAGACACCGTTGTTGCCAATGAGAAGAAACTGTTAGAGGATCATGGCCATACTGTTGTTTTTTACAGTAGAAATAATTCTGAGCTGAAAGTAATGTCTCTTGTTCAAAAGCTTTCTCTTCCATTTGCCACTATATTCAACTTCAGAACTTACAGGGAAGTAAAAAAGATCATCAGGGAACAGCATATTGATATTGTTCATGTTCACAATACACTTAGCCTGATCAGCCCTT
Organism: Lachnospiraceae bacterium; assembly: GCA_021203465.1. GTDB lineage: Bacteria > Bacillota > Clostridia > Lachnospirales > Lachnospiraceae > Hominiventricola. The sequence goes on along the minus strand of JAJQBC010000101.1, from coordinate 708 downwards.
CCGTGTATTATGCTGCATTTTCTTGTAAAGTTCCTGTAGTGCAGACAATTCATAATTTTCGACTGCTTTGTCCAGGGGCGTTATTCTATAGAGAGGGACATATTTGTGAAGACTGTGTTAAAAATGGGTTGCTGTGTGCTGTAAAGCATGGCTGTTACAGGGGAAGCAAATTACAAACTTTGATATGTGTGACGAATACAAAAATCCACAGAATGCTGGGAACATATCGAAAGCTCAATTATATTTGCCTTACGGAGTTTAATAAAGAGAAGTTGCTGCAGTTAAACAGACCTGGTAAGAAACAAATTATCAATCCTGCCCAAATTTATATAAAACCCAATTTCACTTTTGAAACCTGCATCAAACAAGGGAAGGAAACTGAGAGATAAAATACTTATATAAATATGGAAAAAATTTGTGTCTGAAAGCAACTATTTGCCTCCTAAAGCCATATATGAAGCTACTTACAGATAGGAAAGAGTAAATGATAATATGCGAGATTATTTTATCTACGTTGGAAGGTTGGATGAGCTAAAAGGAATAAAAATCCTTTTTGGGGCTTGGAAACAGATGGGAAAAGCAGCTCCTCAATTGGTGATTTGTGGCTCGGGTCCCTTGGAAGACTGGTGTTATAATTATATAAGAGATAATCCTGATTTAAATATTAAAATACATGGATTTGTTCCAAATGCTGAAGCTAAGAAGCTG
>JAJQBC010000116.1 GCA_021203465.1 Lachnospiraceae bacterium | reverse complement strand
CACCTGAGATAATTCATCGCTCAGTGCAGACAGGCTTATTTGTTTATCCATAAATCTATTTTACCACATTTGCTGGCTCTGTGCACGTTTTAGTTTTGTGCGGTGTTGCCTTAGCGTTCCAGGGCATTATGGCGATGCTCCAAGGGTACGCCGCACAAAATAGAAGCACATGATACCGCTTGACTGTATGGGTTGAGCGGTATTTTTTTGCGTCGGAAGGAAGAGAAGGAGTGCTCACCATCTCAAAAAATCATAGAATTCTATGATTTTTCCGACTGGAAATCACAGTTTAGGTGTCTGTAGCTTTTCTGCTGCACCTGATATCATATAACCATCGACAGGGGACAAGCCCACAGCGGCCAGCTCCTGACATATAAAAAATAAAATATCGAATGCCTGAGTTCATGATAAGGCGAGGATATTCTCATACTGGTTTGTCGATGTACTTCCATAGGATGTGGAGGCACATAAGCAAACCGCTGTGAAAGTACCCCTTGGTTTGTCATGCTCAGACTTGTTTTGCGGCCCCGGAGGTATTTCTACAGAGAGATACTTCCGGGGTTTTTGTTTTCCCACAGTCCTCGCCTTATCCGCTCCCAGGCGGAAAGGACGAAGAACGATGAAAACAAGGAAAACAAGAACCGATACGAGGAACACATTTACTTACAAATTTGCAGATGGGACAAGCGTGGTGCTTACCCCTGGTGTGGACGGCGTCACAGAAGCCGACATCGCTATGCTGCACAGGCTGGATGATTGCGAGGTCTACAACAATGTGAAGCACTCGAAGCCGCCGATCCAGGACTGGGAGCGGGAGAGCATTGAAAGATGGAAGGAAACCCATCCGGATGAAGATGTGCCGGCAAGGGCAATGCTGTCGCTCGATGTCGATTCAGCTGATGATTCCATGGGCGGAGACAAGGAAAAGGATACACTCCTGAACCTTATTCAGGATGAGGACGTGGATTGTGTATCAGCAGAGACGCAGGCTGTCAGGGATTTTGTCGATGCATATTTGACAGAGGAGCAGCAGGAAATTTATCAGAGAGTACTTATTGAAGAAGAGTCAATGGCTTCTGTGGCTAGAGATTTGGGAATCACGAGACAGTCTGTCAGAGACCGTGTGAACTACATCAAGAAGGTTTTCAGGGAAAATTACAAAAATTTTTGAGCCAGCCTTACATTTGCCCCTTTTTCGTTGCCTGTTAAGTAGAGGGGCGAACAACCACAGCCCCTCAGAACATAGAGCAGGAGGTGAATGAGACGATGTTTTTAACTAACAAACTCAGGGTCAATGTGATGATCCCAAGCGGCAGGAAACGCAAGGCTGTGGAGACCGGCGAGATGACTCTCCCGGCAAGGCTAGTGCGGTTCCTGTTTGGGGAAGGCATGAAGGTTCCGGTGATCACGCCGCATTCCGCTGTCGGAGAGGTTGTGATTTCCGAAATGCAGGAAGAGGAGGGAAGCAGCAATGAGGGATAGAAGCGAAGAGCCGACCAGAGTGTATGTCTGCTCTCCCTACAAGCCGGTGTCGGAAAATCCGACCGAACGAGCCGACGAGCTGGAAGAAAACGTGAGCAGGGCACGGAAAGCCTGCAGGTTCCTTACCCTCTGCGGTTACATCCCCATGTGTCCCCACATCTATATGACACAGTTCCTTTCCGATGATGATCCGGAGGAACGGGCGGAGGGAATGCAACTGGGGCTTGAGTGGCTGTCCATGTGTGACGAACTGTGGACGTTCGGAGACCGGATCAGCGAAGGGATGCAGGCGGAGATCGACTTTGCGAAGGACAACTTCATCAAAGTCCGCCACATGGCGGAGCCGGACGAGTTGGCGGAGAAACTGTACAACGGGCTGAAGAAACAGCTCAGAAAGAATGAAAGCGAGGAATAAGCACTATGAGTAACAAGGATTTGGAAAAGACCCCTATCACCATCAATATCGAGTCACTGAGCTTCCACTTCGGTGACTGCCACAGCACCACCTTCTACAACACCGACATGGATGAGGAGCTGGAGATGGAGTTCGAGGATGATGGCGAGACCGAAGAGGATGCCGAGACCGAGGGCGCCTGTGAGTGCGACTGTTGCAAGGAGGAGAAGAAGCCTGATGGCGTCAAGCACATCTCTGAGATGCCGGAAAAGGACAGGGATTTTCTGAAGCTCATCCTGGGAAGCGTCCTGGAAGAACTGAAGTAATCCGAAACCGCCTGGGGTGGGCGGGCATCCACCCCGTACTTATTTAACGAGCGGCCGATGAGCCGCGGCTACGATGATTCAATGAAAATCAAATTAAAGAAAGGTTGGTAAGCATTATGGCTACAAAGAAAGCACAGGAAGTTATTGAGATTAGACCTATGGACATTCAGAAGGTAACGGTGCGCGCTGTGGGAGACACACCGCTCATCATGCACAAGTGGTCGGAAAAAGCCCGCAAGCAGATGCTCGAAGCGCAGCAGGGCATTAAGAAGGGCAAGGCAAAGGAAGTCCGTGACCCTCTGGCTGACTTTATCGCAGCAGCCTATTTCGCAACAGATGAAAGCAAGTATCCTGGAGCGGCAGCAGTGGCGGAGGAAGCCAAAACCGCACAGTCCATTGAGGAGTTCTATGAAATCTGCGGCAAAGGCGCCCACTTCGGTTTCCCTGTAACGGCTTTCAAGCAGGCGGCAATCAGTGCTGCATACCGTATGGGCTGGGCGAAGGACAAGGTGAGCCTGAGAGGTGCATTCTTCATCGAAGCAGATGCTGACGGGCTTGTGGAGATCCACTCTGACCTGCCTGTGATGCGTGAGGACATGGTAAGAGTTGGCATGGGCAGCGCGGACCTGAGATACAGACCGGAATTTCGTAACTGGTATGCGGATCTGGTCATCAGCTACAACAAGAACGGTGAGTACAGTTTGGAAAATATTCTGAACATGCTGAACGCCGGTGGCTACGTTTGCGGCGTCGGCGAGTGGAGAGTGGAAAAGGATGGGCAGAACGGTATGTTCTCCATTCAGTAATAAATATGATTGCCGGGGCATGGTGGGTTACGGTGCGTTGAGGCTTGGCCGGGATAGGTCGGGCATGGCAGGCACGGTTGCTTTAGGTAAGGTCTGGTTTTGCATGGCGGGTCTTGGATAGGCATGTTAAGGCAAGGCAGGCGTGGCATGTTATGGCTCTACGGGGTAAGTTCGGGCTGTGTTAGGTATGACGTGGTATGGCAGGCAAGGTGGGTTAAGGCGTGGTGCGTTGAGGCTTGGAGCGGCTGGGTACGGCAGGCTAGGTTCGGTAAGTTGCGGCACGTTGTGGCGTGATGAGGTTAGTCATGGAATGGTAAGGCAGGCGGGGTTTCGTAAGGTGTGTTGTGTTGAGGAGGGGCAGGGTATGGCAGGCGTGGCGAGTTATGTTCAGGCAAGGAACGGTGTGGTACGTCGAGGCAGGCGAGGTATGTTTAGGCTTGATGGGGTGAGTTATGGTGTGGTCCGGTACGGCATGGTGAGTCATGGCTCATGCATGGCACGGCAATTTCAGATTTTGGAAGAAGGAGGTTAGAGCTTATGCAGTATTCATACAAACCGGGGGCACAGCTGAAAACCCCTGCTGAAGTCGCAGGGCAGGTGTGCCAGGAACTCGAAGAAAGCGGTGGTCTTACGGCAAAACGTCTGCTGGACGCAAGCAGACCTGTGGATGCTCCGCTGCATGATGAGTTTGAATGGGACAACAGTGAAGCGGCCGAAAAATACCGGGAGTATCAGGCGGCGCACATTATCCGCCGTATCATTGTTCGTCCGGAGCAGGTGGAAAAGGAGCCAGTTCGTGCTTTTGTGAACGTTACGGACAATGTGCGTTCGTATCGCTCACTGGATGTTGTTCTTCAGACGACAAATCTGAGGGAGCAGCTTCTTGGGCAGGCGCTGAAAGACCTGCGGGCATTCGAGCAGAAGTACAGCACACTTAGCGAACTGGCAGAAGTATTTAATGCGATCCACCAGTTCCAGGACACAGCCACATAAACGTGGCAGAGAGGAGGTGTCTCTCATGGAGACAGAAATTTATATGCCCATCCGGGCACACCCTTATGACCACCAGCGCAGGGCTTTTGCCTTTGCTTGCAGGGTTCTCGGTATTGATGATCCGGAGAAAGCAGGAGGCGGTGTGGCACTACTGTTAGAAATGGGGTGCGGGAAGAGTCTAATTGCTGTCGCAATTGCAGGAGTGCTGTACCAGCGCGGCTTAATCTCGCGGGTTCTGGTAGTTGCTCCGCTTTTGGTTCTCGGTGTTTGGGAGGACGAGTTCGAGCGGTTTGCCGATTTTCCGTATGAGCTGACCATCCTGCGGGGCGGCAGCGCAAAGAAGCGGGAAACACTCGAAAAGGTGAAGCAGGCAGAGGAAGGACCGCTTCAGATTGTGGTCAACAACTATGAAAGCACATGGCGGCTGGAAGAGGAAATCCGCAGGTTCAAGCCGGATCTGATTATTGCAGACGAGGCACACAAGCTGAAGGACGGCACCACAGCACAGTCGAAAGCCATGCACCGTCTTGGCGACCGGGCGAGGTTCAAGCTCCTGCTAACAGGGACACTGATCACGAACCGCGAACTGGATGTCTTTTCACAGTACCGCTTTGCTGACAGCAGCATCTTCGGACGCAGCTTTGTCCGGTTCAGAAACCATTTCTTCGATATGACAGGCTATGGGAACCACACACCTGTATTCCGTTCATCCATGCAGGATGAATTCCTGGAGAAGCTTCATTCCATTGCGTTTCGTACCACCAAAGAGGAATGTCTCGACCTTCCCGGCATCACCGAGGAGGTGCGGACTGTGGAGATGGAACCGAAAGCAATGAAGATTTATCGGGAGTTGGAGAAGCAGGCGTACACGGAGCTTTCCGAGGAGAGCGAAGTTACGGTCAATAATGTTCTTACCAAACTCCTGCGGCTCTCGCAGGCAACCGGCGGACATCTCACCGATGACACCGGCAAGGATGTGACTATCAGCAAAGCCAAGCTGGATGCCCTGTCTGACATCGTTGATTCGGTAACAGAGGAAGGGAAAAAGCTCGTGGTGATGGCTCGGTTTGTTGCAGAACTGGATGACATTGAGAAGCTCCTACAGAAGAAGGGCATCGAATACTCGGTTATCCGAGGTGGTGTCACTGACCGTCAGGCAGAGGTGGATCGGTTCCAGGAGGATGAAGTCTGCATGGTATTTGTCGGCCAGATTGCGGCAGCAGGATTAGGGCTGACGCTCACAGCCGCCAGCACGATGTTGTTTTACAGCCTGGACTACAGCATGAGCAATTTTGAACAGGCAAAGGCGCGTATCCACAGGGTGTCGCAGAAGGAGGACTGCCACTATATCTACCTCCAGGCAAAAGGAACTGTGGATGCAAAAGTTTTGAAGTCCCTCCGGGATAAAGCCGACCTTGCGGCAATGCTGGTCGATGAGTATCGGCAGGGCAGGAACCCGTTTTCAGTGTAGCAGAAAGGAGAGCTTATGGATTATGAGCAGGAATGGCCGGAATTCGAGGAACCGGCAGCGCAGGAGCAGGAGGAAGCTGTTACGCCTACGGCCAATGCCATGTATGAACTGGCGGAACGCCTGAAAGCACTGCGTGATGAAAAGAAAAAGGCGGAGGACTATCTCAAAGAGGTGACCGCTGACAAGGATCAGACAGAGAAGCAGCTCTTTGACCTGATGATCCAGACAGAGACGGAGAACTTCACCCGTAAGGGTACAAGGTTCTCAGTAACCATAAAGACCCGCGCTTCCGCAAAAGCCGGATGCAAGGAGGATCTGTTCGCGGCACTTCGTTCCCACGGCTATGGTGATTTGGTTTACGAAACCGTAAACGCAAACTCACTGACCAGCCTTGTCAAAGAACTGAAGGAAGCCAACGAGCAGGAGGTTCCTAAGTGGATTGCCGATGTGGTCAATTTGTATGACCAGTCATCCGTCTCTGTGACGAAGTCCACGAGGAAGAGCTGATCCGTAGCGGCACTGCTTCCGTATATACACTGAAACGCTGAAAACGTAGATACACTGATTACACTGAGACACTGAAAATATCAACATTTATATAAATCAATCAAAATCAGGAGGATTTTAACTATGGCAGATAAGAATTTGACCACAGCAACTGAGACCACTGACCTGACCGAGACAAGCGGGTATGCACTGGCAGGCAGTCTGGATTTTATGAACAACGATGCGTCCGGCGACTTCGCAGGCGTCGATTTCCGTCTGGACAAGATTAAGCTCCCTGCGGGAGGGGTGACGGCATTCGAGATGCCTGACCCGGAAAACGAGGGAGAGACAACCCTGGTGAAGAACATCACCGGTGTCATCCTGTTCCAGCATCCGGCCAACGCTTATTACAAGAGCGCGTACACCGGGGGCAACAACCCGCCTGACTGCGGCTCCTTCGACGGCGTGGTCGGAACCGGCGATCCGGGCGGCACATGCGCCAAGTGCCCGTATAACCAGTTCGGCAGTGCGGCAGGCGGCAGCAAGGGCAAGGCGTGTAAGAACCGCAGGATGATGTATATCCTCATGGAGGGCGACATCTTCCCGTACCGCCTGTCTCTTCCGACCGGCTCCCTTTCGGAGTATGGCCGCTACGCTAAGAGCCTGCTCAACAAGCGCCGTTTCCCATCGCAGGTGGTCACGAGCATCAGCCTGCAGAAGGCGACCAGCTCCACAGATATCGGTTATTCCCAGGCGAAGTTCCAGTTTGTCCGTGCGCTGACTGACACCGAGAAAGCGGCAGTGTCGAAGATGGTCGAGTGGGTTCGGGAGTATGACTCCAACATGACCATGGAGTCCCTCGTGGATGAGGATGAGGTTCCTGAGTTCGTGGATGCGGAGACCAGCGAGGTCATCGAACCGATGTAAACACAGGCATAAAGGAAGCGGAGGGGAGGGGACTCCTTCCCCTCCTGGCTTCTTAGAATGGAGGCATATATGCACTGGAAAGACAGAGAAGATATTCAGGTGATCGAAACGCTGAAAAAGGTTGTCCTTCATTTTCAGAATCTTATTTTGGATGAGATGGGCGCTGAGGACGAGGAGACTCCCGCATGGGAGGAGCGTTTGGAATCCAAAGAACAGATGATAAGCGCGGTGGAATGTGCCGCGGATTTCATCAGTGACACATACCGCGGAAGGAAACAGGATGCAGTGCTGGTGCATGAGAGTATCATGCCAACCGATAATGTTTCCTATGCCGGCGAGATTTCCCGGATGAAGAAAAACAGCCGGCTGGATGTTTTCTGCCCGGTCTGCGGACACGTGACAAGGGCGGTGGAACCCAAGGAACTGCGAGGGACGATATTTTGCTGGAACTGTGGCCAGCCGATGACCGCCTATGTCGGGAAAATGTATGATGTTTTGCGGCATCGCTGTGAACGGCAAGAAGGAGGCGGTGCGGATGGCTCAGAGTGAAGATTACCGCTCCGCCATGACTGTGGCGGGGATTAAAGAATATCTCGGTGATGCCAAAGTCATCGCCTTCGATTATGAGACGGCACCCGACCCGGCTTTCCGTGAGGAGGATAAGGCGGCGCTTGACCCGGCGAAGTCCCACATCGTGGGCTGCAGCTATTCCGTGGAGGAGGGGACAGCCATCTATGTTCCTGTAGCTCACCTTTGCGGTGACAACGTGGACACGGCAGAGTTTTGGAAGTTCCAGGAGCAGTTCCTCACCAATCCGAAAGTCACGAAAGTGGCGCACAATCTCTCATTTGAAGCCATGATGTCCTATCATCTTGGCATCGTTGTCCAGCCGCCTGTCTATGACACTATCGCGGCGTGCCAGCTGACGATGAAGTCAAAGTGGGAGTTCCGCAAGCTCTCGGACAGCGGCTTGAAGCGTATGGCAACGGAGCAGTTCGGCGTGGAGATGCCGTCATTTACAGATGTCACCAATGGCAGGCACTTCGATGAGATGAATCCGCAGGAATGGGAGACGGTGCGCTACGGCTGCGCCGACTCGGATATGACGCTGCGGCTCTATAACAAGTGCAACAGCTGGTTTAACCGGTTCCTCCCGCAGCACAGGACCCTCGTGGAGGAGATTGAATCACCCACGGCTGTGTTCCTTGGGCTGATGAAGCACAACGGTGTGCCAGTCAACCGTGAACTGATGGAGGGGCGGAAAACAGAAGCGGAGGAGAAAATTGCAGAGATTAAAGCGGAGATTGAAGCAATGTGCCCTGGCATTGCGATCGGGAGCAACTGCTCTACAAACGCATTTAAGATGCACCTTTATAAGACTCTGGGACTCCCTGTGGTAAAGACCACGGAGACCAACCGTGAGGCAGCGGACGACCAGGCAATGCAGATGCTGAAAGAATGGTGCGATGCCAACAAACCGGAGCTGTCCCACCTGTTTGAGCTGGTGCAGGAGTACCGTAAGTGGGGGAAGCTGAAGAGTACCTACATAGACGGGTACCTCAAATATATCAATTCGGTGACGGGGAGAATCCACCCGGATTTTTTCTCGCTCAGCACGGACACAGGCAGGATGAACTGCCGGAACCCGAACATCCAGAACTGCTTTGATTCGGAGACCGAAATCCTCACGAGGCGCGGCTTCGTGCCGTTTCCGGAACTGCAGGAGGGCGAGCTTGTGGCGCAGTGGGATAACGGCGAGATTTCCTTTGTCGAGTCCATGCGGTATATCGACAGGAAATACGACGGGGACATGGTGCAGGTGGAGAGCAAGCACATCAGCCTGATGATGACGCCTGACCATAGGTGCCTTTTGCAGAAGAAGGATGACAGCTTCATTGTGGTCGATGCCGCCGAGTATCCCAAAGACGCACGGCAGCTGAATGCCGGGGAGTTCGCTTTTGGAGACAGGCATCTTACCAAGGCAGAGGCGACGCTTCTGGCAGCGACACAGGCAGACGGATATATCTGTGACGGCGGGATTGAATTTACCTTTGTGAAAGCACGGAAGTTCCGCAGGCTCATGCAGGCAATCAAGGAGACCGGCGCCCCTCATTCTGATTACACCAAGAAGGACGGCAGGGTAAATGTCCGCCTGCTGAAGAGTGACTTCTCACAGTGGATCATCGGCCTGTTAGGCTCCGAAAAACAATGGGGTCCGTGGCTTTTGGATTTTGACCGTGAGACAGCGGAGAACATCCTGGGTGAGCTGATGGAATGGGACGGCTGCTTTACCAGGCAGAACTACTACAGCACTTCGGTCAAGGAGAATGCCGACTGGATGCAGATTCTGTATACGCTGACCGGAACAAGGGCGCATCTGAGGGAGTACTACAGCAGCAACCCCAATGCCAAGGTGAACTATCAGCTTGACGTGACGAAGCAGAACTATAGCCTGACGCAGGGAGCGGAGAAAACCACGGTCCATTATGAGGGCAGGGTGTACTGCGTGACCGTGCCGAGCGGATATATCGTTGTCCGCAGGAGAGGACAGGTTTCCATCACAGGCAACTGCCCAAGGGCTACCAACGACCCTATCGGTGTCCGCTCCTTTATCAAGGCGCCGGAGGGCTGTGTTTTGGAAAGCCATGACTTCTCCCAGATTGAGCTTCGTGTGGGAGCGGAGTACTGCCAGGATGAGAAAATGCTTTGGACGTACAAAAACGGCGGCGACATCCATGCCCAGACCACCAGCGTTATTTTTGGCGTGACCTACGAGCAGGCAGAGGACAAGCACTTCCCAGGCTACAAGGAACACAGGACGATTGCGAAAAACGTCAACTTCGGCACGTTCTACGGACTGTTCCCTCGCGGTCTTCAGAAGACGCTGAAGTTTAAAGCCGGGGTTGACCGCACCTTCGAGCAGTGTGCTGAAATCATCTCAAACCTCAAAGCCGGTTATCCCGGTCTGACGAAGTGGCAGGAGGAGACGAAAGCCCACGCCGCGAGAACCTGTTACGCGGAGACCTGGCTTGGCAGGAGACGCTATCTCCCCAACATCCTTTCGGAGGATTGGGGCAAGAAGTCCTTCGCCGAGCGGTGCGCACTGAACACACCTATCCAGGGAACGGCGGCGGATATTTTGAAAGCCGCCTGTGCCAGGATTATCAAGGGTCTGCCGGAGCGTCCATGGCTTCAGCCTATCCTGCAGATTCACGATGAGCTGGTGTTCATTGTGCCGGAGGACAAGGTGCAGGGGGCCGGGGTTTTCATCAAGGAGTGCATGGAAGTCCAGCCGTATCCGGATTTCGATGTCCCCATCGTAGCGGAAGGTTCGTATGGTCCTGATTTCGGGCATATGGAAGAGATGGAATGAGTTAAAGCCGGTGGCGTATATTTATGCGTCATCGGCGAATAAATCAGAAAACGGCATAAAAACGGAGGATTCCAAGTGGAAAATAATATAAAACAGACGGAATTTAACACAGGGCAGGAACGGGCGGGAAGTGTCTGCCCGCTGATGGTTATGGCTGACAGGGGATCGGGAGACACGGGTTGCTGCCGGGAACAGTGTGGCTGGTGGGTGTATGAGCGCGCCTGTTGTGCAATCCAGATGCTCGCCAGGGAAGCCGCCCTTACAAGACTGGGAGGGCAGCGAGGATGAAGTTTAATGGCAGGAACAGTGAGGGGTATGCCGACCCGACCTTCAATGAAGCTCTGTATAACATCATGAAGGAAGAGCGGCAGGCAAAGCGCAGGGCGGAGCGGAAATCTGCAGGCCGCAGCAAGGAATGCCCTCCCAGCAGAGGGGATAGCGGCAATAAAAAGTATGCGGCAATAGATACAGCCGCTGAAAGAAAGGAGATGCAGGAAGATGATCCCAGAAGAACTGAAAGCAGGGAAACGCTGGGTGAATTTCAGGCTGATGCCGGATAAAGACGGCGGTAAACCCAGAAAGGTTCCGATTAACCCGGAGACGGGAAAGAACGCCGCGTCCAATAAGCCGGAGACCTGGACGGATTATCAGACCGTGGCGGATGCCGTGGAGATGTACGGCTTCTCAGGTATCGGCAGGATGTTTGTCAAAGAGGACGGCTTCGTTGGCGTGGATATCGACCACTGCTATGACCCACAGACGGGGCAGTTCAATGAAGTCGCGGCGGCGATCCTTGCCAGGCAGCCTACATTCGCTGAATTCTCCCCATCGGGAGATGGTGTGCATCTGTGGTTCAAAGGCGAAAAGCCCAAGGGCAGCAGTAAGAACAGCGAGACGGGAGTCGAGATGTATGACTCCGGCCGGTATTTTACCGTCACAGGCAAGAAGCTCCCCGATGCGCCGGAGACGGTGGCAGAGGATAACGGCGCCCTTGCCTGGATTCACGAAAACTATGTAGCAAAGAAGCGCAAAGCCAAAGAGAAGCCGAAGAGGAAAAAATCCAATGCGGCGCTGACGAAGCTGACCGATGAGGAGCTGCTCGAAAAGGCGCAGGCAGCCAAGGGTGGTGATGTGTTCCAGCTGCTCTGGGAGGGCAGATGGCAGGAGAAATACCAGAGCCAGTCGGAAGCGGATATGGCGCTGCGCCTGAAGCTGGCGTTCTGGTCCGGCAAGGACAAGGAACAGATGGACAGGCTTTTCCGGCAGTCGGGTCTGTTCCGTGATAAGTGGGATGTGGCGCATCGGAGTGACGGAACTACCTATGGGCAGGAGACGCTTGATAAGGCAATCGAAAAAACGGAGGATATCTACAATCCGGCAGACGTTTCTCCTGTGTTTGAGGCGAACGGCCGGTACCTCCGCCAGAAGGGTGATACGGTGTATCCCATCACCAATTTCGTGATCGTGCCGATTGAGATGATCCAGTCAGAGGAGGAGGCCCAGCTCTGCGCGGACCTTGTGACCACGCATGGGGAGAAGTACCGGCTCACGTTTATGACCACAGACTTTGCCAACCAGCAGAAGTTCAAAAATCTGCTGAATAAGAACACCATTGCCCTTTCGTATTTCGGTTCCGATGGAGACCTAGAGCTTTTGAAGACCTATATCTCCCAGCTTGAGTGGACGGAGAAATATGGCGTCAAGGCTCTGGGTGTCTATGAATACGAAGGACGGTATGTGTTCGTCACCACAGAGGGCAGCATGGAACATGGTGGCACGGCTGTTGCTGACATCGTGCAGCTTGAAAAGTACAAGAGTATCCAGACCGGCATCTTAAGTTGCGATATGCTGGCAAAAGAGAAGCTGCCAGTGCTGGGTCACTGGCTGATGAGCTACAACGAGCCTGCGAAAGCTATCTCCATCCTTGCCTGGTGCGCCGGGTGTTTTTTGAAGGAACACATGAAACGCTGCGGGATAAAGTTTCCGCACCTCTTTCTGATCGGCGAGGCCGGTAGCGGCAAGTCCACGACCCTTGAGAAAGTCATCCTGCCGATATTCTCGACATCCAAGGTGATGGCGGCGACGCAGGTCACGCAGTTTACGCTGATGAAGGACGCGGCTTCGTCCAACGTGATCCCGCTCCCTCTGGATGAGTTCAAGCCGTCCAAGATTGACCGCCAGAGGTTAAGCGTCCTGTATAATCATTTCCGTGACGCTTATGATGGGCACAACGGTGTCCGTGGCAGGGCTGACCAGACCGTGGTGGTCTATGAGCTGGCGGCACCTCTGGTGGTGGCCGGTGAGGAATCGGCGGACGAGGCGGCAATCCGTGAGCGGAGCGTGGAGCTTCTGTTTTCAAAGAAGGATTTGAAAGACGCAGACCGCAGGATGGCATTTAACCGGATAGCCTTTGCACCGGAGATGCTTGGTGACTTTGGAAGGTCGCTTCTGGATACTGCGCTGTCCGTCCATCCGGACGAGGTGGCGAAGTGGCATAAGGAGGGACTTGGGAAATTTGAAAAGATGCTTCCGAGCCGTGTGCTGAACAATCTGGCGTGCTGTTATGTGGGGCTGAAGCTCCTGGAGACGTTGTGTATGCGGTACGGCTATACCTGGGACAATGTGTTCCCGTATAAGACAGACGCCTGCATCAAATACCTGCAGTTCGCGGCGCAGGATTATCTGCTGGAGGGCAGCACACACAACCGCAGTATTATCGACGAGACCTTTGAAATCGTGGCGAGGATGAAGCTCGACCCCAAGGCGGACTATACGATTTCTCCCGATGGGAAGAAGCTGTATATTCGTCTGCGTGACGTTTACGACAGGTACACAAGGTATCGGAAAGACTGCGCCATTGTGGGTGAATGTCTCCCGTACTCGCAGTTTCTGCACCAGCTGAAGCACTCGGATATCTTTCTTGAGTCGAATGTCCAGAAATGGATCGGCTCTGAGAACAGGAAGTGCTGGGTTATTGATTATGAGATGCTTAAAAGCAGGTGCGATGTGTCCGGCTTTGATTCCACAGAGATTGAGCCGATGTGAGCGGGCGGTTTTGGGTATTCACAGAAATGTATAACCTAACTTCTAACCCTAACCTTTGATTTTTTGATACTAGAGCTATCGCGGAAAATAATTAATTCATACGTGCGCGTGCGCGTGTGCGCGCGTATATACGCAAACCTATAAAAATCACGGTTAAGGGGTTAGAGGGTAGGATTTGGGGTAGGAGGAACTTGAGATGTTAGAGAAAGATATTGTGAATGCAATCATGAAATATCTGCGGACGCTGCCGAACTGCTTCTGTTGGAAAGAACATGGTGGGATGTACGGCACGGCGGGAATCCCCGATATTATTGCCTGTGTGGATGGGCTGTTTTACGGCTTTGAGGTCAAGACCGCGACAGGCAAGCCGACTGCTCTGCAGGAGGCAACCATCCGGAAAATCCTCGCAGCGGGCGGGACAGCTGTGGTTGTCCGCTCGGTTGACGAGGTGCGGAACGTATTGGAAGGTTCCGTTCACTGATTACGAAGATAACAAAGAGACTTTGATTACATAGATACACTGCTTCACTGCTGCAATGCCTCGCTGAAATGACCTAAAGGATTTTAATTTCAGAAATGGAGGATTGTAACATGGACGGATACCAGTTATTAGCAAACGCAATCGTAAAGAAGGCGGCGGATGATTACCGCAGGTCACTGAAAGCACTCAAGAAGGGAAAGAATAATATTGCGGCCGAGCGTATGAAGAACGACTGTGAGAGATTTTTCCGCTCCCAGTGGATTGGCGTGCTTACTAACATTGAAGGCACGTGGCTTATGGACAAGCTGAGAGAGGAGGCTGGATACTATGACTGCTAAAGAATATCTGTCACAGGCATATCGGCTGGATGCCAGAATCAACAGTAAAGTTGAGCAGGTTGAATCTCTGAATTGTCTGGCAACAAAGTGTACGTCTACTTTGACCGGTATGCCCAAAAGTTCGAACGGCTCTACATCGAGAATGGAAGATGTCATCGTTAAAATTATCGATCTGCAAGAAGAAATCAACCGTGATATTGATGAGCTTGTTGATTTGAAGAAAGAAATCGTAAGGGTAATCAAGGCTGTAGATGATACGGAATGTCAGACCCTGCTTGAAAAACGGTATCTTTGTTTCGAACAGTGGGAGCAGATTGCGGTTGACCTTGGCTATAGCATACAGCACACTTTCCGCCTCCATGACAGGGCTTTGAAAAAAATTTCTGTTCCGAAGAAGGATGAGAGTAAATGAGAGAGAATGAGAGCTATTTTTTGTGATAGTGTTATAATGGCATAACAAAATGAGAGCCTCCGCAGGACATACACCTGTGGAGGTTTTTCAGTGCTTTCTGCAAGATGAGAGTAAATGAGAGAGAATGAGAGTTTCTTTTTATGATAATGTTATGCTGAACAAAAGTCGGAAGCCTTCATGGGAGAAATCCTGTGAGGGCTTTCTTTCTGCCCCAAAATCGAAAGGATGGTGAGAACGAATGGGCAAACGAAGCAAACATAGGTCCAGGAGGATACCGACGCTTGATAACCCGGACGCCTGCCGTGACTGGCTTGACCGAAATAAACCGCGTCCCAGGGACATCCGACAGTGGGAAGTCTGGTATGCGTGGCTTGGAAGTCATCCCTATTCCTCTGTGCAGGAAGGTGAGCGTCCGGTCCTTATTATGAGCAACGACCAGAACAACCGATTTTCCAACACTGTGACCGTGGTTCCGTTCACTACGAAAATGAAGAAGCTGGAGCTTCCGTCTCATGTGCTGATTGGGAAGATTGAAGGTTGGGATAAGAGCAAGGAATCCCTGGCGCTCATGGAGCAGATGACGACCATAGATAAGCATCGGCTCTTAAGCAAGGTCGGGGAGATAACTGACCCGGCTATCAGGGAAAAACTGACGCAGGCTGTGATGGTGCAGCTTGGAATTAACAACGACCAGGAAGGTCAGGATTAAACGGAGGTATGAACAACATGGAAGGTTATAAAATCAAACAGATTATGCCCCTACCGGAAAACATGACAGTGCTTCGTGACTGGCGGGACGATAATGGCAAGGAAATGACAAGGGATGTTGATTTCGATGATTTCACCTACTGTCTTGCGCTTGTAACAAGACCGGACGGTTACGAAGATGTTATTCCGTTTGGTATTAACGATAACGGTCTTGGGCCGGATTACGAAGTCGTACCCGCCAGGAAGTGTCCGTGCTGCGGAAAGAGGATGAGTGCATACAGGCCCGTAAGGAGAGGACTTGAGCTCCGCTATTACTGCCGCAACTGCGGAAAAGACCTTGACAGTGAGCATTGGGATTACCATCTCCCTTGTGAAGCGGGCTTTGGGGAAGGAGAAGACGATGAAGAGAGCTGAGATTTTGGATGCAGCGAAAAAGTGTGTCTGCCAGGACAGAAATGAACAGTACGGCAGTCCGGAGGACAACTTCGGTAAAATCGCGGAGCTTTGGAGCGCGTATCGCGGCGAGCTGTTCCTGAAACGGGATGTGGCAATGATGATGGCGCTCGTCAAGATTGCCCGTATTTATGCCGGTGAGAGTGAGGATAGCTACATTGACCTTGCCGGGTATGCTGCCTGCGGCGGCGAACTGGCTTCTGAAGAGAAGAAAGAGGAGACATCATCCGACCCACTCGTTATGAACCGCAGCCTTGGGAAGCAGTTTCTGGCGCGGGGCAGAGAGGACGCACCAAGAGGTCGCTTCTGTATTGCAACCAAGAAGGGCTGGATCGGCATCGACAACACCTCCGGCGATTACTGGATGGAGGAGTTCAAGACCCGCGAGGAATGCCTCGACTGGCTGGATGGCAAGTTTGAGGTCGGTGATAAGGAGGAGAACAAGTGAAAAGAGTAAGAAAAATTATCACTGTCCTTATGGCAGCGGTGCTGATGGTGGTTATGGCTGTGTCGCTGACCGGTTGCACTGAGGTAGACCAGGTCAACCACAATATCTCCCAGGAAGCGGATAACTTCAATGTGACCCGCAGGCTGGAAGTCATAAACGCAAGGACTGATACTCCGCTCTTTGAGCTGATCGGCAACTTTGCTCTGACCAATAACACGGAAAACGAGCTGGTGGTCACGGTCGAGCTGGAAGACGGAACGTATAAGAAGCACTATATCTACCTGAACGAGTACACCATGTATGTGGTCGAGGATTTGAGCGGCTCGGATGTGAGTCCGTACCATTATGAAATCAACGTTCTGCCTGAACAGTTCCAGGTGTTCTCGCTTCAGAGTGAAGACTGAGGGGGAGGAAGCGGAATGAACGTATATACAAGCGAACAGGTCTCAAACGGCCATCCTGATAAGCTGGCGGATCAGATAGCGGATGCTGTGGTGACTGACTGCCTTGCGCACGATAAGGAAAGCCGTGTGGCGATTGAAGTCCTTATCAAAAACAACCACATCATCATTGCCGGGGAACTGACATCCAAACACAAGCCGGATTACCGCAAACTGGTGGATGAGGTGTTCGACCGTATCGGCAGGGACAAGACAGGATTCATCTACGACCCCATCTATGCCGCACCTTATGATATCGGCATCATGGTGGAGGAGCAGTCACCCGACATCGCACTCGGTGTAGATAAAGGCGGAGCGGGAGACCAGGGAATTATGTATGGCTATGCCACAAACGAAACCCCGGAGCTTCTGCCTATTCCGTATATGGTGGCGACACGGTTTTTGAAACTCTTAAACCATCATCCTTGTATTATAGAACAGTAGTTTTTAGTGTCCTTCTCCAAGGACATGTGCTAC
>JAJQBC010000039.1 GCA_021203465.1 Lachnospiraceae bacterium | reverse complement strand
TCGGGGAGCTGGGCGTCTTCGCGCAGCAGTACGCGGAGTGCCTGGCGCAGACGACAGGGCACATGGTCTGCGTGACCGATCGCGACGGCGTCGTCGCGGCGGCGGGCGGCGCGAAGAAGGAATATCAGGGAAAGCGGATCAGCTCCGAGCTGGAGAAGCTGATCCAGGAGCGGGAGAGCCGGCAGGCCGCCGCCGGGGATAAAAAATTTATTCCATTTGTGAAGGAAACGACCGAAGGCGTCTACGCCGAGACGATCTGTCCGATCATCAGCGAGGGGGACGCGATCGGCGCGGTGGTTCTCGCAGGACGGGACGAGCGAAGTAAGATGAGCGAGACGGAGCAGAAACTCGCAGCCACGGCGGCGGTGTTTCTGGGGAAACAGATGGAGCAGTAGGAGCGGGACAGGTGAGAGGCCTGTCCTGTTTTTTTGCCCACCCAAACTACCCAAAGTCCCACCCAAACTACCCCAAATGGGATTCGCCTGCAAATTTTGAGAATGTGTCACTGAAATATTTACGCCCCATACCATATGGATCTTGATACCGGCGGAATGTATCAGGCGCTGACTCGTGGGAAATACATGTGGAACCCGGACGAGGAAGAATTCCCGCTGTTTTTACGAAGCCTCCTTCATGCCGGAAAGGATTTGCTGGATGAAGCGGAAAGTGAATGCGGGATTTACGGCGGAACAGATGCTTTGCGTATTCCTTTTCAGAAGCAATTGTTCCATTGCCTGGCGCTGCAGTTTGTGGACCCGCTATACTGTCTTGAGAACATAGCAGAGCCTGAAGCGGTCGATGAGGCAGGACGGAAGGTATACTGTTTCCGTGCTCATATCGGGGAAACGCAGGACAGGGAGAGGATGAAACGAATTCTTTCTCTTCACAAAGGCGATGCCGTATATCCGGCGGCGCTTCGTGACTGGAAGCTCATGATCTCGGATTCGCAGGGGAATGGCCTCGGCCATATTTCTTTCGCGGAGGATGAGCTGTATTATTGCCTGTTTCCTCTTATGCGCGCTCACCTGATACAGACGAAAATGACGGTCGTCAGAATACAGCGAGACAAGGGAAGCTATCTGCGTCAGGTAAAAGTGGAAATTGCATTTCGGATATGGAAAGTCACATATTTATCACATTGCTCTGTTAAACTAAAATGAGTATTTTGCTGATTGAAAATAATTAGAAGTGTACATAAATATGAACCATCTTTCCTTACAGAAGGATGGCAATAAGTGCTCCGACAGGTTGCAAAGGGCGACAAATAGTATATAAAAGCAACGAATGGAGGGAGGAATTGAGCATGAAAGAGAAAAATCGCGCGGTAGCATTCATTCTGGCGCTGGCCGTTCTGTTCGTCATGTTCTTTTCTGCCTTTTATATTACTAAAAATGCCAATCACGATTGTATCGGCGAAGATTGTCCGGTTTGTGAACAGATAGCAGTTTGTGAGACCACCCTTTATGGTATTTCAACAGTCATGCAGTCTGGCGTTGCGGCTGTTTTTATTCCTGCCTTATGCATTCTGGCTGCAAAGACATTTTATTTATTCTTTTTTTCAGATACGCTTGTTTCCCTGAAAGTGAAGCTTTCCAGTTGAATACCTGTCTGCGCTCTTTAGAGTATTAGCTTCGCGTCGGAAGTATGCAGTTTACATAGCTGCCGCCGGGGCTTTTTGTAGTAAATGGATTTCATATGGAGGCAATTATTATGCGCAAAATGATATTTGCAGCACTTTGCCTGACTGTATCTGCAGTTCTACTGAGCGGATGCGGAGGTAACGCTGCTTCTGACGGCGACCGGACAGACGCGGAATCTCTCAGTGTCGTCACTACGATCTTCCCCGAATATGACTGGGTGAAAGAAATCGTCGGCGAAAATGCGGGCAATATGGAACTTACCCTGCTCCTTGACAATGGTGTCGATCTGCACAGTTATCAGCCGACAGCGGACGATATTGTCAAGATTTCGGAGTGTGACATATTCATCTATGTTGGCGGTGAATCCGATGAGTGGGTCGAGGATGCACTGGAAGAATCCACAAACGAAGACAGGATAGTAATCAGTCTTCTTGACGTTCTTGGAGATTCCGTCAGGGAGGAGGAACTCGCAGAAGGCATGGAAGCGGAGGAAGAGGAGGCGGACGAGGAGGAAGCGGAATATGACGAGCACGTCTGGCTTTCTCTCAGAAATGCCGAGGTCCTCTGTCAGTACATCTGTGACCGGCTATGCGAGATGGATGAAGAAGGCAGCGAATTGTACGCTGCGAACACAGCAGATTATCTGGAAAAACTGAGCGAACTGGACGTGCAGTACGAGGCTGCCGTGGCTGCCGCGGCACGAAGCACGCTTCTTTTCGGGGACCGGTTCCCATTCCGTTATCTTGTGGATGATTACGGGCTGGATTATTATGCGGCTTTTGCGGGCTGCTCCGCCGAGACGGAGGCCAGCTTTGAGACGATTGCCTTTCTCGCCGGAAAGGTGGATGAGCTTGGACTGACGACGGTGCTGACGCTTGAGGGAAGTGCCCATGATATCGCGGAAACCATCATTTCTACAGCGGACAGCGGGGATGTGCAGATCCTCTCGATGGATTCCATGCAGTCCACAACCTCGGCCGACGTGGAGGATGGTGCGACTTATCTTTCCATCATGGAAAATAATCTCACTGTGCTGACACAGGCATTGAACTAAGGAGGTGGAAGGATGGCTTTACTTCGCTGTGAACACCTCTCTCTGGGATATGATGGAAATCTCATTATAGGAGACCTGAATTTTTTGGTGGAAGCCGGAGATTATCTGTGCGTTGTAGGAGAAAACGGCTCCGGCAAAAGCACGCTGATGAAAACGGTGCTGGGTCTTCTGCTGCCTTTATCCGGACAGATAGTGATGGGCGAGGGGCTGACGCAGAAACAGATCGGCTATCTGCCCCAGCAGACAGGCGTGCAGAAGGATTTTCCCGCGTCCGTATGGGAAATCGTGTTGTCCGGCTGTCAGGGCGGCTGCGGTCTGCGACCTTTTTACAACAGGTCTGAAAAGGAAAAGGCGGCGTCCGCCATGGAAAGGCTTCACATCCGCAATCTGTCAGGGAGCTGCTACCGGGAGCTTTCCGGTGGTCAACAGCAGCGCGTCCTGCTTGCCAGAGCGCTGTGCGCCACGGAAACGCTGCTGTTTCTGGATGAACCTGTGACCGGCCTTGACCCGAAAGCCGCCGCGGATTTTTACCAGATGATTGAGGAACTGAATCAGGAGGATAAAATCACGGTTATCATGATTTCTCATGATATGCAGGCGGCGCTTTGCCATGCCAGCCACATCCTCCATATCGGGGAACCCCTGTTTTTCGGCACCAGGCAGGAATATCTGGAAAGCGATGCGGGAAGAATATTCGCGGTGAAGGGAGGTGCGCCCGGATGAACATTCTGGAAAAACTGTCGCTCTATTTACAGTATCCCTTCGTACAGTATGCGCTGATTGTCGGTACCCTGATCGCGCTTTGCTCCTCGCTTCTCGGCGTGACGCTTGTCCTGAAGCGCTTCTCCTTTATCGGGGACGGGCTTTCCCATGTGGCCTTTGGCGCGATGGCGATCGCGGCGGTTCTTAATTTCACGAATGAAATGCCGCTTGTGCTGCTCATCACGCTGGTCGCGGCGGTGCTGCTCCTGCGGACCGGGCAGAATACGAAAATCAAGGGCGACGCGGCGGTTGCCATGATTTCCGTCGGCTCGCTGGCAATCGGTTATCTGCTGATGAATCTCTTCTCCACCAGCTCGAATCTCTCCGGCGATGTGTGCAGCACCCTTTTCGGCTCCACATCCATTCTCACGCTGTCGCGGACGGAGGTATGGCTGTGCGTGATATTGTCCGTTCTGGTAGTCGGCGCATTTCTGTTCTTTTACAATAAAATATTTGCCGTAACCTTTGATGAGAACTTTGCGAAAGCTACCGGTACGCGGGCGGAGCTGTATAATCTGCTGATCGCCGTCATTGTGGCAGTGATCATTGTGCTGGCCATGAATCTGGTCGGTTCCCTTTTAATATCCGCGCTGGTCATCTTCCCGGCCCTGTCGGCGATGCGCGTGTTTAAAACCTTCAGAAGCGTGACGGCCTGCTCGGCTGTTGTTTCGGTCGTCTGTGCGCTTTCGGGTATGCTGATTTCCATCCTGGCGGGGACGCCGGTCGGATCAACGATCGTAGCCGTGAACATTGCAGGATTCCTGCTCTTTTCTGTAATAAGTATGATTGGAGGAAAACGATGATGAAAAAAACGGTGATTTTCATGACCTTGTTGTTGCTTATAGGTACACTGTCCGCCTGCGGCAGCTCGGACAAGGAAAGCGCTTCCGCCTCCGCACCGGAAACGCAGGAGGAAAGTGAGGCGGAGAATACAGCGGCAGAGGAAGAGGCCGAAGCGGAATCTTCCGATGAGGAGGAAGTCTTTCAAATTGAGACAGAATCCGACGAGCAGGAAGACGCCGCGGATTCTTCCGATTTTGATATTGATCTGACTGAACTCAGCAGCACGATGGTCTACGCGGAGGTTTACAATATGATGTATACCCCCGATGAGTATCTTGGAAAGTCGGTGCGGATGAGCGGCACGTTCACCGTATATGAGGGCGAGGACCGGAACTATTACGCCTGCATCATTGAGGATGCCACGGCCTGCTGCTCCCAGGGAATCGAATTTGTACTCGACGGAGATTTCTCCTATCCGGACGACTACCCTGACATCGACAGCACGATTACGGTGAGCGGAATTTTTGATACCTATTATGAGGGCCAATCCCGCTATGCGCAGCTGATCGATGCGGAGCTGGAATAGTAACGGAAAGAGTTTTGGGAGGACGCCTGTGAATCAGTATCTTACCATCGGGGAGTTTGCGAAGCTGCGGGGAGTCAACATCAATTCATTGCTTTACTATGAAAAGCTGGGCATTCTTATGCCCGCTTATATTGCTCCCGGCAGCCGGTACCGCTATTACGCGCCGGAGCAGTTGTCCACGCTGGACATGATTCTGCTCTGCATCAATCTGGACATCCCTTTAAAAGAGCTGAAGCAGTACCAGGATGAAAATGCGTACTGGCAGAAGAAAATGCTGGAGGACGGCAAACGGATCGCGGAGGATAAAATACGAAGAATGCAGGAGGATCTGCGCAAGATCGAATATTCTCTGAAATGTCAGGAGGAGCAGGATGGTTATGCCGACTATGAGGGAATCTATCAGCGGGAAATAAGCCCCCGTTTTTTCCTCGTGGAGGAGTATTTCGGGGCTTTCGCGAATATTAAGCAATTCGGGCGGATCTCGACCGGTCTGTTCGATTATGCAGAAAGAAAAGGGTTTTCCGCCGTTCTGCCCTCCGGCTTTATGTTCTCGTTTGACGGGGATGAGGTCCGGCAGTTCCTTTTTTATGAGGTGCTGCCAACGGACAAAAAAGATGAAAAGGTTGTTGAAATACCGGGAGGGATGTATTCCTGTCTGCAAATGGAGTTTGAAGCGGATTTAGATCACATTCCATTTCTGGAACGGTGCTTTGGTTCATCTGATAAACGAATTGCGATTGTGTCGAACCTGATCCGCGACCGGCTGCGGATCAACAGCAGATATAATGAGATACAGATTCTTGACGGATATACGATACCGGACAGCGTTGTTTAAACTGCTGCCCGGTATCGAAGGATTTATCTATACTTATGAAGTCTTTGCTGTCTCAGATGGAAAGATTTTTTTCCAGTTCATCTTCAGGAGAATGATGGAGATCACGCAGGCGGTTCCGTCGGTGAGTGGGCCCGCCCAGAGAACGCCTGTCACCCCCATGGCATGAGAGAGGAAGATCATTGCAAGCGGAACCAGAAAGATCTGCTTCGAAAAGGTATTGATGGAAGCCTGCAGAGGTCTTCCCACCGACTGAAAGAAAATGCTGGTACAGTACTGCAGTCCGTTTGCCACGCAGAGCAGCAGGAAGATCCGCATGCACATGACGGCAAATTCATTGTAGAGATCGGATTCCGAACCGAACAGAGAAATCATGGCCATCGGACAGAGCTGGAAGATTACGGTCGCAAGCCCCATGAAGAGAGTGCCGGTGACGACCGTGAACCAGAATGTTTTCTTTGTGCGGTCGTAGTTGCCAGCGCCGTAATTGTAACCCATAATCGGCTGTGAACCCGTAGAAACACCCTGCACAACATTGACGGCGACATTGCTGATTTTTATGGTAATGCCCATGGCGGCCACGGTGATATCCACCCCATAGACGGACAGTGCGCCGTAGAGGGCGAGCATATTGTTGGAAACGGCGGCAATCAGGGCGAAGGACAGCTGCAAAATACAGCTGGAAGCGCCGAGACCGGCGATGCTTTTGATCACAGACCAGTTGGGCCGGAAATATTTTTTCCGGATGGATACATTCTGAAACCTGGGGATGTAGGCCAGAATCCAGATCACGTTGATCAGTTCCCCGATGACCGTGGCGATCGCCGCGCCCCGCACACCCCAGCCAAATTTCAGACAGAAGAGCGCATCCAGAATGATATTGGAACAGCAGGCTACCAACAGGCCGACCATTCCATAGGTTGCTCCGCCGTCCACGCGGACGCTCGCGGTGACCGGATTGAGGATCGCCATGAGCGGAAAGCCAAACGCGATGACAGAACCGTAGGCCATTGCATAGGGAAGGGAAGTCTCGGTAGCTCCAAACAGCAGACAGATGGGTTTCAGAAAAATCAGGGAGAGCGCCATGAAAATCAGTCCCACAGCAAAAGACATGGCAAAGGTATTGCATACGCCTGTAGACGCGTTTTCCTGATGTCCCTTTCCCTGCTGGAGACTCGTGTAGGACGCGCAGCCGTCGCCCCAGAGCGTTGCAATTCCCAGCATGATGATCATCAGCGGATTGATAATGTTCGTCGCGGTGTTTCCCAGATAACCGACACTCTGTCCGATGAAAATCTGGTCCACGATATTGTAGAGCGCGTTCACGACCAGTGCGATCGTGGCAGGAACCGCGTAGTGGGGAATCAGTTTCCGGAGCGGCTCGATGCCTAATGGATTTTGTGTAGCTGCTGTATTTTCACTCATGTGAATTCCTCCTCATCATTTATCGTCATTACTCTAAACCCCACCATAATAATGGAGTCAATAAGGAAATCGAAAGGTGCCAGTATGGATTTTTTGGTATCTGGCAGGGAATATAACTGACACTATGAAATTTATGAGTGACTTATAAATTTGTTAATATCTTGCTGCGACTCAGTAGCTTCGCTATACTGAGCATAGTTTAGAAAACAACACAATCATTTCAGGAGGTTATGCAAATGTTGAATGAAAATGTAAAGAAGCTGCTTGATGCGAGTATGTGGGATCTGGCGACCTGTGCAAACGGGGAGCCAAACGTGGTTCCGGTTGCCTTTAAGATGGTGACGGAGGACGGCAAGCTGGCGGTTGGCGATGTGTTTCTGGAAACCACGCTGAACAATCTGAATGCAGACGGCGGGAAGATCGCCATCTCTGTGTATGACGCGCAGTCTCTGGAGGGTTATCAGATCAAGGGAACCGCAGAATACCTGGCGGAGGGTGAGATTGTATCTGCATTCAAGGCGATGGTCGAGAAGATGTTTAACGGAGCTGCGACCGCTAAGGGAGCGCTGCTGATCACGCCGGAGAAGGTGATTGTAACCACTCCCGGAGCTGACAATAAGAAGGTTCTGTAATTATCAGGATAGTATTGCAATAGTCATGGGAAAACGGGTGCGCAAATCTTCTGTGCACCCGTTTTTTGGAGGATGGGATGGAAAAAGTCGCTTTTGCGTGTATAATGTGGTTTGAGAGATATCGTGAAAGCTGTGGTCTGCGATGTGGAAGGAGGGCTATGTCGTGTATCAGAAAAAGCTGAAGGAAGATATCCGTTGCCCGCTGGAATACGGATTAAATGTATTTGGCGGCAAATGGAATTCAAGGATCATCTGTGTTCTGGCGGGGCTTGGGACGCTCAGATACAGCGAGATACGGCATGAAATGGGAGACATCACGGACGCTGTTCTGGCATCCACATTGAAGGGTCTGATCGCAAACGGAATCGTATTGCGGAAATCCTATGATGAAATTCCGCCTCGCGTAGAATATTCCCTGAGTGAGAAAGGAAAAACGATCGTTCCCATTCTTCAGAACATCTGTAAGTGGTCGGGCGCTTTCTATCGGCAGGAGGGTGAAACGCCACTGAGATACTGCCAGAAATGCGACCATAAATAATCTGCCAGGCTTTTATCGTGTGATGTTATCACGGAAAGGACTGCAGAAATGGGTTATACTATGATCAAACAGAAGAAAGGAGCTGGAAAATATGGCAATTATCAATATGGATCGTATACAGTTTGAAAAATCAATGAAAGAGGAAAAACCTGTGTTGGTTGATTTCTGGGCACCCTGGTGCAGTTACTGCCGCAGGATCGGGCCGGCATATGACAAAATCGCAGAGGAATATGCAGATACTTTTATTGTGGGAAAAGTAAATATCGATGAAAACTCTCAGCTGGCCGAAGAGGAAGAGATTGAAGTGATTCCCACACTTGTATTGTATCGAAACGGCAAAGCGGTTGATTCTATTGTGGCGCCGGATTCAAAAGCTGCGATTGACCGTTTTATTCAGGCGGCTCTGGGAAAATAAGGAGGATAAATAGATGAACGAACAACATGTTTACGATATGATTATCGTTGGCGGCGGTCCGGGCGGATATACCGCTGCTCTCTATGCCGCACGGTCCGGTTTGGATACCATTGTGCTGGAAAAGCTCTCAGCTGGCGGACAGATGGCGCAGACAAATCAGATAGACAATTATCCCGGATTTGAAGACGGTGTCGATGGCTTTTTCCTCGCGGAGAAAATGCAGAAGCAGGCAGAGCGTTTCGGTGCTAAAAGTGAATATGCCGAGGTTGGTAGGCTGGATCTGAATACTGACCTGAAGGTACTGGAAACCAGCGAGGGGATATTCTATGGAAAGACGGTGGTGTTTGCCACCGGAGCGACTCCCAGAGAATTAGGAGTTGCAGAGGAACCAGAGCTGGTGGGGCGAGGCGTAGCGTACTGTGCCGCGTGTGACGGTATGTTTTATAAGGGAAAGACGGTTGTTGTAGTGGGCGGAGGCAATTCTGCAGCGGCCGACGCATTGCTGTTGAGCCGTATTGCAAAGAAAGTGATTCTTGTACATCGCAGAGATACGCTGCGCGCCACGAAGATCTATCACCAGCCGCTGATGAGCAGGGAAAATGTAGAATTTTGCTGGAACAGCACGGTGACAGAGCTTCTGCATGATGACAAGCTGACCGGCGTCAGGCTGAAAAATATCCTGACCGGTGAGGAGTATATCGTCGAATGTGATGGCGTTTTCATCAGCGTAGGCAGAAAGCCGGCAACCGAACTGGTAAAAAGCCAGCTGGAGCTTGACAGCAGCGGTTATGTTGTTGCGGATGAAACCACGAAGACTAACATCCCCGGAGTCTACGCTGTGGGGGATGTGAGAACGAAACCGCTTCGTCAGGTGGTCACGGCAATCGCAGATGGGGCGGTGGCCGTCCACATGGCGGAAGAATATCTTGCAGGAGGTGCCTGATATTCCAGCTTCGGTTTTTACAGTCTGAAGCTTACGGAACGGGGGATCAGATGCCGTTTGGTTTCCAGATCCCCTGTTTATTTCTCACTCAGCTTTGCCAGCCTGTCCATGTCCGTCAATTCCACTGTGCCGCAGGACAGCCCCACCATTCCTTCGCTTTGGAAGTAGCGGAGCATCCTGGTGACGACCTCGCGGGCAGTCCCCAGATGGTTTCCGATGATCTCATTCGTATAGTTGGCCAGAGGGGTAGATTCTTCCATCACCTTTTTGTAGGCTTCTGCCGGTATCAGCCAGACCTCCGTATCCTTCTCCGCTTCGATCACAATGTCAAACTGGATGCTCCGCATGATACAGGAAGCGGAAAACAGACAGATATCCCGTTCAAACAGACGGTACATGGTGATTTCCCGTCCCTCGTCCGAAATGGTATAGGCTCTTAACTGACCGGACCGTATCAGAAACAGCCCCGTGCAGTCTGTCAGGCCGTTGTGGACGATCTGTCCTTTTTTATAGCTCCGCTGATCCGAGGCCGATAAAAGCCTGGACTGCTGCGCGGAGGTCAGTTTCTCCCACATAGGAAAATACTCTTTCAGTTCCACACTGCTTCATCTCCTGTCTACGGGTATCGTAGCACATTTTATGGCATATGTCAAAAATAATTCTTGACATATGCCATAAACGGTTTTATGATGGGTTCAGATGCAAGCGAAAGGAGGAAACCTGAATGCGAATCGCAATCCCATTGGATGAAAATAGGCAGGATGTGTGTGTGGTACTGGCGCGGGCGCCATATTTCTTATTTCAGGATGATGAGGAAAAAAGCGTCGTGGAAAATCCTGCTGCCCAGACACAGGGCGGCGCGGGTATCCAGGCGGCCCAGTTTCTTGTGGACAACGATGTAAGCGTGCTGATCACCGTCCGCTGCGGACAGAATGCCGCCGACGTGTTTGCTGCCGCCGGTATAAAAATCTATAAGTCCGTCCATAAGACCGCCGCTGACGAGTTGAGTGCTTTTGCCGCCGGGAAGCTGGAGGAGCTGACGCAGTTCCACGGTGGTTTTCAGGGGACACATGGATCGTGAGGAAGATCGCGGTTTTAAGCGGCAAAGGCGGAGCAGGCAAAACTTATGTCGCGGTCAATCTGGCGGCGGTCGCCGGGAAATGTACCTATATTGACTGCGATGTGGAGGAACCGAACGGGTGGCTGTTCTGGAAACCGGAGGATGTTCGGCGCGTTACCGTCAGTACCTTGCTCCCCGCCTTTGATGCCGCTAAATGTACCGGCTGCAGGGAATGTGTGCGTGCCTGTCGGTTTCACGCGCTGATGTACGCCAAAGAAAAACCGATGGTGTTTCCCGAGGTCTGCCACAGCTGCGGCCTCTGTCAGATGGTCTGTCCGGAGCAGGCGATTTTGGAGACGGAGAAGCCCATTGGCGTTCTGGAGACAGGATATCACGGTTCCGTCAAAGTAGTGACCGGTATTCTGAACCCCGGGGAATCTTCCGGCATTCCGGTGATCCGGCAGGCGCTGAAGCAGGCGGGTGACGTGACCGTGCTGGACTGTCCTCCCGGCAGCGCCTGCAGCGTGATGGAGAGCATCATGGACGCCGACTACTGTGTGTTGGTGACGGAACCGACCGCTTTCGGTTTTCACAACTTTCGGATGGTGTACGAGCTGGCAGGCCTGCTGAAAAAGAAATGCGGAGTGGTCATCAATAAGCAGACGGAGATTTATGAGCCGCTGGAACAGTTTTGCACGGAACAGCAGCTCCCCGTACTGGCCAGAATCCCATATGATCCGGTACTTGCCGGGCGGCTTGCGGGAAATGAGATCGCGGCGGAGTGCATTCCGGAGCAGAGGGAACTCTTTGCTGATATCCTGGAGCAGATCGGAGGTGTCTTATGAAACGGCTTCTGATTCTGAGCGGGAAAGGCGGCACCGGAAAACCACTGTATCGGCGGCGCTGATCAGGCTTTCTCAGGCAAAGGCTGTTGCCGACTGTGATGTGGACGCGCCGAATCTGCATCTGGTAGTGGAGCAGGATACGCCCCCGGAGGTCTATGACTTCATGGGCGGCGAGAAGGCACAAGTGGATGCAGATCAATGTGTCGGTTGTGGTAGGTGTGAGCAGCATTGCCGTTTTAATGCCATTCGTGTACAGGATGGCACGGCGCTTGTCAATGAATTTGCCTGTGAGGGCTGCGGCGTGTGCGTCTCTGTATGTCAGGCAGGGGCAGTTGCTCTGACGTCCGACCTGGCGGGGAAAAGAGAGCTTTATGCGAAGGAAAATGTATTCTCCACCGCAACCCTGAAAATGGGGCGGGGCAACTCCGGGAAGCTGGTCACGGAGGTAAAGCTGGCCATGCTGAAAGCGGCTCCCCCGTGTGAACTCGCCATCGTGGACGGTTCGCCCGGAATCGGCTGTCCGGTCATCGCTTCGGTCAGCGGCATGGATCTGGTGCTGGTGGTGGCGGAGCCCAGCGGTAGCGGCGTCAGCGATTTGAAACGTCTTATTCAAACGGCGGAGACCTTTCAGGCGAGACTGGCGGTCTGCGTCAACAAGTACGACGTCAGTCCGCATCATACAGAAGAAATAGAAGCCTTCTGCGCCGCGCAGGGTATCCCCTTTGTGGGGAAGATTCCCTATGACCCGTTGGCGGTAAAAGCAGTCAATGCAGGGATGACTGTTGCGGATATCGACTGTCTGGCCGGTCAGGCGGTCCGGGAGATATATGCCGCTGTGCCTAGCCTGCTGGGCGTCGATAAAAACAGATGAATGAGATCATCCGCAAGAGGCGAATGGCATCATAAATTTATCAAACAAAAACGAGAAGGAGATTTTATTATGAAAATTGCAGTATCCTGTAACGGAAATCAGATCTGGACGCATTTTGGTCATTGTGAGAATTTTATGATTTATGAGTCCAAAGGAAGAAGCATCGTCTCAGAGCAGTCGGTGCCCAATCCCGGTCACAGACCCGGCTTCCTTCCCAACTTCCTTGCCGACATGGGCGTAAAGGTCATCATCTCCGGGGGCATGGGCGGCGGCGCCGTCGATATCTTTAACGAGCGCGATGTGGAGGTTATCCTGGGTGCTGAGGGCGACGCAAAAGCCGCCGTGGAGACATACCTGCGCGGAGAACTAAAGTCCACCGGCTCTGTCTGTCATGAACATGAGCATGCCGACGAATGTGGAAAGCACGAACATTGACAGGTAAGAAAGAGGTGATGGAATGCCAAGGCCGACCAAATGCAGGATGATCTGCCGATTTCCACAGACGCTGGAGTTTATTCCGGCAAAGGATGGGGATGAGAAAGAGCCGGTGATCCTGACCGTGGATGAATATGAGACAATCCGTTTGATTGACAGGGATGGATTGTCCCAGGAGCAGTGTAGCCAGCGGGGCGCAGGCTACGCTTACATCAGCCGACATTCAAATTTACGGCGGCGTGACCGGCGGCGTGGATACAGCGGTGGAGGCTTTTCTGACAGGAATGCTCATCTATGATCCGAAAGTTCAGTGTATTCACGAATAGATGGTGATAATATCACGGAACTGTTACAAGGGGTCTGGTATTATATTATTAAAATAGAAGGAGGATAAAAAGGTGGAGATGAAATTTTATATTTGTGAGCACTGTGGGAATATCATTATGAAGGTGAAGGATCAGGGAGTTCCTGTTATGTGCTGTGGACAGAAGATGACGGAGATCATTCCTGGCACCACGGACGCGGCGGTGGAAAAGCATGTTCCGGATTATAAGGTTGAAGGAAATATTGTCAGGGTAAATGTGGGCTTTGTCGACCATCCGATGCTACCGGAGCATTATATTGAGTGGGTTGCGCTGAGAACCAAAGAGGGCATTCAGATCAAGGAGCTGAAGCCAGG
The DNA here is from genome assembly GCA_021203465.1 of Lachnospiraceae bacterium. GTDB lineage: Bacteria > Bacillota > Clostridia > Lachnospirales > Lachnospiraceae > Hominiventricola. Next base: position 3,565 of record JAJQBC010000039.1, on the reverse strand, counting down.
TGAGAAGCCGGCGGCCAGTTTTGCACTCAGTGACGGCGATGAGGTGGAGGAGGTTTATGCGTACTGCAATCTCCACAGTTTGTGGAAAGCATAAGGTTGAGGAAGGAGGAGTACAGATGTTAGATAAAAATGTAGCGGCCCTGCTCAATGAGCAGATTAACAAAGAGTTTTATTCCGCGTATCTTTACCTTGATTTTTCTAATTATTATAAGGATGAGGGCCTGGACGGATATGCAAACTGGTTTTTTGTCCAGGCACAGGAGGAGCGCGACCATGCGGTTCTCATGCTGCAATACCTGCAGAATAACGGGGAAAGCGTTGTCCTGGAAGCGATTGCGAAACCGGATAAAGAATATAAGGATCTGGTCGATCCCTTGAGATTTGCCCTGGAGCATGAGCGTTATGTGACTTCTCTCATCAACAATATTTACGCGGCAGCGTTAAAAGTAAATGACTTCCGGACCATGCAATTCCTCGACTGGTTTGTAAAAGAACAGGGCGAGGAGGAAGATAACGCAGAGACGAATCTAAAGCGCTATCAGCGCTTTGGGTCGGATATGAAAGCTCTGTATGATCTGGACAGTGAGCTTGCGGCAAGAGTCTATACCGCACCTTCTTTGGTATTATAAAGTTGGTCAGGAGTCTTGCCAGAATCTGTCATATCTTCTAGTCGTCAGGAGAACGTCTTCCTCACCGGGATTTTTACCGGGATCGGACGGATTCAGAATGAAACTGTCCAGCACAGCAATATCAAGATGTTTCTTTTATTAATCGTGTTATCGATGAAGTGATATGGGATCATAATAACTGAATTTTGGCAAGAAGAAATCCCAGTCGGTGCAGCATATACATCAGGTGGAATTTGCCATTACTAAGAGATTATAAATAAGGACATAGAGCTGGGCTTTTTATTTTTGTGACTTTGCCAGATATAAATCGTTGCCCGCCTCACTCTTGGTTGCCATCAAGTGACTTAACAAATCTGCAGGGTCCACCTGTTCTGATGGGACGTGTCCCCCCAAGCAAAAGATCAGGGCGATATTTGAGCGCGGATCGGGAAGATATTAAGAGACACAGCTTCTGGAAACGGGGGCTGTGTTTTTGCTATCAGGGAGACATTTTATATTTACAGATCCGTCTGCAATTGCCATAATTGTAGGTGAAGATACCGCATTTTGAAAAAGTAAAAAAATATTTGTCCCTTACTTGACACAATCGGAATATACTGTTATCCGAATTCTGATGTTCTGGTAAATAAACTGACTGAAATCGACAGAAGAGAGGTAAGATGAGAACAAGTAATATCGCTATTTTTGAAGACACTTTAACCATCGCCAGACAAGGCCATTATCTCTGTGACGGAGTAGAGGTACCACTGCAGATTTCTGCGGAGCAGATGACGGAGGTGCAGGCATTCTCCCCGGAGCGGATTCGGCAGCTTGCGGATGAAGAAGACCGTGCCGGAAGGTCGCTCGACGTTCATGAGAATATTCAGACCTGGGTCAGCGGACGTGATTCCTATGAGGCTGCAATCGAAATGCTGAAAAGCGTTCCTGCAGGCTCGAATGAGAAGCCTGGCGTTCTGGTGTTGAACTTCGCCAACCCTGTTCATCCGGGAGGCGGCGTGACGAGAGGCGCCAGCGCGCAGGAAGTAAAGCGCTGGAACGATGCAGACAGCTTCCGATTCCGGCAGATCGAGTTCGCGGTTCTGCGAAGAAAGAACCGAGACTCCTATAATTATGATTGTTTTGTCAGGCATTTTGCGGAGAAATAATGAAGGAATGAAATGGATGAGGAAGAATTCTCGCTGTTTTTGCGAAGCCTCCTTCATGCTGGAAAGGATTTGCTGGATGAAGTGGAAAGCGAATGCGGGATTTACGGCGGAACAGATGCTTTGCGTATTCCTTTTCAGCAGCAATTGTTCCATTGTCTGGCGCTGCAGTGTATCAAATGTTGCTGGACAGGGGCTATCAGGAGAGATTCTGCGACTTGGTTACGCAGAATCTGAATACGGATTTCACCGCGCAGAGAATGATATACTATCTTTCCCATTACAGCATTCTGCCGGAAGGGGAGATTGTGGATGAGATGCTTGCGATCCTTGACGACAGAAAGCGGATCATGCAGAAAAAACAGCTGGAGCACAGTAATGCGGTATATAACGAGTATTTAAATCGCAGAAGAACAGAAGAAGACTGAAATGCCGCCCTTATGCAGAATGGCTTGGTGTAGCCGTTTTGATGGGTATTGTGCTGTTTTCTCTGGCTGCCTGTGGAAACTTACAGAAGGCAGAAGAATCGGAAACAGAGGACCTGGAGCAGGAGGAGGCTATGAAAATGAATGTTCAAATTGGAAGCAGCACCTTTATCGCGACACTCGAAAGCAATGAGGCAGTAGATGCGCTTGTCGGGATGATGGAGAGCGGTCCGGTTACAATCAGTATGAGCGATTATTCCGGATTTGAAAAAGTGGGTGCTCTGGGAACAAGTCTGCCGACAAGCGATTATCAGACGACGACGCAGGCGGGTGATATTGTGCTGTATAACGGAGATCAGATTGTCATCTTTTATGGCTCCAACTCCTGGAACTATACTAGGCTGGGGAAGATTGACGATCTGACCGGATGGGAAGATGCACTCGGCACCGGGAATGTAGAAGCAACATTTTCTCTGGACTGATAATTTGCAAAAATGAGGAGGAAATGAGAATGCAATATAAGAAATACAGGGAAATTCAAAATCTTTCCCGTCTGGGTATGGGGCTGATGCGCCTTCCGGTGCTGGATGGAGACTATGGCAGAATTGATTACGAAAAAGCAAAGGCCATCATTGACCGTTGTATGAAGGGCGGGATCAATTATTATGACACTGCCTACATTTATCACAACGGGAAGTCAGAAGGTCCATTCCCAGAATATTTACCAGCTGGATCGCTTTTTCCAGCTGTATACTGGGTTTTCCACGCTCAAGATCCGAAATGAAAGTAATGCTCAATCCGGTGCATGCGGAGAGGTAGCCTTGCGTATAGTGAAGTTCTTTCCTTCTTTTGCGTATGGGCTCCCCGAAGGATTTTGCATCTGCGATTTTCATTGGAAATTCTCCTTTTTTGCTGAGCGACGCTATTTTCAAACCTCATCTTGCAATTCACCCTAGCCCCCCCCCTAGTGATAATCCCCCTCCATTTGAAAATATTGACATTTTATTATTTTGGACATATAATTCATATATAATATAATAAAATGGAGGTGACAATATGGCAAAGGTATCAACCAGTATTTCGATTGATTCCGATGTGAAAGCGAAAGCGCAGGCCTTATTTGCAGATTTTGGACTTGATTTGTCTACTGCGATTAATATATTTCTGAGACAGGCCATCCGTGAAAACGCGATTCCTTTCGCGATTCAAAGGGAGGATCCGAATGCAGATACAATCGCTGCACTGAAAGAGCGGGACGAAATGCTGCTTCATCCGGAAAAGTATAAACGCTATTCCTCATTTTCAGAGTTTATGAAGGAGGAAGACGCGGATGTATGAAATCATTCCGTCTGGCAGATTCAGAAAAGAT
>JAJQBC010000108.1:21836-69919 GCA_021203465.1 Lachnospiraceae bacterium | reverse complement strand
GATCGGGAACAGAACTGTGAGGCAGGAACTCTATCGCGAGTACCGTATAGGATAAAAAGGTGTGAAATGGCCCGCCCGGGATACCCCGGGCGGGCCATATTTTTGTCTGTAGTAAATCACATCCCATACTGCAGCAGATAGTTGTACTCTGTCGCCTGTAAAAGACAGCGGCAGCGAATCGTTGTGCTTCATCACCTGAGAAAGGATCGCAGCAGCCGAAGGGTTCCGCCATCGCCCGCAATGGGTTGCGGTGGGCGCGTCAGCGCCCTTCGCCGCGGCGTCTGCGGCGGCGCGAGCTGTGCTGCACGAGCAGAACAACGAGCAGCAGGGCGATCACGGCAGCGGTCGCACCAAGGATGAGCGCGCCGCTCCTCTGGCTGTTCGAAACCTCGAGGCTCAGCTGCTTCGCGCCGGTGAGCTGCCCTCCCGCGGCCAGATAATCATCCAGCTGCTGGTCGACGCTCACGACATCCCCGGAGGAACCGCTTAAGAGGTCATTCGCCGCATAGAGCGCGTAACCATTCGCGTCCGCGTCGTAGGCGATAATGATATCATCGGAAAATGTGCTGTCGGAGGAAGCGCTTCCCTCTGCCTCTTCGCTCTCGTCCGCGCCGGAGGCCGTGCCTTCCGCCTCTTCCTCCTCAGCCGCTTCGTCAGAGGTGACGGCTTCTTCGTCCGTCAGGGACGCGCTCTCTTCCGCGGTGTCCCCGCCGCCGGTACTGATCTCCTCACCGGCCTCGGCGTCCGCGCCTTCTCCTTCCGCGCTCTCCGGCTCATCGGTGCTCGTAAAGCCGCTCGGCGCGCTTTCCTCGCCGCTCTCGCTGTCCGCCATCACGCCCTCGATATAGTCGTCGATGGCGCTCTCGCTGGCACTTCCGGCCTGCTCCCCATCGACAGTCTCACTCTCCTCGTCCGACGCATAGAGGGAATCTTCCTCCTCCGTCAGCGCCTCGTCCTCCGTCCCGTCCCCGTCGACCGCGAGGCTTCCGGCCTCAGCCGTCAGAGCCATGGACAGCTCATCGTCCTCCCCGCTTTCGGCGCTTCCGGTAAGATCCGCACCCTCCGCGTTCTCCTGCTCGTTGCTGTCCGCCAGATTTGCAGTCGCGCCGTCGCGCTCCGCGTCTCCGTCGGTCAGCCCCTCAGAGCTGTTGCCGCCGAACAGATTTCTCCAGTCCAGACTGCTGATGTAATCCTTCATCTCCACCGCGTTGCGGTATGCGCCGGTCACCTCCGCATAGGCCGTCTCGTACTTATCGCGGAAGAAGCCGGTCAGATAGCTCCAGAAATCGGTGCCGTCCGAACCCTCTGCGCTGCCGTCGCCCTCCGTCTCGGAGATGATGCCGCCCGTCAGGTAGTTAAACAGGATAATCGAACCGTCCTCATACTCGACCTGCACGTAGGTCAGATCAGAATAAAGGTTATTGCTGATATTTTTGATATTCCGGTTCACAAAATCATCCGGATAGTTAATCTCGTCCATCAGGTCCACGAGCACGCCGTCGTTTCGCAGGACGGTCATGTAGGTGGCTCCCTGATACGTGTCGATCAGGATACTTCCCGGTACGATCTCATCGGGCGCGTTCAGCGCGAAGAGCTGCCCGTCCTTCACGAAGAGCTGCATGTTGCGCAGGATCACGTCGTCACCGTCGTAGATCAGCGAGTAGTTCAGATAGGTGCAAATATGGCAACCATTGTAATCGAACTCATAGAGCGGCTCGGCCTCGAGCAGGCTCACATCGAGTTCCGCTTCGATTTCCTCCTCACTCTCATTCTCTGTCTCCACGGCTTCTTCCGCGTTCTCGTCATCGCCGGACTCCGCTTCATCCTCAGCCGCGCTCTCGTCATCGAAAGACTCCTCGCCAGCCTCGTCTTCGCTCTCTATGCCGGAGTCTGCCTCTTCGTCCCCTGTATCCGAATCCTCGTCTTCCGAGGCAGACAGATCCACAGTCGCCAGAAGCCGACTGCCGCCGGAGAACAGACCGCTTAAGTCACCGTCCATCGTCGCCACGAGGTCGTGGCGGTCACGCAGGTCATGCCGCTGCAGCGCGGCGACGCTCAGCGTGCCCTCGTCGCTCCCGCCGTTCCCGGAATCCGTCGACAGAAGCTCCCATGTGCCACTACTCTCAGAGTCCGCCGACAGGAGACTCCCGGCGCCAAGACTGCCGCTGCCCGTGACTTCGGTATAAATATTGCCGATCACGCCTTCGCTGTTCAACGTTCCGCTCAGTGTACCGCTGCCGTCCGATGTCAGCGTGAAGACTCTCCCCGCACTGGTCAGGGCGACGGCGCCGCTGGTTCCGATGTTGATATTGATAAAGATCTCACCATCATTCAACAAATCATTCACCCCCGCCTCTTCGCCGTTTATACTGTAACTGGTCTGGTAGAGATAGATCTTGCCGTCGCTGCCGATCGCGTACAGGCAGCTGCTGCCCATCGCGACCCGCGAGCGCAGGCCGTAGGCCTCCACCTCGATCGTGTTGTAGACCTGACGCGTCTTTGTTTCTGTAGTCGTCTCCTTTCCTTCCGAATCCGTCGTGGTGACTGTGGTCGTCGTGTAGCCGACGATCTCGATCACGATATCCGTCTGGAAATCGTAGGCCGCCGTGTAGGTCAGCGTGCCGTCCGCTGCCTCTGCGCTCCAGAGCAGGACATCATCTCCCCCGTCTCTTTCAGCCTCTGCAGTCTCCGCCGAGTAGACCTCGATCACTGCCCCGCCGATGCTGTCGCTGCTCGTGAACTCGACGTTCAGCTGGTAGGCGTTGCTCGCGTAGACCTGAGGCGCCGCCTTGATCTCGATATCGCTCAATGTGCCGTCCACGGAGACCGTCTTTGTCAGGATCGAATCCCCGGTACCCGGCGTCGCGATGCCGTCCGTCAGTGTGAATTTCAGCGTATTATCATCGACATAAGTCGCTGTGCCGATAAAGTAGCCTCCGCCGGACTGACTCGAACCGACCCAGTAACTCGTGCCGTTGATATTCGAGGCGTTGGCGTAGTACAGGAGCAGCGGGTTGATCGGCGTCGGCATCAGGGTCTCTTCGCCGTTGCTGCCGCTGACAAACTCCTCATCAAGACCATAGGTGTTCCAGCGGTCGCCCGTCGACGCGAACATATTCGTGAGCAGATCCGAGTAGGTCACTTTGGCGGATGCTGCATCAATGGTCTCCGTGTAGTGTGTGAAGCTCAGATTGTCCGTGCCATTATAGTACAGATTTCTGTCCTGCAGGTCCGCTGTGGACACCAGCGCCAGCTGGTTGGCGTTGCCCACCTTTGTCTCGGTCGATACAGACGTTCCACGCCAGTATTGCGTGATGTCCTTGGTATCGCCGCTGCCGGTCATATTCGTGAAGCTGTATTCAGCCGCAGAGGTCGTCGCCGTTGTAGTCGTGCCATCCTTGGTAGTCTCCACATTCATGGTAGAGCTGTCCCAGAGATACAGGCGGTAGGGATAGCTGTTCGAGCTCGCCAGCACATCCCTCACCACGGAGCTGTCACCGTCCTTATAGCAATAGAAGAACGAGGCCGTACTCTCATTTTCGGATGCCACCGTCACCTTTGTCGCGACGATATTGTAGTACATCCGGCAGCCGGAACTGCCGCCCACCGTCACATTCGCGTAGCCGAGCTGGCCGCCCGTGTACGCGCCGCCGCTCACAACCGACACGGTTATGTTCCTGTTCAGAAGGAAGGTCTCCCGCGGATCCAGCACCGCACCGACGAGGCCGCCCGTATAGTCGCCGCCCGCCGTCACCGTCGCCTCCACCGAGTTGTAGTCGATCTGGTACAGCTCCGAGGCACAGCCGATGAGGCCGCCCGCATAGCTGCCGTCCGCCGTCACCGTCGCCTGAATCTGGTTGTAGTAGACGCCGAGGTTGTTCGAATCCGTGTAGGGCGAGATCCAGCCGACGAGGCCGCCCGCGTAGCTGCCGCCCGCCGTCACGACGATGTCTTCCGCTGCGTTCCGCTCCGGTGCGGAGCTCGTCTTCGCGTAGCCGACGAGACCGCCCACATAGCTGCCGCTCGGCGCATAGACCGTCACGCCCGAGACCGACATATAGGTCGGCGAATAGTACTTATACTGCAAGCCCGTCAGGCCACCCACATAGCTGCCGCCCGCATAGACCTTCACATTGCTGATGTTGGTGAACTGCACCGACGCGCCGCTGTTCGCGCCGTAGATGCCGCCCACCGCGTCGCCGCTGCCAAGCGCCGTCTCCGTATCCGAATCCACGCAGGCCGTCGCCGCGGAGGCCGTGCCGCTCGCCGTCACCGTCACATTTTTGATCGTACAGCTGCGCACCGTGCTGCCGGTCGTCCTGCCGACCAAGCCGCCGACGCAAGCTCCCGAGGAGGTCACGCTCACATCGCTGATTGTCAGGTTATAGAGACTGCCGGAGCCGTAACCGCGCAGGCCGCCCACGTAGTCGCCGGTGCCAACCACGCTCACGCCCGTGATCGTCGCATAGCGGATCGAGCCGCTGTAGCCGTAGAGGCCGCCTACCTGATTGCGCCCGTAGACGCGCACATTGCTGATCGTATGCGGCGTTTCTTCGTCCGCATAGTCGTACAGGTTTGCGGAGTAGCCGCTCAAGCCGCCCACGTAGAGCGAATCGCCCGAGGCCGAGACCTAGATATCCTCCGCCGTAAGCCCCCTCACATAGCCCAGATTGTAGCCGGCCAGGCCGCCCGTGTAGTAGTTTTCATTACTGGTGACGCTCGAGTCCGCGTTGTAGACGCGGATCGTCTTCGCGGTCAGCCCGTTTGTATAGGCGTTATAACCAATTCTGCCCCACATGCCGCCCACGTAGATTCCCGAGGCGAGTATTGTCACGTCCTCGATGTTCACATCATTCTGAATCGTGTAATACCAGCCATAGCCATAGAGACCGCCCACGTTGCTGCGGGCACTGACAGAGATATTCTTGCAGTCCACATCCGCGATGACGCTCAGGAAATGCGAGACCCGCGCGCCGTCGCTGCCGTACGCGGAGTAGTCATAGCTGTACTGGTCCGCAAAATATCCGAAGAGGCCGCCCGCGTAGTTGTTCTCATTCGCCTCGACCGTGACATTCTCCGCGTCGATGGCGTTCGCCAGCACGGAACGCACAGAGCCTCCGATGCCGCCAACATTCGCGCTGCTCACGCTGCTGGTATCCGCGCGCATCGCCGCCACGCTCACATCCTTGATCGCGACGTCCTGCAGGATCAGGTAGCCGCGACCCATGTTCGTCGAGGTCGCGTAGGTCTGCTGTCCCACAATGCCGCCCGCGTTGTAGCGCAGCGCGGAGACCGAAGCGTCCGTCACGCTGACATTGTCGATCAATGCGTAATCATAGGAGAGGCTGTCGCGCGACTCTGCAGTGCCGGAGACGCGGTAATTGTCCTCGTCTGCCAGCAGCGTCTTCAGCCAGCCCTCATAGTCACCGGTACCCTCCTCAGACTCCGTATAATCCGTCCCGCCGACGATCGCGTGGCCGTTCGTGTCATGTTCCGAACTGTACATCAGGCCCACGAGGCCGCCGATCTGGTAGGTGCCGGAGACATCGAGGCCGCTCGCCGTCACATTTGTCAGGTCTCCGGTCAGCGTGCCGACGAGGCCGCCCACGCGGTAGGAATCAGATTCCACGAAGACATCCTTCAGGCTGACGTCGTTCATGACGCCGACGCCGGTTCCGACGATACCAAAGTTATTGTTGCCGCCGGTCAGCGTGATCCCGTCGAAATCACAGTTGTCCATGCCGCCGTACAGCGTGCCGACAAGGCCGCTGTCGGAGGAGGCCTGCTTGCTGTTCCACTTGATCGTGATGTTGCTGAAGGCGAGATCCGTCAGGCTGCCGCCGATGCTGCGGAACAGACCGCGGGTCGAGCTCTCCGGTCCCTCCACGCTCAGGTTGCTGATCGTCCACTCCGGACTTCCACTGCTGTCTGTCTCGCCGCAGACATTATTCGCCACAACGTTCATGACCGCGGCTTCCGTATAGTTGTCGCTGTCCAGCCCGAACAGCCCCGTCAGGGCCTTGAAATCGATGTCTCCCGTGATCCGGATATTCACCGACTCGGCCGCGTAGCCGCGGTAGGCAGAGTTCGCGTAGGTCGTGATCTGCGCCTTGGTATAGCTGTCGCCCGCATTGTCCGTAACGATTATAGCATCGTCGCTCTTACTGCTCAGATCTGTCGTACTGTCCAGCACTGCCTGCGCCGCCGTCACGATGCTGCCGCTCGAGCCGAGATACAGATTCCACTCGTAGGCGTTGCTGATCTCGAGGTACTTGGCTTCCTCCTTGCCATCCGCGTTCAGGAACTGGAAGCTCTGCTTCAGGATCAGCCCATTCGTGAAGCTGATCGTGATATTGTAGGTATCCTGATAAGAGGTCACATCCACGCCATACAGACGGATCCGGAAGGAACCGTTCCCCAGCGGCTCGATCTCGTAGCGCGCCGTCTTCACATTCAGCTGCAGATTTGCCGGCTGGAAGGTTTCATAGTAGGCGTCTGTCTCTGCCATGTCTTTATTATCATACTTATAGTTATTTTCGCCTGTAAACATGCCCGGCGTCGCCACGCCGGTATTTACCGTATCTGTCGTCAGATCCTCGCCCGTGTCCAGACCCTCGATCTCGATACCGGCGATCGCATAGGTGTAGCTCGTCCCGAGCGACAGCGTGAACTCCACGTCATGTGCGTCGTAGGACGTCACACCCGTGTCCTCGCTGTTCGCGCTGATCAGGGTGGTGAAACTGTTGCCTGTCGCCGTGTATGTCTTGTTCCCGTCAGAGCCCATCGTCGTCCAGCCGTACCAATCTCTGTCTGCGACCTTTGTATCGTCGGTCAGTCCCAGCGCCGCCCGGATGCTGTAGCGGTCCTCCGACTTGAAGGCGTACACATCGCTGATCTTCAGCTCCTCGGTCGCGACCGCCGGCACATAGCACTCCCCGTCCACGACCTGGCCGCCGAGCAGATTTCCTTCGCCGTCTGCCAGAGCGGGCAGGTAGGAATCGCTGATGCTAAAGGAACTGCCGGAAGTGCTCCAGCTGCTCAGGAAGCTGCTGCCCAGCAGGCTCGTATAGAAATCCGATGTCAGCTGGCTGTAACTCAGCAGGCCCTCCAGGCCGCTGTCCATCAGGCTGCTATCCGCATCGAGGTTCGGCTGATACGCATAGCAACCGGACAGTGTCAGGGACAGCGTATTGTTTCCGACGATCAGATGAATCGTACCCGAAGACGAGCCCGTGCTCAGCGCGCCCGTATACAGGCAGTCCATGACCGTCAGGGTGCCGGTATTGCCGCCGACCAGGCCACCGCCGCTGCCGGCGCTGAGGGAAAGGCTCATCGCGGAGTAGCTCGCGCTGATCTCCGTCGTGCTCTCCGTCTTTCCGATGAGGCCGCCGGTCAGCTGCACCGCGCTCGTCAGAGTTCCACCGGTGTAGCAGTTGGTCACCGTGCCATAGGTCATATAGCCGACGAGACCGCCGACGCCGTAGCTGTTGAAGCTCGCGTTCGTCGAGTTGACCGCCTCGATATCCATGTCCGCCGCATAGCAGCGCAGATAAGAGTCGTTCGTCCCGCTGTAACCGGTCATGCCGCCCGCGTAGAGGTTCGTCGCGTAGGACGAGGTCACGAGCGTCACGCCCGTCACGCTGCAGTCCGTGAAGCTGTTGTAATTCTGCGACTGTCCGACAAGCGTGCCGATCGTCTGCTGGCCGTTGTTCCGGTAGCCGCCGACATAGCCGCCGATGATATGCACATTCTCCAGCTCCGAGTACTGCTGCAGGTAGCCGATGAAGCCACACTGCGAATTTACGTACAGCTGCGTCATGGTCTCGGTCATGCCGTCCAGCTTCTCCCAGGTCACCGTATCCTTCGTGATGCTCGCAGCTGTGACGCCCGCGTTGGCATGATAGCTGCGCAGCACGCCGGAGGTGAAGTCTTCGATATTCAGGTTCGTCACGCTGCCCTTCACATTGTAGAGCACGCTGCCATTATAAGCCGTCACACCGCTCGTGCTGTTGATCACCAGATTTCCGTTGTAGTTCAGGTTGTAGCTGCACAGGTTCTTCAGCGTGTGGCACTTCACCGCACCGGTGTCGTCATAGGCCACGCCCCATTCCCCGTCCTCATCCTGCTCATACATCGTGCCGTCCAGCTTGCCCGTGAAGGTCGTCGTCCGGACCGAATCCGGCCAGCGCGACACCGTCGTGCCGGCGGAGTTCTCCGTCTCATACTTCAGGCTGAAATCCCAGTCTTCTGCGTCACTCTTGCCCTTATTGTTCCAGATTCGGAAGTTCCAGTCGCTGTACTCCGAGTTGAGGAAGATCTCGGTCCAGTCCTGCGTGTCCTTCAGCGGATAATAGAAATCCGCTTCGAGGATACGCGAGCCGTTCGACGAAGTGTTCGTCGCCGAGGAGGCGTAGGTCACCGAGGACTTCGAGCCGCCGGTCGTGATCTGGTAGTAGACCGCGCGGATATAGTAGTCGGACACATACTCGCCGGTGTCGCTTACCGTCACGGTCGTATTCACCTCATAGAAACCGGTGTCTTCATTTTCACCCTGAGTCAGAATATTGATCTCCAGGCTGTTCGCCAGGATGTTCGTCACATTGTAGCCCGGGTTATTCAGCGTAAAGGTCACATAGGCCGTCGCGAAGCCGTCGTCGTCGTAAACATACCCGGTCACCTCGCTCTTGATGAGGTCAAAGCTCGAGGAGGAGACATCCAACACAAGGTAGGGCTGACGGATGCTGTATTTCTCCGCCGCCACGCCCATGTCGACCCACGGATAGTAGCCCGAGGAGAGCAGGTCGGAGAGATTCTCCATGTCGAGCCCGTCGCCGACCGTCTGCTCATCGTAGAGTTCCTCGAACCAGCTCGGGTCGACCAGCAGCGCGCCCTCGACGCGCTCGTCATAGGCGGAGCTGTAGCTGACACGACGGTTCGAGCCCACGTTCGTATAGTAGGACTCCGTCGTGTCCATGCGGTTCGACGTCGTGCCGACCGCGCAGCCCTTCTTGAGGTAATAGCTGCCGCTCGAGAACGTATAGTTCCCGCTCGTGCTCTTCGAGGTCGTATACTCGTAGACATTGCCGGTCGCGAGCAGCCCCTCCGCCTTGCCGTAGTTGATCGCTATGATCGTGCCGTTGTACATGCCGTTATCTGTGGATGAGGTAATATTTCCGCCAAGGCCTCCGGTCGCGTTCGACATCGTGTTGATCGTGCTGTAAATGCCGCGCACGACACCCGCGCTCTGGTTATAGCACACCAGGCCGCCGACCATGTGGCCGCCCATCAGGCAGCCATCGCCGTAGACATAGCCATTCTCGATCGTCCCATAGTTGTAGCGGACAAAGCCGACCTCACGGCAACTGATCAGGTCTGCCTCATACTCGACCGTGAAGTTGCAGAGCGTCCCATAGTTGGTGCTGATGACCTGCACATAAGTCTCGCTGTTCCACATGCTGTTGTCGTAGACGACCGTGCTGCCGCTGCTGCTGAGCACCGGGTTCGTAACGTTGACCTTGAAATTCAGGTTCTCCAGCGTCCCGTAGTTCGTGCCGGTGAGATAGGCCATACCGGTCGAGTCGGAGCTGCGCACGCGCTCAAAGGCCAGCGTACCGTTCTTGACCGTGCCGGTCTTCTTCGAGGCACTACCGATATTGTCAAACAGCATGCCCGCGCGCGTGTTCGTCAGCGTGTGGCCCTGCAGGTCGAAGACGCCGTAGAAGGTGCCGCCGTTGTAATAGCAGTTCGAGGTGAAGGTGATATCCTTATTCAGGATGTAGTCCCCCGTGTTGTCGTTGCGCATGCCCATGACCTGCGCCTCGCTGCTGATGCCGTAGACCGGCTGCGCACTCGCGCGCACCGAGAAGTAGACCGTGCCGAGATCGACCTCGTCGCTGCCGGAGCTCGCCCTGGCCCGCAGCACGGCCTTGTAGCTGTAACCGCTCTGTACCGGCAGCGTGTGGCAGGTATTGATCGAGACCAGCCCCGTATCATCAATTTCACTGGCGGCATAGCTTCCCACCAGATTCGCGTCCAGCTCCTCATCGCTGATCTCCTCTGTCTCGTCCTCCCACTCGACGCCGTAGAGGTCGATCCAGTACTCCGCGCCCTCGCCGAAGGAGCTCTCATCGACATCCTCCGCGTCCGCGATGTGTACGCGCAGGTTCGCATACATACTGTCCGTTTTTTCCAGTCCTGCCTTCTCCGTGCCCTCGGCCAGAATCTTCGATTCGTAGACCGACTGCAGGTTCCCGCAGTACAGGAAGGAAATACTGTAGCAGGCGTTTCCGCTGTCACTGTTATTATTGGCCGCGGCCTGCGCGTTCGTGATGCTCAGGTCGTACTGGGCCTGGGTCGCGCTCCAGCGATAGTTCTGGACAGCCATATAGGTCACGCCCTCCGGGACGACCACATACTGAAAGCTCTGGGAGCTTGCGTTCGTCCGGCTTACAAAGGTGTCTCCCTTCTCACCGCTGTAGAAGGCGACATACTGCCCCCAGTTTGCCACCAGATAGACGTCTCCCGCGCTCACCTTAAACTTGCTGGTCACCTCGTAGTTCACATCCGCCGTGTCCTGCCCGCCGCTGCTGTTCAGGGATTTTCTTCCGGTCACTGTGAGTGCGCTCACCGCAGCCAGATAATCATCCACGATGTCTTTGTCGCTCAGGATATAGAAGCCCAGGTTCTCGGCCGATTCGTCGCTGCTGCTGTAGCCAACCTCGATCTCTACCGCGTTCTCCGGGGCAACGAAGAACATGCCCTGCCTTACACGCCGCGTTTCAGACTCATACCCATCGCTGCTCTTAAATTTAATTATATTTCCGCCGCTGTCGTAAAACCGCAGCGCGCGGTCATATCCGCTGCCCGAGGAGCTCTGCCCCGTGACCAGGAAGATCTCGCCGCCGTTGATCTTGATCGTGGTGCCGTAATAGCTCCCGGACTGATACGAACCCTCGATATCTTCCCAGTAGTTGTGACCATCCAGCAGCCGTCCCCAGACGTCCGCAGCCGCCCCGCTGCTGTCACCGCTGTCGTCGCTGCCATCGTCCGTCGTGAAATAGCCCGCATCCAGCCGTCCGAAGAAGGCCTGATCCGAGTAGGTATTATGAATCGTCACACGCGCATAGCGGATCTCGTCGAGCGTATAGCTCCTGGTATTGCCGGAGAGCGGCTGCCCCGCGAGCGTCAGGATGCCGGTCGCCTCCGAGCCGGTGTCCTGCACATACACGCTGCAGTAGCCCAGATACTCCCCTTCTGTGTCGTAGAAATAGACCGTATTACCGTTGATCGCACGCAGCACAAACATGTCGTCCCAGGACAGGCAGTCGAGCTCGTCATCACCGTCCGTGTCCTCCCAGAGATCGATCAGCGGCGTCGTGCGGTACCAGGTGGTATTGGAATTCACGACTTCGCCGGTCGAAGAGTCGAGCGTACCGAGCTCCCAGCCCGTGTCCTCGTCCTCGTCGGTCGAGTAGTCGATCAACTGGTTCTCCAGCGTGAAGGGATCGTCGTTCAACACCTCCTCGAGCAGCAGGCCGGTCGTGAGCGTCTCGCCGACGACGACCTGCCAGACGCCGTTCTCCTGCGTCCAGTAGGTACCTCCGCTGTCCTCGCCGATCAGATAGTTGTACTGCGTCTCGCCCGAGCCGTCGTCATAGGCGAGCGCCGTTACCTTGATGATATAGGTCGTGCCGGAGCTCAGGTTGCTGAAGACGATATCCTGCGTCTGCTCGTCCGTGATCCCGTCCTCGCTGTCGGCGTCCCCGCTCTGCAGAGGAGCGATCTCAACATAGTCGACCTGCGTCTCCTCGCCGGTCTCCTCGTCGTACTCATAGAGCGTCACGCGCACCAGGCAGTCATATTTGCCGGAGGCGATGATCGCATCGTCCTTGTCATACACGTAGAAATCAAAGAGCGTCAGCTCCGTGGAGGTCGTAAAGATATTCATGTTCACGACCGGCTCGCCCTTCAGCGTCGGCAGGGACAGCGTCGTGCTCGTCGAGGTCACCTTCGTGATAACCGGATCGCCGCTCTCATCTTCGCTGCCGCTCTGGTAGGCGTAGGCCGCCGACGAGGCCGTGTAGGACCCGTTGCTCTCGAGGCCGCTCACGGTGAAGTTCAGCGCGGCGGACTTCGCGCTCAGCGCGTAGAGCCAGGCCGCCGACCAGGTCTTGTCGGAGTCATCCGTCTCCGTATCCTGTGCGAGGCTCATGAAGGCCGTGCGCAGCTGCGACGCCGTCGTGCCGATCGCGTAATCCTCGTTCGGTATGCTGACAACCTCATTGCCATCCATGATATACTCAAAATCCAGCGTCACCGCCGCGGCACTGCTGATCGAATAGTCGGAATAGGTCGTCGACCCGTCATCTGATGTCGCGCCGGTCAGCAGAAGTTCCACGCTGTCCATCTCGAGCGCATCATAGAAGGCGTCCAGAATCGCAGCGTTCTCGTCCAGGCTCGTATCTATGGGGAAGGAAATGGGCTCTGCCGCGTATGCAATGCTGTCCACCGCATTCCCATCACTGTCTGTAACAGAAACCGTGCGCAGCACCTCAGTCCCGTCATAATAGATCTCCCCGCTCACAGTATAGAGATTGCCGTCCGCGTCGCGGATCACACAGCTGTAGTTCAGGCTCCAGTCCACTGCCTCCGTGTCACCGTCCGGCGTAGTCAGGATGATCCCCTGCGCATCGCTGATCTCCTCATACTCCTTCGAAATACGCAGGGACAGCGGCACATCGCTCTCATCCTTGGCATTGACGAGCTCATACTCGTACTTGTAGAGCAGCGCCTGCAGGCTGCTTGAAATGGTCGTCGAAGTGTAGGTATAGCTCACGGAGTCCGCCGTCGAGTCCCCCGCCTGACGGCTGTAGGCCACATTCCCGAGCGTACTTAAGGCACTCGTGCGGGCATTGCTGCGCGTCGCGAGCGTCTTTGTATAATAATCAGTCGCATTTCCTTCATCGTCCAGCACACTGCCGTCGCCCTTGCGGTCGCCGATCGAGTAGCAGGCGTTCAGCGAGATCGTGTAGACCGAATTCGCGAAGGCGGGCAGGCTCAGCTTCGACCAGGTGTAGGAGGCCTCACCATTGTATCCGGCGTTGGTCGCTCCCTTATAGAGATCCTCTGTAGCCATCAGCACAAAGCGGGCATTCCCCGTCGCCGTCGAATCATTGCTGACGGACCCGGAGATTTCCCCGGTTTCTTCATCATACGACCACACGATATAGCGGCCGTACTGATCCTTCTCAGTCAGGTAAAGGTCGGTAATCTTCGCCTTTCCGTCCGGATTCGTCAGCGACACGGTCACGACCTGCTTCTCATAGCTCGCGCTGCCGAGCTGCAGCTTTCTGGTCGGATCCTCGCTGCAGGTGTAGGAATTACGGTCATAGCCCTCCTCCCCGTACTCCAGCGGCTCGCCGTTGCTGCCATAGCGGCTCTTGTCCTTCGTCCCCGGGCCGTAGACGACCTGCAGCGACTCGCCGTAGCGGTCGAGCAGTTCGAATTCATAGTAATAATCGGTATCCGGCGTGATCGCGTCCTCGCTATCCGACATCCAGTCGAGTCCGATATCCCCAGTCGCGCCGAGCTCCGTCAGCACCGCCTTCTTCTGCGAGTTCGACAGGAGGAAGCTCGTCGCCTGCTCCCCCTTCTTGCTGCCGCTCGCATAGTAAATGCGGATGCGGAAGTAGCGTACGTAGTCCATCGTCGTCGTGTCCTCCGGCAGATCCGCGTCGCCAACCTCGTAGACCGCCAGATCCTGAATCTCAATGGTGTCGGAGTAGATCTGATCATAATCGCCGTTATCCGCCTTATCCCTCTCGCTGCGATCCGGCGTGTAGTCCAGATAGAGGACATTCGTGCCCTCCTCGATGGAGAGCGTGTGGAAGGAGATATCATCCAGCACGGCCACCACATATTCGCCCGCGTTGTTGCGATACTTCACCTCGAGGCGCAGCACACAGTCTGTGTCGGAGGGAAGGTTGCTGATCGTGTAGGTGCCGTCCTCGCGCACGGATTTCCTCTGGCCGTCGCTGCCGTCCCAGAGCACCTTTGAAGTGACCTTTTTCAGATAGCCGCCCTCATCCTCGATCGTCACGGCGAACTCCACATAGTAGGTGCCCACGCTCACGATCGTGACGCTCACCTGCGGCGCCTGATAGGCCGTCTCCGCCGAAGCGCTGCTGCCGGTCCTGTGTTCGCCCGTGGCCTCGCCGCCGTTGTCCACGTCCACGCTGCTCTCAGAGCTGTCATCGCTGCCCGAACCGCCGCTGCCCGAAGAAGAACCCGAGCCGGACGAGGCGGAACCGGAACCTGAAGCGCTGCCGGAGCCGGACGAGGCCGTTCCGCTGCCGGATTCCTCCTTCGCGCTGCTCTCGGCGCTGCCGTCGTCCCCGGTCTCATTGTCGCCGCTCTCACGGCTGCCCACATTGGTGGACTTGATATTGACGGTCTCCCGCTCCTCTTCCTCCGCTTCGCCCTCATCACCGGCCTCCGCGGTGACCTCCGAGGCATCCGTCTGCGCGGAAGAATCCGTCGAGGCGCCGTTCAGCTTCTCGAGGAATTCCGAATAGCTGAAGACCTGGTCGCCGATGTACACACTGAAATCCGAGGCATCCTCGATCGCGTAATAGCTCAGCACGTCGTCGCTCTGCTCAAACCAGCGCACGGAGCTCGTTCCGAAGAGCGCGATGGAATTCACGCTCATCACATATTCCTCGCTGTCCCCGACAAAGCGGATCTGCAGCACGTTCATGTAGAGGCCGTTCTTCAGCTTCACGAGGTAGATCGTCTCGACGTCCGCCTGCTCCCTGTCGGAATTGAAAGAGTAGCCGCCCGCGACGAACATGCCCTGATAGGTGCTCAGAAGCTCGAACTCCTCCGTCACGAGCTGCGAGCTGTCGTTCATGAAATAAAGGCTCTGCCCGTCGTTCGCGTACAGCGGGAATTCCGACTCGTACTCGGTCATATCCGCGCCGACGTAATAGCTCCCGCCGCGGGAAAAGACCTCGTCGTTGTTCTTCACCGTCGTGAGCAGGAGCTGCAGGCCCTCCTCTGCGCCCTTGTTCAGGCTGCTGTAGACCTCCGAGGTCGAGACCACATAGCCGTCCTCCTCCACGTAGCCGATGTGAATCTGCCGGAAGGCCCAGGCGAAGATGCCCATCACGGCCAGGACCAGAACCGCCACGACCAGCAGAAGGCGCAGGTCCGCTTTGCGCAGTCCGATGCCTTTTTTCTGTTTTTCCGCCTTCTCTCTCTTCATCTAAAGCCCTCCCTTCACTGTGTCTTTACCGGATCAAAGATCGTCGGATCCGTGTATAACAAAAATTTGGTACCGTTCGCTTTATAATAAATGTCGTTCACCAGATCGACGTCGATTCCATTCTCCATCATGACGGTCGCCCCGTCTCCGTCCAGCTCCTCCCAGACGGCCTCCTCATCCCCGTAGGACCAGATCAGGATGCTCTCGCCCTGATAGCAGGTCACATAGGAAAAGCCCGTGATATCCTTTGTCTCTCCGTTCCAGCTGACCGTCGCGTCCTCCAGGAAAATGAAGACGTCCCCGCCGTCGTGCAGCATGCCGCCGGTCAGCGTCCCGCTCGTCCCGTCCGCCAGCGTGTAAGTGCCGTCGCCGTTCGCCGTGAGCGTCGTGAAATACGACACCAGCCCGCCGATATCGCCGTTCCTCTGAAGGTACAGGAAATCATCGCTCAGGATCAGCTTGTCCTGATCTGTATAGTAAAAGGGACAGCCGTCCGTCTCCACGGTCTGATGGCCATAGTCGATCATCACGGTATCCTCCGTCTTTTTCATCACAATTCCGTCCGTATACTCGTCCCGCTCCTCAAATACATACTGGTAGACCGGCTCGTCGATCACGACGCGCTCGGCGCTGCCCAGCAGCTGCACAACGATGAAAATCGTGGCCAGCAGCCCCGCCATCAGCGCGACCGGAACGATCAGCTCGTGCCTTCTTTTTTTCAGATTTTCAAGGTCAATGCTCAGTTTTTTCATGTTACTCCTCCAGTTCGTCCAGGTCCTGCACATCCAGATCGATCAGCCCGATATCCTCCCCCGGCGTCGGATGGCGGCGGATCCGCCTCGTCCGCTCGACGCGCACGCGCTCCGCATCCACATGGCGCGAGGCCAGGCATTTGATGCTGTTGATGAAAAAGTACAGCGAGTACAGCACCAGAAACGCGCAGAGCAGCACGCACACAAAAGCGATGCGCCAGTCAAACCGCAGGTCGAAGATATAGGATTTCAGAAGATCCACGATCAGGAAAGCCGCATAGAGCAGCACGCTGCCAAAGAAGGAGCGCAGGCTCTCCGCCGGCTGCCTGATCGCGACGGCCTGGATCAGTCCGATCAGCACGAGGAAAATCAGGTGCGACAGTTCGATATCCTGCAGGGTCGCGAGCTGCGAGAGCACGAACATCAGCTGCAGATAGTTCGCCGCCAGATAGACCATGTAGCGCGGCGACATCCCGAAAAACAGCGTCAGGATCTGCAGCCTCCTGCGGCTGCTCCAGCGAAAGTCCCGCATCTGCAGCGCCAGCACGACCGTCACCGCGATCAGGCTTACGACGGTGAAGAGCGCCAGATATTCGAACTGTGTGATATAGTACAAAAACCTACGATACACTGGATTCCTCCTGGTCCCGGATCATGAGCCGGAACACATTCTTTTTGTGCAGGTAGAAGCCCCTTATATTCTCAAGCTTCACCGACTGCGTGTCGGAAATGATCGTGACCGTCCCCTCGACCTCCCCGATACTCGGGGTATAATCCTCCATGATCAGCAGATTGTAGTACCTGCTCTTGATCCGGATCAGGCTGACGCCCGTATACTCCTGCATGCCCTCATCGAGGCTCACGACGCGGGCCGTCAGCTTCCCCGCGCCCTGCTGCATGCCGTCCTTCTGTCCCGCCATGGCACGCTCACGCTTTCCGATTGTGGTAGGAGCCGATAAAGGAGAACGCGGTCTCGTCCACGTCGTCGTAGACGCCGCTCAGGATATTCTCCACATCGATCAGCACGTCCTCGATCCGGACGAACTCGCCCGGGATACCGGTGAAGTTCTCCGCCACAAACATCGGCTGGGTGAAATAGTTGCGCAGCTTCCTGCTGCGGTAGAAGATCTCCGCGTCCTGCTGCGAGAGCTCCTCGATGCCGAGCACGGCGATGATCTCCTCGAGCTCCTCGTAGCGCGACATGTAGCGGATGACCTCATTCACCAGATAATAGTGTTTCTCACCGATCTTCTCGACATCGATCATACCGGAGGTCGTCTGGAAGACGTTGATCGCCGGGTAGATACCTTTCTCCGCGACCTTGCGGTCGAGCACGATCTGCCCGTCGAGATGCCCCTGGATGACCTGCACGGCCTCGTCGGTGATATCGTCCGCCGGGATGTAGATCGCCTGGAAGGAGGTGATCGAGCCGTCCTGCGTCGAGTTGATGCGCTCCTCCACCGCGCTCACATCGGTCTCGATTGTGGCCGGGTAGCCGTTCTCGATCGGCATGCGGTTCAGCTCGGCGTTGATCTCCGAGGTCGCCTGCACGTAACGGTAGATATTGTCGATGAAGAGCAGCACGTCCTGCTTTTTCTCATCGCGCAGGTACTCCGCGAGCGTAAGACCCGAGAAGGCTGCCTTATTTCTGGCGACGGAGTTCTCTCCCATCTGGCCGAAGACGATGCCCATCTTGCCCAGAAGATCGGCCTCGAGCATCTCGTCGTAGAGCTCCTTGCCCTCGCGGGAGCGCTCGCCGACGCCGACGAAGACGGAGTTCGAACTCGCGCTCGTGTAGACATTGTGGATCAGCTCCTTGATGAGGACGGTCTTGCCGACGCCCGCGCCGCCTAAGAGTCCCATCTTGTAGCCCTTCTGCATCGGGGCAAAGAAGTCGAGCACCTTGATGCCGGTCCAGAGCGGTTCGCCGGAAATATCGATTTCACTCATCGAGAGGTTCCGCGCGTAGACCGAGCGCTTCTCCCCCTCCACCGGGGGCAGGTTGTCAATCGGCTCGCCGTAGGAGCTGAACACGCGTCCAAGGATATTCTCATTATAGGAAATATCCAGGGAATCGGAGTATTTATATACGTCCAGGCCTTTCTTCAGGCCGACGACCGAGTTCAGCGGGATACAGGAGACAAGCTTTGCATTTACGTCGCTGACCTCAAAGAGCTGCTGTGTGCCGTTCAGATCCGCACAGAGGATCTCCCGGTTCTTCACGCTCTCCCCGGTAGAGAGAACGGTCACGTTCAGATCCGACACCGCGATGATCTTTCCGACCGCTTCTGTATGTACTGCATTCTCTGACTGGTTCATGATTATCCCTCACCTCGCTAATATGCTTTTTTCTGATAGTTTTCAATAACCTTGGAGAATTCCTCGGCGCGCTTTTCGCGCCGCTCCTCCATCCGCTGTTCCTCTTCAATCTCATCGATCTTTTTCAGAGATTCGCTCGTCGTGTTCTGCCGCAGGATATTCTCCGAGGCGTAACCCGACGTGCGGATGATCTGGATCTCATAGAGCAGCCAGGTCGCGGTCAGCTCCATGATCAGGGACTCGATCTCGCCGTCGATCATGAAGTCGTCCTTATAGTCCTCCGGGGACGCGTCCTTCGGAATCTCGATCGGGAAGATGCGGTGCACATCCTTGCGGCACTCCGCCGCGTTGATGTAGCGCACGAAGACGACATCGATCGCGGAGTGCTGGCGGCGCAGGATGCTCGTCTTTAAGAGCTCCTCGACCTCCCGCTCCCGGCTCTCCAGCTCGTCCTGGTCCATGCGCAGCAGCACATGGTCCGCGTTCCGCCGCAGCTTCTTGCCGATCAGGATCTTGTCCCCGTCCGGGTTGCGGTCGATCTCCCCGTTCACGAGGGAGTTGTAATTGCTGCAGAAGCCGTAGTCCGAGCCTAAGTAGACCGTCAGCGTCGGCTTCCCCTCGCCCGGCTTCAGGATATTCTTGTCGAGCGTCAGGTTGCGGTTATTCATGATCTGGTCCAGCATGGACATGACCTCCCGCTCCATCATCTGGTAGCGCTTCGCCTTGCGCTTCGCCGCGTCGACGCGAATCAGAGCGTGGAAGTTCATGACCTTGACGACATTTTTGATCTTCATGCTTTCTCCCCGTAAATGTCTTCGAATTTCTGAATGATCTCCTCCTGGGAGAGCGGGCTGTACTTGTACTGGCCGAGTCCCTTCAGCAGCTTCGCGCCCTGCTTTAAGCGGTCCTGCAGCTCCTTGCCCATCTCGTCGACGTTCGCGAGCTCGTAGACCTCGCGCGTCTCGAGATAACTCAGGAGTTCGCGGCGCACACGCGCGCCCAGCTTCTTCATCGGCCCGGTCTGCACCGCGCCGCCGAGGCGGGATACAGAGAGGCCGTAGTTGATGGCCGGCTTCTCGCCGCGGTCGAAGCTCTTCTTCGAGAGCACGATCTGCCCGTCGGTGATCGAAATGATGTTCGTCGAGATGTAGTCGGTGATGTCACCGCCCCTCGTCTCGACGATCGGCAGGATCGTGATCGAACCGCCGCACTTATGCTGGCAGCCCTTCTCGAGCAGCCGCGAATGGGTATAGAAAATATCCGGCGGGTAGGCGTCGCGGCCCGGCACCTTGCCGGTCAGCAGGCTGATCTCGCGGTAGCAGTCCGCATGGCGCGAGAGGTCGTCGATCACGACCAGTACGTCGCGGCCCTGCAGCATATATTTCTCGGCGATTGCGAGGCCAGCGTAGGGCGTCAGCGAGAGCACCGGCGGCAGGTCGTCATTCAGCGCCGTGAGGATCAGCGTGTATTTCATCGCGCCCTTGCGGTTCAGCTCGGAGTAGACCTCCTTGACATTCTTCTTGGTCTTTCCGATTGCGATATAGATACACAGGACATCCTTCCCCTTCTGGTTCAGGATCGCGTCGAGCGCAATCTGTGTCTTGCCGGTCTTCTTGTCCCCGATGATCAGCTGGCGCTGGCCGCGGCCGATCGGGTAGATGAGGTCGATGCCGGAGAGGCCGGTCTCCAGCGGACGGTTCACGCTCGTGCGGTCCATGATCGGCGTCGTCGGGTTCTCGATGCGCATCTCCTCGGTGTGTTCGAGCATCTTGCCCGTCAGCACGTCCTCGCCGTTCATATTGACGACATGGCCGATCGCCTGATCGTCGTAGGCGAGGCAGAATTCCTTCCCGGTCGCGATGACCTCGTCGCCAACATAAATACTGCCCCTCCTCTGCACCAGCGCGACCACCACGGAGCTGCGCCGGATCGCGATTACATAGCCATCCGAATGCCCCGAGACAACCACGCGCTCATGGAAAGCCGCGCCCTCGAGGCCGCTGACCTCGAGGATGTACTCGCGCACGGAAATGATGTGTCCGACCTCGTACTCGTTGTTCCGGGACTTTATCTCATTCAGTTTGTTCGTCACCAGTTCTTCCACGTAATTTCCCATCTTTTTCTCCTAAATACTAAAGTCGTAAACCGTATTTTTGTATGAGACGCACACACCCTCGTGCACTCCTTCGTCATAGAGCACATGCACCCGCCCGCTCTCCAGCTCCGCCACCTCCTCGGGATTTCCCGTGCGGATGTAGACCTGGTTTTCATGTCCCCTGACATAGTCTGTCAGGTCGCTGCGGAAGGCAAGCAGATCAAAGCTCCCCCGCCTGTCGAGCCATTCGCTGAGGAAGGCCTTCTCCCGCTCGTCGAACAGCTCCCCAAGCAGCGACGTCTGGTCTTCATCCGAGAGCGTCACCATATCGTAGAGCCGGTTCTCCGGAAGCTTTTCGAGCATACCGCGGCACAGTGCGAGCTGCGGGTCCTGCTCCTCCTTCAGCTCCGCGAGCAGCGCGCGCACGCGCTCCTTCCAGTTCAGCTTCATATTCCTGCGCACATAGGCGTAATCCTCGAGGAAACCGGCGTCGCGGTAGGCTGCCCCGCCGGAGGGAACTTCCACAGACGCTCCGCCCACAGACGGCGCGCGCATGCGGCTCTTGTCCGCCTCCGCCATCGCCTCCATGCGGGCCTGCATGTTCTCCATACGGCCCTTCAGCTCCTGTTCCTGCCGCTCGAGCTCGTCGATCTCGGCGCTCTTATTCTCCGCGAGTCTGGAGTAGGTCTCCAGATTCTTCAGGAAATAGCGGTTCAGCTGGTCCTTCGCCTGGCCTGCGAGCAGCCGGATCGAGATGAGCAGGAAGACCATCAGCGCGGATATCACGAGGACAACCACGAAAAATAGTAACCACATATGTACTTCCTCCGCGTCCCTTTAACTCGCCAGCGGGTTGAAGAACAGAAGCAGGAAGATAAACGCGAACAGGAGCAGCAGCAGGACGACCAGGACGATCGCCACCATCATGACTCCCTGCATGACGTCGCTCTTCGTCTCCGGGTTACGCCCGATGGACTCCGCCACCTTGCTGCCGAGGATGCCCAGGCCGATCCCGATCCCGAGGAAAGCCAGCCCGAGGATCCATCCGATCGCGTTTACGGTTGCCGCCAATACTGATTCCATAGTTTTTCATTCTCCTTTAAACTTTTTCTCTCTCTTTATGTTCAATTGCCGCCGGATGCACTCGCCGATGAGTAGTAGCGGTTCTGGCAGATATCGTAGGCCTTGCGGTCCGCTGCCGCGGTGTCGGACTCCAGACTGCCGTTAGCCGCGGCAGTCACATTTGCGCTCTTCCCGTAGCAGAGCGCCACCGTCACCGTCGCGTCGGAGCAGTCCGCAAAACCATTCTCTTTCTCCAGCGTCCAGGTCCCACTGTAGCCGGAGGAGGACTTGAGCTCGCTCAGCTCCTGATCTGAGACCTTACTGCTATAAATGACTCCCGAAGCGCTGCCGTAGACCACAAAGTAGAAGCCGTAGCCGTCCGCGACCTCAAAGGTGCTCGTGATGCTCGCCTCGACCGTCAGCGAGGTCTTATTCACCGCCGTCACCTGCAGGCTCGCACTTAAGTCCTCCGTCGTAAAGGAGAGCGTATCGCAGGAGGTGAAAGTTCCGTCGGTGTCGACATTGCCCAGCGCGAGCATATAGCGCGTACCATAGGTCAGGCCGGTCATGTTGACCGAGGTATTGTCCTCGGAGACCACCATCGCGACCACCGACGAATCGTCGCCGTTCTGCACGTAATCCGCATAGGCCTCCTCCGCGCTGTCATAGCTCCCGTAGGGATAGGCCAGCAGCGTCGGCACTGTGTACTCGCCCGCGCCGTCCACGACCAGATACTCCACCGCGACGCCGTAGGTCGAGGCATCGACACTCCGCAGATACATATAGGAGGAGGCTGTCGATACGGAGACGCTGTTGTTCGAGAGGCCGTTTCCGCCGCGGCCGCCGGTCCCGCCGTCGCCGCCTGCTCCTCCGGTTCCGCCTGTGCCTCCGTCGCCGCCTGTGCCACCTGCGCCTCCGGTTCCGCCCGTGCCTCCGGTACCACCGGTTCCACCCGTTCCGCCCGTGCCGCCGTTTCCGCCTGCACCGCCGTTTCCGCCGTAGACGGTGATATTGTAGACGCCGTCCACCGCGTCGTCCGAGCTGATGACGGTTCCCTCATTGTCGCTCGTCGTGCTCGCCGTGATCGCGTTCGCGACGCTGATCAGCGCGTCGCCGAAGGTGACGGTCGCGTCGGTCGGGTTGAAGGCGAGCCCCTCATCGTTCTCCACCGTGACCGTCCCGACGATCTTTACATTCAGGTCCACGCTCAGCAGACGCGTGTTATTGGAGCTGTCCAGACACATGTAGAGGTAATCCGTCGTCTCCACATAGCCGCCGTCGTCCGTAATATTGCCGCCCGTGATCAGATACTCGCTGTCGGACAGCTTGACATAGTTGGAGTTCAGACATGACAGGGTCGCGTAATCGGACAGGACGCGCACGCTGCTGTCCTCGTAAATCTGGTAGCCGCCTCCGAGCAGGACGACCTCATTATTGTCTGCCTCATAGATCACATTACTCGTCCCGAGGCTGTACTTCTCACCGCCGGAACTTAAGTAGTAAATACCGTCCCAGCTCTTGCTGACTGTGCCGCTCTGCGTCAGCTCCACGGGATTGTATGCATTGTCGTAAATCACGCTGCTGGCGGACACCTCGCAGGTCTCGCCCCGGTCGCTGACGACCCGAGCCGCCGCCACGCCCACAATACCAAAACAGGCGACCGTGAGCACCGCGAAGACCGCGATCAGTCTCTTTACATGACTGCTAAGTAGTCTCATACTCATTTCCTCCTTCTGTTTCTATCACTGCGAAGCTATCGTAAAGCTGATGGAATCCGGTGTTTCCAGCGGGGTAGAACTATCGTCACTATACAGCTGCAGCTGTATCGCGTAGGTGCCCGCCTGCGTCATGTCGATCGTCAGGTTGGGGATCGTCAGCGCTGCGTCGCCTCCCAGGCTTTCTCCGTATACAAGGCCGGTCGAGGCGCTCACCGAACCGCTCACGCTGGCCTCGTCCGAGTCGCCGATCCAGGTGATCGTGTAGAGGATGTAGTCGACCTCACCAAGATTCACCGGGTTCTCGAAGTACAATGTCACGCTGCTCGTGCTGACCTGCTTGTAGTAGTATTCACCGATCGTCGCCGACTGCCCGTAGGCGAAGGTCGTGATCTCGGAGGACTGGCTCAGCAGGACGCTCTCCCAGTTGTTATTGTATGTAGTGCCGGGTGCTGTGCTGCTGCCGCTGCCGCCCAGATAAGTCTGATACAGAGTCCACAGGTTTGTGTTCAGGCTTGCGCCTGCCGTCGCGCCGATATTTTCCCACTCCAGATGAGTATCCAGTTCCTTAAAAATCGCTGTAGTGCCATTCGTGCTCAGCAGGTTTCCGCTGTCGTCCTGAATGTTCAGATAATTGTCATAGTCCGTATCCATGAGGCCGTAGAAACGCAGCATATAAGTCGTGCTCGGATCCAGATTCTGGAAGGTCACTGTATAGGAGATTCCCACCGTGTAGGTTTTCGTGCGATAGCTCCCGCTTGTATCGCTTCCATAATACTTATCATCATCCACCACCTCCCACACTTTCGTACTGCTGTCATACTTCCACAGCCGCAGATAATAGCTGCGATCCAGCCAGGTGTAGTAGCTCGACTGCACACGGATCGTGGCGGTGATCGTACTCGTCGGTTCCGCTGCAGTTCCCGTCGTCTCCTTCTTGATGTTCGTCACACGGACCAGCTGGTTCGAGGAGCTGTAGCTGTAGTCGACCCAGGAGCGCGTCGACGAGCGGTAGGCCGTCGTACTGGTCGAGCTGCCAAGGCTGACCAGCTGCGGATTCTTGCCGTCCGAATCGTACTGGAAGATCACGGCCTTCGCCCGATAGTAGTAGCCCGGTTGTATGATGCTGCCCGGATAGCAGCGGAGCTTCAGCGTCGCGGTCGTACTGTCCGCGGTCATCGGCGTGTACTGAAGGTCGCCGGTGTAACTGCCGTCCGACTGCTCTGTTCCATAGTTCTCATAGTAATAGTCCTGCAATGTTCCGCTGTCCATATCGCACCAGATACCGGCCTCTTTCGCCACTTCCGTCGGATAATCCTCCGGCCTCAGCACGGTGCTCTACTCGGTCTCGTTCACGCCGCGGCGCTCGATCACGAAGTAGAGCTTCGTGTTCTCATCCTGCCGGTAGGCAGCCGTCGCGCTGATGGTCAGCCACATTTCACTCGTGGTCGGATCGTCCGTCGTGCTCGCGAAGTAGGAGTAATATGACGAGGAGCTCTGGTTGTTCGGCAATTTGAATTCCATGCTCGTGACCACGATACCGTCCGGCGTCGTGAATTCCTTATAATAGTCGTAGACCGCCTCGATATACTCTCCGCCGGAGTAGCTGCCCGCCGTCACCAGGTGCTGATCCATACCGGTGATCTTCTTGAAATACCCATTCGCCTCATTGGATGCCGGCTTTGTAATGTCAGCCATAAAGACCTCCGCCAGCGCTTCGACCAGATCCTCATCATCGTCGACCGTGATGAACGTGCCGTAGCCGCCTGCTGCCGTATAGGCATTTAAGTTCGAAGACCCGAAGAGGGTCTCGTCCGTATAGTACGACTCGGTCGTCGAAGTCATCCCACGCGTGTCCTTATAGTAGACATAGAGCCGGTAGGTCGTCCCGGGGCTCAGCCCTGTCAGCGTGATCAGGCGATCCGCCACGTCCGCATAGTCCGAACTCTCTCCGAGCATCACGCCGACCAGCGACACGCTCTTGTCCTCCCCGACCTCATAGAGCGCGTAGTAGAGGTGAAGATACTCGTCCTGCGGATAATCCATCAGGCTGTAGTTGTCGATCGTCAGCGAGACGATCTTCTCCGTCAGACCCTCGTCCACGCTCATCGTGCCGATCGAAGGCGCGATGGAGCCAACCGTCGTCGACGCGGTGACCTCCAGCTTGCCAAGCTCACAAAGCTCCGTCACGAGATAATTGTCATAGCCGCCGTTCTCCGCGTCGCCGTACTTCAGCGACTCCGTGCGGGTGACGGACGTCTCGCCCTCCTCGATCAGGCTCGCAAAGGGCGCGGCTGTGATCGTATAGGTCTGGGTCACGGAGCTCAGATAGCTGTTCTCTGTCAGATCGGCATCCGTCCCATAGATGGATTCAACTGTCGTTGCCTCAATCGAGGGCGAACCCGCTGCGATCTGATAGAACGAACTGAGCGCCCGGTTGCTGTAACCGCTGATCGCCGTCTCGCCGTCGCTCAGCTTCAGCGTCACATAGGCGTTGCTGTAATTATAGAGACGGTTGACCGATTTCAGCGCATAGTAGCTTTTATCCTTCACCTCCGACACGCGCTCCCCGTTGTCATAGTAGAAGGTGTAGGTGAAGGTCAGCGTATCCCCGGAGCTGAACGGCGCATCCTCATTCGCCCCCGAGTTGTCAAAGTCCGTGATATAGAAGCCGAAGGAATAATACTGCCCGCTCACGCTGACAGTCTTCCAGAGCGTGGTCTCCAGAGTGTCTGTCCCTTTTGACGTATCCGCATAAGTCACAGCCGCCGATATCTGTACAGCCGCGATCCGATACAACGGCTCCGAGGAGTTCGTATTCGAATCGTCCGGAATGAAGGTGACCGTCACCTCATTGTCGTCCTCCTCGCTGACCTCCGTTGTCAGCGTGTACCTGTTCGTCACAGAGTTGCTGCTCGTGACGCCGCCCGTGGCCGACAGTGTGCTCTCCGTAGCGCCGGTTTGGGACACAGCCCACGTGGAAGGCCCGGTATAGCGGTGCTCGGCCAGCACGATCGTATCCTCATAGTTCGTCGGATTGTAGTCGTCAATCAGCCGGTAGCCCGCCTGCCAGGAGTAGAAGACGCCGCCGCCATAGAGATGATCGATCGTGACGGTCATCCCCTGCGTAGTCGAATCCCGCAGCAGATCCACAAAACTCTCCATGATCGTGATATCGTTTGTCCTCCGGCTCGTAATACTGGGCGAATCCGTAAAGTACGCGACTACACGTCCATTATAGGTGCTGTCCGTCGTGTCGATCGACCGGTAGGTGAGATCATATGTATCCGTACCCACAGTCAGGTTCACATGGACATACTGGCTGAAGCTGCCGTCCGAGCCCTGGCTGGTGCCGATGCTGTAGCCCGAGCTGCCGCGGATATCGCCGCCGACCTCCTCGTCATAGTCCGTGCCGTAGCCCAGCAGGGACTCCGTGAGCAGCGCGCCGTCCGGATCGTTCAGATAGATTTTCCAGACATCCTTCCCGTAGCTCGAAGTTGTATAGCTGCTGCTGAGAAGCTGCAGCTCCACCGTCGGAGCCTGCCGCTCGAAGCTCAGGATCGCCGAGCTGAGCGCCGTGTTCTTCGAGTAGATCTCGCCCGCGATCCAGAGATTCTCATAGTAATCCTCCGGCCAGTAGAAATAGTCGTTGCCGTCGCTGTCGTCGTACTCCATCATCACGTCGTAGGCGAAGACATAGGAGGTGCCGCGGCAGAGGAAGTCGCTGTCGACATAGACGATCCAGGCATCCTCACCCTCATCGTAGATGCGGTAGCGCCAGCCGCGGTCAGCCACCACCGTCAGCGTGTCACCGCCGACCGTAATGCCAACCGCCAGCTCATCATTCCAGTTGTCTATCGACTGATAGCCGGCCGCCGTCAGGGTACCCTCCATCTCATCGCTGTAGGGGAAGAGATAGACATGCGGCATCTCCATATCCTTTGCCGTGCGCGGGGTGCCGCTCGCCGTCCCATCCTCCGTCATATAGAAGGTGAGCTTGAAGGGGAAGATATAGCCCTCATCGTCCGCGGTCTTCGCATTGCCGTCCTCGCTTAAGTTGTTCGACCACTCGTCCCGGTAATTCGTGTAGGTCGTGCCGTAGAACTGGACATAGACCGCCATCGGGTCGTCGGCGTCCGTCTCATAATAGTAAGTGCTGAGGTCGAGGCCGACCGCCGTGTCCGACTCAAGCGCCGGGTCGAAGGCTGTGTTATCACTCGTCTGATTCCACTCTCCCGCGGACGAATTGAGGATCTCCGTCACCGCCATGCCCTTGCTGTCGCTCCCCTTCACGCGATTCGGGGAGATCGGGCGCGACGCGTACTGCACCGACACGATGGTCGTGCCGGTCAGGTCGAGCTCATTGTAGACCTGCGCCTGAGTAGCGAGAATGTAGTCGTAGATGCCCGTCCCGTCGAGATAGCGGTCATAGGTGTAGTCGTAGCACACGCTGGCCACGATCGTGAAAACCGTCTCGTCCAGCGTCTCCAGATAGCTCTCCGTCACGGTGTCACCCGCGGTCGTGACAAACTGGTACTCAAATTCCTCGCCCACACCGACGGTATTCTTCCCGCTCGTAAAGGCGTTCTCGCCGTAAAAATCCTCGTAGAAGGGACTGTAGCCCGCGGTCACCTCCCGCTTCTCGCCGGAGGAATCCGTCGCGTAGACC
Organism: Lachnospiraceae bacterium; assembly: GCA_021203465.1. Lineage (GTDB taxonomy): Bacteria > Bacillota > Clostridia > Lachnospirales > Lachnospiraceae > Hominiventricola. Next base: position 42,045 of record JAJQBC010000108.1, on the reverse strand, counting down.
TCGACGCTGCCGATCAGATCCGCGCTGGAAAGGCTCTCCGTCGTCTCATACTTGCCCGCGTAGAGCAGGAAGGTGATGCTGCTGATATTGCGGTAGGAGGCGTCTGTATTCTCATAATAGGTATCCTTGTCCGCATCCGCGTAGTTTGTAAGGCCGGTCGCCGTCGCCTGCGTTTCGTCGCCGATCCAGAAGCTGACGCCGATCCCGCCGGAGCTGGCCTTCGCCATGCCGAGTTCGATCGTCATGGAGGTATCCGTGCGCAGCGTCAGCGAGCCGATCGTCTGATAGGTGGCGACCCCGTCGCTCCCGTACACATAGCCGCTCAGCGTCATCACGTAGGTCGTGCCGCCCAGCAGCCCGTCCAGATCGATGGGCAGCGCGAAGGTGCCCTCGATATTGCCCTGGATACCGCCGCAGTCCGTAAAGGTGAGCGTCTTCTCATAGGTCTCCCAGTCCGTGATCACCAGGTCGAGCTCGTGCTCATAGTCGACGCTCAGCGTCAGCCCGTTCAGCGTAACTGTCACAGAGCCCATGATGGAGTCGTAGGTCGTGCCCTCGCTGCCGTCCCCGCCGGACGAGCCGCCCGCCAGATTGTAGATGCCGGTGCCCGCGCCGCTGTAGGACATGCTGACGCCGAGGCCGGTCTTCGCCGTCGCGCTGTCCCAGGCCAGGCCGTCGAGCCCGCTGAGATCATAGCTGGTCAGCACATCATCGAGGTCGTTCTTCGCGGAATTCGACTCCCAGACATACTTCGTGATGGAAGCGGAGCCGTCGTTCCAGGTGTACTGCGCCAGCACATAGTAGACCGCATTGTTCTGCAGGAGATCGCCGCTGACCTCGAAGGTCGCCGCCCCGCCCGTCGTCGTGCTGTAGGTAAGCGGCGTGCCGATACTCTGCAGGCCGCTCGCCGTATAGAGATAGTAGGTCACCGACTCGAGCGCGCCGTCCGGGTCGGAGACGCTGCCGTAGGCCGAACTATCATAGTCTCCGAGCAGCTTCGCGGTCAGATAGCCGGTGCCGGAGACCAGGCTCACGCCGCCGATCTGCGGCTGCTGTTTCAGCGTCGTCCAGCTCAGGCTGAAAGTGCTCTCCGCGGTACTGCTGCTCTCCATCTTATAGGTGACCGCGAGCTCCACGGTATAGTCGGTGTTGCTCGTAAGATCCACCGGGTCACTCTCTCCCTCGACCGTGAGTTCACTCAGGCTGAGGTTCGCAAAATCGGCCGTACTATCGAAGGTCTTCGTATAGACCGTCCCGTCCGACGCGGTCAGCGTCGCCACGACCTTCGTGACCTCGCTGTAGCCGTCGAGCGCGCTCACCGAGGCTGTGAAGGTGGAATCCGTCCGCTCCGTCAGCACCGCCGAGATGCCGGAGTCGTCCGTCGTGAACATGCGCTCCATGACCCGCGTCGTGTAGGTCGTGCCGCCCACCGAGTAGGTGTCCACGACCACGAGCGCGTAGGTCGTCCCGTACTCCAGCGTCACGTCGTCCAGATCTCCGCTGTGAATGCTGAACGGCTGCGCCTCCGAGGTGATCGTCTGGTTTCTCCACTCCTGCACGATCTCACCGGTCTCCACATTATAGAGATAAATATAGGCATTCTCCGTCGTCGGATCGATCGTCTCGTAGCTCTCCTCGTCGTAGACGAGCGAGAAGGTACCCTCTCCCATGATATCCCAGAGTTCCTCGCCGTCTTCCACGGCGATCTCGACCTCCGGCTTGCCGGTATAGTAATTATCTCCGGACTCCACGGTGCCGTTCGTGATCGTCAGGTCGGTCACGCCGCCCGCGCCACCGCTGCCGAGCGAGCCGTCCGAACCGTCCTCGCCCGCCGCGCCGTCCGCGCCCTGCGCGCCGTCCGCGCCCGCGGCCCCGGTTTCCCCGCTCTCTCCGTCCACACCGTCTGCACCGTCCGCACCGTTATAGATCGTGAAATTGAAGGTCGGGGCGATGCCGCTAAGGCCGCCCGACGCGGAGGACGTGCCGAGCGTGCTGTACTCTGTCGAAGACAGGTCGATGGAAGAGAGCGACATGTTCGAGACCGTGCCGCTTCCGGAACTCTCCCCGTCCCCGGAGTCCTCCGACTCCCCGTCCGGCCTTAAGATCTCACCGGTCTCACAGTCCAGCACGACGCCGTTCGCAAAGGTCACCGTACAGCCGACCGTCACCACCTGCCATGCCTGCTCGCCGTCGCTGAAGCGCGCGATCTCCATATCGCTCTCCACGTAGTAGATCTCCAGAAAACCGCCCGTAAGCGTCTGCGTGCTCCCATCCGCGAAGGTGATCGTGAGCTCCGGCGAGCCCAACAGATAGCGCAGCTCACTGTTCTTCCAGATAAAGTTTTCAAAAGACTGTTCCCCGTCCCCGGAGGCGATCGTAAATAAGCTCCCGTCCCAGACGAGCGTATTGCCCGCCTCGAGGCTGTAGCATCCGATGACGCCGTCAAGGTATTCATCCATATCCGCGATCACGCTGTCCGAGAGCGCCGCAAGGGAGCTGCTCCCGTAGTGGATAAAGCTGTCGCTGTCCACTACGACCTGCTCGCCGTCCGTGCTGCGGAACGAGACCTCGGAGACGCCGCTGCCGGTCCAGGTGCTGCCCGCCGAGAACCAGTACTGCTGATTTTCGACCAGCTCGTCCTCGCCCTGCTCCACCGTCAGGACATAGCCCTCCTCGCTGAAGGTCTGCAGGGAAGAGGCCTTCAGCATGGCCGAGGCGCCCACGAGGACGCCGGCCAGCAGAATGCCCGCCGCAGCCAGAATGATACAGATTTTTTTTGATGAAAACAGTCGCATCTTTTGTTCCTCTTCTATTAATCCAGTATACGGAAGGACTGGGAGTACTCATCCGCGACGACATAGTTGCCCTCGCTGTCCGTCGTATAGGTCACCAGGGAGATGGTGTACTTTCCGGGCGTGCTCAGGCTCAGATCGCCGTCCGCCTCGCTGAGGTCGAGCGTCAGGTAGACCGACCCGCTGCTTCCGTCTCCCGTCGTGGACGCGCTCGAGCTGAACAGGGAAACGCTGCCCTTGTTGACCGTCACCGCTGACCAGCCGCTCGTGTCGACGCCATCGGCATCGCAGCCGAGCGTGTAGACGACACGCGTGATCTGATCCGCGTTCATCGCGCCCGAGAAATGCAGGGTCAGCAGCGTAGCGCTGCCCTCAGTCGCATCCTCATATTCGCCGGCGGTCACATCGTGGCCGCTGCTTCTGGTCGTGAGGCCGCTCGAGTAGCCGACCAGCATGTAGTCAGAAGCCTCAAAGCTGCTCGAGCTGTAGCTCGAACTGCTCGTCCCCATCCAGGCAGAGCGGGCCGCCTCGATATAGCCGCTCGTAGTCAGGTTTACATCATCCAGATTCAGACCTGTATCCGTCCCCTCGCTGCCGAGCAGATCTGTCAGGCTCGTCGTCACGTTCAGCGTGCCGTCATAGTCGATGTCCATCATCGAATAGAACTGGATCCGGTAGGTCGTATCGGCGCTCAGGTTCGTGAAGGTGACGCTCTTGTAGGTCACGCCGGTCTGGTAGGCCTTGTTGTAATCGCCGTTGTAATAGTCAGTCGTGCCCTCGTTTTCCAGCACGGTCCAGGATCCGACTCCATTCGTCTCGCTGTACTCCGCGATGCGGATGAAGTAGTAGCCGTCCACGCTCGTGTAGTTCGGGTTGGTCAGGCGGATCGTCAGGCTGATCGTGGTGGAGCCGCGGCTCGCGTTCGTGGTGCGCACGAGGGTCGTGCCGTCGTCGCCCATGTCGAGCGCGCTCCAGCTGAGGGTGCCCGTGCTGTACTGGCTGCCCGCTGTATCCGTGATATCCAATACATTGCCGCCATCCGTCGTATAATAGACCGCCGCCTTCAGCCGGTATTCGTAGCCGGGCTGAATCGTCCCAGAGCCCGGGCCGTATTTCAGCGCGAAGGCGTTCGCCGAGGCCAGCGGCGAGGTCCTCGTTGTCACCGTGCCGACCTCGTCCCAGGTCATTGCCGAATCGCCGTATGTACTGCTCGACATGGCGGAGTCACAGATCACGGCCTCCCACTCGCTGTCGTCCGTGCTGCCCTCCTCGCGGCGCTCCAGGCTGTAGCAGAGCTGCAGGCTGGACAGTTCGGAGCTCAGCAGCGCCGAGCTGATCTGCACGCTCGCCGTCAGCGTTTTTTCCGAATAGCTGTCGCTCACACCCAGCGTCTCCAGATTCACCGCCGAGATCGTGATTTTGGAGTTCGTCGTGGCCGTGATGGAGCTGCCGTTCAGCACAGTGCGGAAACTGTCCTCAGTGCTACCTGTCAACACGCTTAATATTTTCGTTGCTCCATCGGTGCCCGCGGCATACTGTGTGCCCTGCTCCACAGTCGAGCCAAAGTAGTCCTCCGATGAATCCAGTCCGTCCTCATCCGTCTTGTAGTAGACCTTGATCGTGTAGGTCGTATCAATGCTCAGAGAGAAGGTCACATCCAGCGTCCCGTCCGTGATATCCGCGCCGATCATGGCCGCGACGAGATTATTCTGATTATCATAAATCAGGTAATATACATGGAAATTCTCATCATCGCCGTAGCTCACGAGATTCCAGTTCTCGACCGTCGCCGTCAGCTGGACGGAGTAGAGGCCGCCCGTCGCCTTCAGGCTCTCGAGGGACGGCACCGCGGAGCCGACCGTCACGTAAGGTTCATAGTTCTCCGTATAGCTGGCGGTCTTCATCAGCTCGATGGCCGTCCACCGATTGACCAGATAACCCTCCGCGTTCGAGAGTGTGACCGTGGACAGCTGCGTCCGGCTGGAGTCAAAGACCCCGCCGCTCACCGTCAGCCTCTGTGTCCAGACGGAGGACGCGCCGCTCACGAGTGTCACCGACGCCCTGTAGTAGGAATAGCCCGCCCCCGTGAAGCTCTGTATGACCGAGCCGCTGCTCGTGTACATATAGCGCGCGAAACGATAGGTCTTCTTATTGCTGTTTCCATAGAGCGTGGCCTGCTGGATCGCGTTGACATACTTTATCGCATAGTAGTTTGATGAGCTGCCCGGCGTGCTGACGCTCTCGCCGGTCAGATAGTAAATCTCCGCGCTGAAGCGCACGGTATCTCCCGTCGAATAATTGCTGCTCCCAAAGCCGCTGAGCGAGAACTCCAGATAATAGCGATAGTCCGTATAATCCCCGGAGGAATCCGTCTGCGGGGCGGTCGGCGCAACCCAGAGCGTGCCGAGCTCGTAGTCATCGCTGTTGTCCGTCGCATCTTTCGGCGTCACCGTCGCAGTCAAAAGTACCGCCGCGATCGTCGTCGCCTTGTTCAGATAGTCCTCGCTGAGGTAGTAATCGTCGGTCTCCGGCGACGACGTACTCAGGGACGATTGCTCCGTCTCCGGCGCTTCCAGATAGATGCGGATACGGTTGTTGTCCTCCTGCAACTCAGCCGCTGACAGGGTGAGGCGCGTATCGTTCGTATTCGAATCGTCGCCCGACGTGTCCGAATAGTCGTTCTGCGCGATATAGTTGTGCTGTACGAGCGCGATGTTCGTGTAGCTGGTCGAAGCGTTGTAGCCCACGTCGTCCAGCAGGATATAGTCCGCGCTCAGCTTGTAGGAACCCCCGTCCGTATCCATGCCGGTCACCGTGAGCGTCGTCCCCCTGTCGGATATCACACCGTCCACCTCTTTGCGATCTGTGACCGCCTCCTGAATTTCTTTCAGGTCATTCGCATCGAGATAGCCGCTCTTCTTTGTCGATTCCGTATCCGTCCAGTACCCCGTCTTTGAGTTCAGGGAATGTCCCGCACTCGTCGCATCGGTAAAATTGAAATACACCGTTTCATCCAGATCTCCCGAGTACAGATCCCAGGCGCCGCCGTAGGTGGAGCCCATGCTAAGCCGCGCGTTCGTAGCATCGCCCGCGCCGAGCATCGTCACCCACTGGATCGCGCCATCCGGGTCGTCCACATAGAGATCCCAGGTATCGGTCACATAGCCACTGCCGTTCGCCGTCCCCTCCAGAAGGGAGTAGACGACCGGCGTCTGCCGGTACACCGAGATGACATCGGAGCAGAAGGCATTCGCCGTCGTGTAATATCCACTGCTCGACAGCAGCTCCTTATAATAATCCTCCGGATAGTTGAAGACTTCCTCTACAACGCCGTCTCCATCCCAGTCATAATCCTCGATGGTCGTCTCGTACATGAAGACGTAGCTCTGGCCGCGATAGAAGACGCTCGCGTCGGCGAAGTAGATGATCGGGCCTCCGCTCGAGGTCAGGTCATAGACATAGGAAACGCCCTTATAATTCGTGTCCGTCTCATAGATCGGCTCCGCCACATTGATGATATAGGGCAGATCGTCCTCATAGTAGAACAGGATCCAGATCTCCGGCACCGTGGTCGCCCCGTTCGCCTCCATGTCGTAGGTGATCTTGATATCGTACAGCTCTTTCTCCACGGTATTGCCTGATGTATCCACATAGGAATAATCCGTTGGGCTGATAAAACTCTTAGCCGCATCTTCCGCCGTCTGCCAGTTCGTATAGCTGAAACCATAGTAGACGAAATCCTTCGTCGGGGTCGAGGGGTCGCTCGTGTACTTGTTCGTCAGCTTCAGGCCGGCCACCGTATCGGAGTTCCAGAAGGAGCTGTAGAGCGTATTGTTCGAGCTGTCCCCGTTGTAGGCTCCGAGATCGGAATTCAGTATCTCCTCCACCTTGATGTAGGAGCCGTCGTCGTACTGCAGGTCGGAGGGTTCCTTGTAGGGAAGCGTCTCCACGGTCATCTTACCCGATTCGCTATAGCCATAGGATGAATCATCACTGTTCGTAATATAGATACGGTTCTCGTAATTCTCCTCGGTGGACTTGTAGGAGTAGTAGCTGTAGGCGTCTGCCTCCTCCCCTGCCTCCGGGTCGCTCCAGACATCATAGCGGTACTTCGTGTAATCCCAGGCCGCGACCGCGCGGATATAGTAATCGCCGCTCGTCAGCGAGGAGTAGGAGATCTCGAAGCCGTCGGCGTCCTTGAAACGGTAGACAAAGCCCTCGCCGACGCCGAGTATCCCGATTATGCTCTCGTCCTCGTCATGATAGTTAGCATATGTCCTGTATGTATTTGAACCGTAAAACTGCTCATAAAGCGAGCTGTGCTCCGCGTCCGTCGTATTCTCATCCGTGATCGTACAGTAGCCGATCGGCGTCGAGGTGCCGGAGAGGTACAGTTCGAAGTCGATCCGGTACAGCGTCCGGTAGGCCGCGTCCGTCTTGGCCATATAATTGTCTTCATCATATTCTCCTGTCGACGTGTCATAGTAATTCGTCAATGAGGCGCTCTCGCCCAGCCGCAGATAGCTAACGCCGATTCCGCTCGTGTCCACCACAGTCATTCCAATCGTTATCTCCCGCTCACTCTCCGTCGTCACCGAGACGGAGCCGAGCGAGACGCGCGTGTAGACATAGGAACCAGCGGAACCCGTGCGTTCGTAGCCGTATAATGTAAACATGTAGGTCGTATCCGCCCGCAGGCCGGTCAGGTCCACAAGAATATTCAGCTCCGAATAAGTGCCAAGCTCTGTATCATCCGTCGAAGCCGTCGCGCTGTAATCAAGACGTGCTACACGGGTGTTGTCCACCAGATTATATTCCAGCGTATTGTAGTAATCCGGCTCCGCCGAGATCTGCAGTGTCATCGGATGATCCGCCGAGACGATATAGCTGTTCCCGAAGGTGATCGACGCGGTCAGCGTCCCCTCGATCGCGTTGAAGCTCACACCGCTGTTCGCACCCGTCGTATCCACGGCGGCGTCCTCCGCCGTATTGTAGGTCGTGCCGTCGCCCGTGAAGCTAAGGCTCGTGGACGTGATGCTCAGGAGACGCGCCATGTCCCAGGCCACCTCCCCGTCCGTATGCGAACTGCTGTCCACATCCTCCGTGTGCTCATGCGTCTCCCACACACAAGCCTCCACGGTCTTCGCCCCGTCATTGTAGGTATACCAGACGCGCAGATAGTAATAGTCTGAACCGGTATGTACCGTCTCGGACTGGCTCACGTCATCCTCATCCGACACCTCAAAGTAGGCGACCCAGCCGGATGTCACCGACTTCGTGGTCACGGGATCCGTACCCGCGAGCATGCCGGCATAGGTCGTGTAGAGTTCAAAACGGATGCTCTCGATCGTGCCGTCCTCGTCCGTCGGGGAGGCGTACTGATCTCCATCCCACTCTCCCAGCACCTCCGCCATCAGATAGCCGGAGTCGTAGGCCGTCAGCGACACGCCGCCGACCACCGGTTCATTCTTCAGCGTCGAGACCGTGTAACTGTAGGAGATGCTCATATCCTCGCCCAGCTTCGTCGTCGTCAGGACGCCCTCGGAATTGTAGCTGGACATATTGAAGATCGGGTAGAAAGTGATATCCCAGCTCTGGTTCGCGAGCTCGCCGCTGTAGCTGTCGCCCAGCTCATTCAGGTCGATCTCGATCAGGCCGTCGGAGGCCTCCAGGTCATCCGCCGACACGTTCGTAAAGTAGACGCCGTTCACATACACCGCGACAGAGTCCACATCCACGAGACGGTTGGAGGTGTCGAGCTGGAAGCTCAGGGAATCGGTATCCCGGTCCACAAGCTCAAAGGCGATGCCGTACTCGTCCGCCATGAAAGTCCGGCTCAGGATCGTCTGCGTGTACTCCGCGTCCTCCAGCTCGTAGGTCACCTCGATATTCAGACGGTACTGGTGTCCCGGCACGAGCTCATTGTAGGACATCGTGAAGCCCTCGCTCGTATCCTCCGAGAAGTCCAGCGTCGGCTCTGAGTTGCCCTCGTCCGCGCTCCATGTATAGACCTCGCCTGTGTCGAGGTCTGTCAGATAGATATAGGAAGTGCCCGATACGACGCTATTCGCCGAGACCTCGTCCATGTAGGCCGTGAAGCTCAGCGTGTAACCGTTGATAGTCCAGCTGGTCAGTGTGACGACCGGCACTGTGGTCGCGGCCGTCACGCCGGACATCTGTCCGCCGGAGGCTCCCGCCGCACCGGCTGCGCCCGAGACGCCCGAGGAGCCGTCGCTGCCGTCGGCGCCGTCATTGTCGCTGCTGCCGGCCTCGCCCTCGGCGCCGTCCTCACCGGTATCTCCCTGCACGCCGTCCTCGCCGTTCTCGCCGTCGGCGCCGTCCTCACCGTTGACCACGGTGAAGCGGTAGGTCGGATAGGAGGAGAGGCCGCTGCCGCTCCCGGACGAAGTGCTCACTGTGACCTCCACGTCGATGTCGTCCAGATAGACGCTCATGCTGTGCGAGACCGCATAGCCTCCGCTCTCGTCCTCCTCCTGCACCGGGATATAGAGCTCGCCGGTGGAGAGATCAAGGCGCACGCCGTTCGCCAGCTCGAGATAGCAATCGGCGGACAGGAACTGCCAGGCGTTCGTCCCGTCGTTCAGCAGCACGATGCTCTTGTCGGAGGCCAGATATTCAATTTCCGCAAAGCCGGACTGGATACTCTCACTGCTCTGCCCCGACGGGCGGATCAGGCTGATGATCGAGGAGCCGATGAGATAGCGGCTCGAACTGTTCTTGATCAGGAAATTCTCAAAGGAAGCCTCCGCGTCCGCGCTGCTCTCCCCGAGATAGTACAGCGTGCCGTCCATGCTGACGACGTCGTCGAGGTCCAGACCGTAATAGAGAATCACGCCCTGCGTGTACTCGTCCAGATCCATGACCGCGCTATCCGTCACCGAGGCGATGGAGCCCTCCTCATAGTGGATAAAGCTGTCGTCCGCCGCCTCCGCCGTCGTCCCCGTGGAATCGGTGAAGGTGACCACGCCGCCCGACGCCCTCCAGGACGTGCCGCCGGTGAACCAGAGCTGCGTGCTGACTGTCTCGCTCTCTTCATCGCCGGAGGCCTCCGCGGACAGAATATAGCCGTCCCCGGAGAATTCCGTCCTCCCCGACGCGCCAAATACCGCCGCCCCTATCCCGAAGGTGAGCAGAGCCAGCAGCGCCAGCGCTATGATCGCTATGGTACTTTTTGATTTCCACACCATAATCAGTCTCCTGTTGTATCAGTTGCTTTTGTCACGACGATCGTGCTGCCCACCGTCTCCGAGCTGCCGGAATCCTTGTTGTAATAGGCCGTCACCGTGATCGTGTAGGTCGTCTCCGCGGAGAGCCCCGTCAGCTCCAGCGGGATCGACAGATATCCCTGCCATGAGGTCGTGCCGGAGGACACCAGATTGTCCGCACTGTAGTTTGCCGTCCTGCACCACTCCGTCAGGTCTGAATAGTACAGCACCTTCGTGTAGCCGGCGGACGAGGTGATCTGCACGAGGATGCGGTGGATGTCCATATCACCCACATAGATCGTGCGCCCGGAGCCGGTGTAGAGGGTCAGGTAACCGTCTATGCTGTTCGTCGTGATTGTATATTCATCATCGCTCATCCCGCCGAACTGGATCCAGGAGTCCGAGACATCGTCGATGGACTGCGCGCTCCAGGACGAGGACTGCTCGACCTCCAGCTCCACATATTTCTCATTATCATAGTAGACGACATAGATGCGGTTCCCGTACTGATAGGACACGCCGAGCTCGTCCGTCCCGTAATTGATCTGTCCGCCCGTGTAGACAAGCACCCGCTCATCCGTCGACGTGATGCGCTTCAGGCAGTCGCCCGTCAGCTCCGAGCCGTCGTACCAGCGGTAGATCTCATGGCTGTAGTAGGAGATCGCATTGTCCGGGTCGGAGACCAGCGTCGCCGACGAGATGAAGTAGCGGTTTGCATTGACGTCGAAGTACGCGTCCGTCACGACCGGCGTGACCTTCAGCGTCAGGAAGGTGTCCGTATAGGAGCTGGTAGCTCCGCCCACAAGCTTTGCGGTCACGCTGAGCGTGTACTCCGTATTCGAAAGGAGGCCGTAGAACGTATAAGTCGAGCCGTCCTCCGCGGTCTCCGCAAGCCCCTCGAGCTCGTCGTCCGTCAGCGCGCGCGACTGCGCGTCTCCGTTCTCATCCGTCCAGCTCAAGGTACCCTCCGTGATCTCCGAGAGCTCCTGTCCCCCGGACAGCGTCGCCATAAAGCCGAGGCAGGCGCCGTAGTCCGCATTGATGTCCTGATCCGCGTAGTCATTGTAATTGTCATCATTGATATAATCCGAGCTCACCTTCTCGATATAAAAGCCGTTCGCGTCGGTCGTAAAGGTCCTGGAAAGCAGGACGCTCTTCGCGTAATTCCCGGAGCCGTCGCTTAAGAGCACCTGCGCCGTGATCACCAGCCGGTACTTCGTGCCCGGCTGCAGGTCGCTGCAGGAGAAGCCTTCATTGATCTCGCCGTCCGTGAAGGTGCTCAGGTCAAAGCTCGAGGGCGAGAGCGGAAGCGTCGCGCCGGTCGCCACATTTAATATGTAGGCCTTTGTCATCCCCTCCTGGATCAGCGCGGAATTGTAGACGCGCAGGGAGAAGGATACTGAGCCCGCGGTCTGCGTCCAGGACGTAATATTCACATAGGGCGTCTCCTCGAGCGTGCTGTCATCATCGTCGGAATTCTCTCCGTCCTTGCCCGCCGAGCCCGCAGAGCCGTCGCCGCCCGTGCCGCCGCCGCTGCCGTCGCTGCCATCCTCGCCGTCCGCGCCCGTGGCTCCGTCCGCTCCCGCCGTACCTTCCTCTCCGGTATCGCCGGTGCGCCCGTCTGTACCGTCCGCGCCATCCTCGCCGTCCACCGCGTTGATGATAAAGGTCGGAGCCACCCAGTCCGAAGAAGAGGAGGACTCTATCTTCACCGCGTCGTCCGAGCTTACAGCCAGGTCAAGCAGCGCGAGCAGCGCCGTGTAGTCGCCGCTGTCCTCGTCCAGCACGCCGCTGTTCAGCAGCAGGGACGAAAGATTCAGCTCCACCCCGTTCTCCAGCGTGACCGTGCTGTCCTCCGCCAGAAACTGCCAGGCCTCCGTGCCGTCGGTCGCATTCAGGGCGAGCGTATCGTCGTTCAGATAATGAAGCTCAAGGAAACCGTCCGCGATCACATTCTCGCTGCCGCCCGCGCGGGACAGGGTGATCGTCGGGGAGACAATCAGATAGTCGCTGTCTCCTGTTTTCAGCAGGAAATTCTCGAAGGAGAGCTCCTGCGTATTATTCTCAATGGTGTAGACATCGCCCGAATGCTCCAGCGCAAGCAGCGAATCCAGATAGTAGCTGTCCATCCAGCCGTCCGGGAAATTCTGCAGGTCGATCAGCAGCATGCCGCTCACCGCAGTGATCGCGCCGTTCTCGTAGTGGATGAAGGAAGTCTCGCCCGTCTGTACGGTCTCACCATCCTCGCTGACAAAAGTGACGACGGAGGAGACCCCGCGCCGCAGCGCCGTGCCCGCCGAAAAGTAAGTCTGGCTCACCGTCGCCGTACTGTCCTCCTCCACGCTGATATCGTAGACGGAGCCGTCCGCCGCGAAACGGGTCAGCCCTCTGTTTTTGAGCGAGATCCCCGCCACCAGCAGCACAACGGCCAGCAGCGGCACCGCCACAGTCAGGATGATCGCTTTTTTATTTTTCAGGAATAGCTGAAACATATGCCGTTTTCCTCTCCTGTCACCGTGTAAACACAATATGAACATAATAAGTCACTTTTATTTTAAAGCATACTCCCCCTCATTTCAATGGTGAATTTTACATAATATGACGATTTTTTCTGAACTTTTTGTTAAAAAATACCCCCCCCCGCAAATTTTGCGGAAAGGGGGCGATTTAAGATAAATTTCAGTTGATTTCCTCTTCGTCCTGCGCATCCATCATGGAGTAGCCGATGTTCGTGGCGTGGTCGGCCACGCGCTCGAGTCCGGAAAGCACATCCGAAAAGACGAGGCCCGCCGCCGCGGTGCACTCGTTGCGGCTGAGGCGTTCGACATGATTTTTCTGGAAGGTGCGCTCCATCTCGTCGATCTCGTCCTCGAGGTCGAGGATGTCCTGCATGTGCTCGCGCTCGCCGTGCGCGAAGGCATCGACGGAGTATTCCATGATGAGGTTCACCTTCTCGCGCATCTGATGGAGCTCCTCGTAACACTCGTCGCTGAAGACGATCTGCTCCTCCATGCGCTCCGCCGCCTCGTCGGCCAGATTCTTCGCCTGGTTGCCGATGCGCTCGATATCGTTGATCACGTGGAACAGGCCGCTGATGCTGCGGCGGTCGTCGATCGGCAGCGCCATCTGGCCGATGCTGACCAGGTAATCGGTGATCGCGCGGTTCATCTGATCAATCTGTTTTTCCACCTCGTAAACCTTCTCAATCTTCGATTCGTCCTGCTCGATCAGCGCGTCGAGGCCGCGGTTCAGATTTTCATAGACGAGCGAGGCCATATGCTCGAGCTCCTTGATACCCTCAACCACCGCCGTCGCCGGGGAGAACATGGCCTTGCCGCCGATGTAGAGCAGCTCGACCTCCTGATCCTTCGCGGCCTCCTCGCCGGGCACCGCCAGATAGGTCAGCTTCACAATGCCGTTGGTGAAGGGCAGCAGGATAATGACCTGACAGATCTTGAACAGTGTGTGCGCGTTCGCGACGCAGCGCCCCGGATCCGTGCCGGAGATCGCCTGGATGAGCCGCAGTACCTGAGGACCCGCCACCGTCAGGACGATGAAGATGATGACCGTGCCGATAATATTGAAGAACAGGTGAATCAGGGCAGCCCGCTTCGCGTCCTTCTTGCCGGTCAGGGAAGCGATCATCGCCGACATACAGGCGCCGATGTTGCAGCCGAGTATAATATAGAAGCAAATGGGAAGCTCGAGCAGCCCCTGCTGCGCCATGAGCAGGATAATGCTGACCGTCACGGACGAGCTCTGGATGATCGCCGTGATCACCGTACCCACGAGCACGGCCAGAACCGGATTTGTCAGGCCGCCGAGAATCTGCGCGATCTGCGGGGAATCCTTGAGGCTCGACATGCTGCTCGACATCAGGTCGAGGCCCATGAACAGGACGCCGAAGCCGAGAATCACTTCGCCGACCTTCTTCACGCGGCTGTCCTTGATAAACTGTGTCATGATCACGCCGGCAAAGAGGATGAGCGGCGCGTATTCGGAAAGATTGAAGGATACGAGCTGCGAGGTGATCGTCGTACCGATATTCGCGCCGAAGATCACGCCCGCCGCCTGATACAGTGTCATCATGCCCGCGTTCACGAAGCTGACAACCATCACCGTCGTCGCACTCGACGACTGAATCAACGCGCAGAACACGATACCGACCAATGTGCCCTTGATCCGGTTCGAGGTCGCGGCCTCGAGGATGCCCCTCATCCGGGTACCGGCGGCCTTCGCCATGCCGTCGCCCATCTGATGCATGCCCAGCAGGAACAGGCCGAGACCGCCCAGCAGCGTCACCACTATACTCACACTCATAATATATCTCTCTCCCACGGTTTTATCCCAAAAGTAGAAAGCATATGCTGTTTAACATACGCTTCACTTATACTTTACATGAATTTCACGCCAGATGCAAGTCTTTCCTTTGTTTTTGCGTCTGCCCCTCCGCCGGAGCCGGCCAAATCCAGGCCGAATCGCCCGGAGCGGGTACCCTGCGGCATGCCCTGTATGGGGGAGAAGCAGTCGTCGCCTTCGAGAATTTTCATCATCTGCGAGCGAGAAACGGATGAGCCTCCGGGGCAAGTCTCAGCACAGCCGGGCGCACGATCAACTATCTATCCCGGCAGAGGGGAGGCGGGATTTCCCCCAGTCGACGTCCGCGAGGATGCGTGCCTTCAGGGCGTCGAGCGAGGTGAACTTCTGCTCTACACGCTCGTATTCGAGGAATTCCACGCGCAGATGCTGTCCGTAGAGACTGCCCTCGAAGTCGAAGAGGTAGGTCTCGACCCCCTTGCGGGTCTCGCCTCCCACAGTTGGCTTGTAGCCAATGTTGGTGATGCCATAGTAGGCGGGCTCGTCGCCGTCCTGCGGGATCGTACGCGTCAGGTAGACGCCGTTCGGCGGCAGCAGCTTCTCCTGCGGCGGCTGGAAATTGATCGTCGGCAGGCCGAGCGTGCGGCCGATCCGGCGACCGTGCAGCACCTCGCCGTCGACGAAATAACGGTAGCCGAGCAGCTCATTCGTGAGGGGAATGTTGCCCTCGTGCAGCGCCTCACGCACGTAGCTGCTGCTGATATCGCGACCGTGGCTCTGAAGCTTCTCTACCACTTCCACCTGAAAACCGAGGCGCTCTCCCATGCGCGCGAGCAGCGCCGGGTCGCCTTTCCGCTGATAGCCGAAGCGGAAATCCGTGCCGACCGCGATGAAACGCGCTTTCAGCTGCCCCACGAGGAAGTCCTCCACGAAGCGCTCCGGCTCCATGTGCGCGAGCTCCGGCACGAAAGGGCATTCCAGCAGACAGTCGATGCCCTGCGCCTCCAGCATGCGGCGGCGCTCCTCATTCGTGATGATATTCTGTGGTGAGAGCCCGGACAGGATGCGCGTCGGGTTCTGCGTAAAAGTGAAAATCACGGACTTAAGGCCGTTTTCCCGCTGCCTGAGCACCTCGCCGAGCAACATGCGGTGGCCGCGGTGCAGCCCGTCGAATTTGCCGAGGGAGACAGCGGAGGGAGTTTCTGTATGGTATGCAATATCTCCTGTGATGTAATTCATACGAATCGAATCCTCTCATGTAACGTATATGCACACTCATGAAGGCATCGCCAAATGTCAGCCTTCATCAGCATCCTTACTTCTTACTGTCATTTTTTCAAAAATACCCGAAATCTTTCGGATACACAGAGAATTTGTCGCCCATCACAAAATGAAAACAAAGCCTTTCGCAGATAAATCTGCAAAGTTTTTCTTTTCATTTTGCTGCTGCTCAGGCCTGGTAGAACATCTTTACGGGGCGGTAGAGCCCACCCTCCGCGTCGTAACGGTATACCCCGAGGAAATCCCCATGGTCATCGTAGACGCGCACGCGCTCCGCTTCCAGGACCGGCTGCGCCTGCGCGGGGCGGAAAGGATTTCCATTGTGGCCGAGCGCGGCGGCCTCCGGAAGGAGCTTAAGCCCCGGCAGCTCCGCGAACATGCGGTCCACCGGGATCACCGCCTCGTCGAGTCTCCCCTCGTCGCGCAGCCGCTCCACCTCGGACAGCTTCAGACTTCCTTCCAGCCGAAAATCCCCAACCCGCGTGCGCAGGAGGCTCTCCATACAGCCATGGCAGCCGAGCCGTTCTCCCGCGTCATGGCAGAGCGTGCGGATATAGGTTCCCTTCGAGCAGTCGACCGCGAAGCGCACCCGCGGCAGGCTGACATCCAGAATCCGCAGGTCGTAAATCGTGACCTTCCGGGCTTTCCGCTCCACCTCAATACCGGCGCGCGCCAGCTTGTAGAGTTTCTGACCATTTACCTTCAGGGCGGAATACATCGGCGGAATCTGCTCGTACTCCCCGACGAAACCCTGCAGAACCTCCCGCACACGTTCCTCCGTCACGGAGACTTCCGCGCGCGCGCATACCTGCCCCGTCGCGTCCTGCGTGTCCGTGGACTGCCCGAGCAGCAGCACCGCCTCGTAGCTCTTCGTCCGGTCGGCCAGCATATCGCAGAGGCGCGTCCCCTTGCCGAGACAGACGGGCAGGACGCCCTCCGCCTCCGGGTCGAGCGTCCCGGTATGTCCGATCTTTTTCTGCCCTAAAATGCCGCGCAGCTTCGCCACCACGTCGTGGGAGGTGAAGCCGCGCTCCTTGTAAATATTGATGATTCCGTTTAACATGTCTCTTCCTGCTCCGAAAGCTGCCGTTCAATGTGCAGGGTCAGGTTATTTACGATGTCGTGGAAGGTTCCCTTCATCGTGACTCCCGCCGCGCGCGCATGCCCGCCGCCACCGAAATAAGCGGCGATTTTGCTCACATCCACGCTCTCGCCGGATCGCAGCGAAACCTTATACTCCAGATTCGCCGTCTCATGCAGGAAGATTGCGACCTCCACGCCCTCGGTCAGCTTAAGCTGGCTGACGATGCCCTCCAGGTCGAGCGGCTCCACACCGAAAAACTGCATCTGGCGCAGGGTCACTCCGCTGACGACGCAGCGCCCGTCCATAATGCGCATGCTCTCCAGCAGAGCCTTGCCGAGGATCTGGTTCTGGCTGTAAGTCTTCTTATAAAAAGTCTCCGTCACGATATCGGAAGCGGGAATGCCCTTCTCCATCAGATCCGCCGCAATGCGCATCGTAGCGGGTGAGGTGCAGCTGTACTGGAAGATCCCGGTATCATGGGCAATACCCATGTACAGCGCGGCCGCCGCCCTTTCGGAAATCTTTTCCATCTCCAGCAGGCGGCAGAGCAGCTCACAGGCAGAGCTCGCGTCGCCGTCGATCACATTCTCATCCGCGTAACCCGGATTGCTCACGTGATGGTCGATGCAGAGCGTCCGCTTCGCCGCTGCAAAGAAGGGCAGCGCACCGCCGAGCCGATCCTTCGCCGCACAGTCCACGGCGATGAAGAGATCGTAGCAGCGCTCCTGTCCGTCCGGCTGGCGAATCTTATCGCAGCCCTCTACCATCAGGCACTTCGGGTCCGGCTTCTCGAGCCACATATCAACCGTCTCCACCTGCGGGAAATTGTCCCGCACGTAGCTCCACAGGCCAACGCAGGCCCCGATGCTGTCGCCGTCAGGGCGGACATGACCCGCGATCCCGAGCGACTTCACCCCGGTCAGTTCCCTCTCAAGCTCTATACTCATTCTTCCGATCCTCTTTCGGGCATCTCGCCCATGACCTCGTCGATCTTTCTCGACATATTTACCCCGTACTCGATGGACTGGTCCAGAATGTAGGTGATCTCCGGCGTATTGCGCAGGTTCAGCTCACTCGCCAGCTGGCGGCGGATATAGCCCGCCGCGCTGCGAAGGCCTTCCATCGTATCCTTCTGCGCCTGCTCATCGCCCAGCACGCTGATCCATGCCTTGCAGGTCTTCAGATCCGGCGCGACATACACGCGCAGCACCGTCGTCATCGGACTGATGCGCGGATCTTTGATCCCTCCGCGGATGATCTCCGAGAGCGTCCGTAAGACCTCCCCGTTTAAGCGGGTATTTTTGATACTGTTTTTCCTCATATTAT
The DNA here is from genome assembly GCA_021203465.1 of Lachnospiraceae bacterium. GTDB lineage: Bacteria > Bacillota > Clostridia > Lachnospirales > Lachnospiraceae > Hominiventricola. The sequence continues at coordinate 24,019 of JAJQBC010000108.1, read as the reverse complement.
CTCGGCACCTCTACCATCGTGTAGGCCTCCACGATATCCAGCTCCTGAATGTCGTTGAATTTCTCAAAGACAAGGCCGCACTCGAAGCCGGAGCGCACCTCCTTCACATCGTCCTTGAAACGCTTCAGCGAAGCGAGCTCGCCTTCATAGATCTGCTTGCCCTCGCGGCTGATACGGATCTTGCAGCCGCGCTGGATCACGCCGTCCAGCACGTAGGAACCGGCGATATTGCCCACGCCCGAGGCCTTGAAGATCTGGCGGATCTCGGCATGGCCGAGCACCTTCTCCTCGTAGACCGGGTCGAGCATGCCCTTCATCGCGCGCTCGACATCCGCGATTGCGTCGTAGATGACGCTGTAGAGGCGGATATCCACATTTTCACGCTCCGCGGTCTCCTTCGCAATCGCATCCGGCTTGACATTGAAGCCGATGATGACCGCGTTGGAAGCGCTCGCCAGAATGACATCGGACTCGTTGATTGCGCCCGCCGCCTCGTGGATGCACTTCACGACGACCTCCTCGTTTGAGAGCTTCAGAAGCGACTGTTTCACAGCCTCGACACTTCCGGCCACATCCGCCTTGATGATAATGTTCAGTTCCTTCAGATTGCCGCTCTGGATCTGCGAATACAGATCCTCGAGGGACATGCGGAGCTTCGTGTCCTCGATCATCTTCTCACGGCTCTCCTTGATGAAGGTCTCCGCGAACTCCCTCGCCTCACGGTCAGTCTTCGGCGAGACGAATACCTCGCCCGCCATCGGCACGCCGTTCAGGCCGAGAATCTCCACCGGCGTGGACGGACCGGCTTCCTTCACGCGGTTGCCCTTGTCGTCCATCATCGCGCGGACTTTTCCGTAGGCGGAACCCGCGGCGATGAAATCGCCCACATGCAGCGTACCCTTCTGGATCAGCACGGTCGCCACCGCGCCGCGCCCCTTGTCGAGCTGGGCCTCGATCACAACGCCGCGCGCCTGACGGTCCGGATTGGCCTTCAGCTCCTGCACGTCCGCGGTCAGCAGCACCATCTCCAGCAGATCCTCGATGCCCTCCTTCGACTTTGCTGAAACCGGCACGCAGACCGTGCTGCCGCCCCAGTCCTCGGCTACGAGGCCGTACTCGGTCAGCTCCTGTTTCACGCGGTTCACGTCCGCGCCCGGCTTATCGATCTTATTGATCGCGACGACGAGCTCGACGCCCGCGGCCTTCGCGTGGTTGATCGCCTCCACGGTCTGCGGCTTCACACCGTCGTCCGCGGCGACCACGAGGATCGCGATATCGGTCGAATTCGCGCCGCGCATACGCATGGCCGTGAAGGCCTCGTGTCCCGGCGTATCGAGGAAGGTGATCCGGCGATCCTTCAGCTTCACCATATAAGCGCCAATGTGCTGCGTGATGCCGCCTGCCTCGCAGTCGGTCACGTTCGTGTGACGGATCGCGTCCAGCAGCGAGGTTTTACCATGGTCGACATGGCCCATAACGCAGACGACCGGCGGACGCGTGACCAGCGTCTCTTTGGTATCCTCGATATCCTCGAGAAGCTTCCCGATCACATCCTCCTTCTCCTCCGGCTCCGGATCGAAGTTGTACTCGAGTGCGATCTCGCCCGCCGCCTCGAAGTCCAGCTCCGAATTCACGGTCAGCATCTTTCCCTCAAGGAAAAGCTTCTTGATGATCGCGGAGGCCTGGATCTTCATGCGCTCCGCGAGATCACCAATGCTGATGCTCTCCGGCAGCGGCAGCTTCTTCGGCTCCAGATCTTTCTTTTTCTCCACCGGTTTTGCCTCAGGACGGATAAAGCGGCCCGGGCGGTTCTTCAGCTTGCTGATATCCGCGTCCTTGTACTGCTTCTCGTTCTTCTGACGGCCGCGGTTGTCATGACGCCTGCTCTCCGGCTTCGTCTCCGGAGCTCCGGCGAAGGATTTGCTCCCCGTGCGGCCGGTTCCGGCTCCGCGTCCGGGTGCACCGCCGCGCCCTGCCTGGCCTCTGCCGCTCCCGCCGTCACGGCTGAACGACGGGCGTCCGTCGGAACGGCCTCCCTGCGGACGGTCCGAGCGTCCATAGGATGGACGGTCCCCCGCTCCGCCGCTGCGGTAGCCCTGATGGTCTCCTGCCGGGCGGTCCGAACGGTTGTAGGGTGAACGCTCCCCGGTACCGCCGCGGTAACCCTGACGGTCTCCCGTCGG
>JAJQBC010000108.1:0-21736 GCA_021203465.1 Lachnospiraceae bacterium | reverse complement strand
TGTAGGGTGAACGCTCCCCGGTACCGCCGCGGTAACCCTGACGGTCTCCCGTCGGACGGTCTGAGCGGCTGCCGGACGGGCGTCCGGACGCGGTTCTGCCCTCCGGGCGCGTCCCCTGCTGCGGACGCTCCTGGCGAAGCGGGCGATCCTGTGCGCTCCTTCTCTCTGCCGCCGGTCTTCCCTCCGCGCGGCTCTCCGGCTTCTCCGCGGCCTTCGTCTCCGTGCTGACCGGCGCTTTCGCCTCCGGCTTCACTTCCGGCCTCACCGGCGCCTTCGCCTCCGGCCTTGCTTCCGGTCTCATCGGCGCCTTCACCTCCGGCCTTGCTTCCGGTCTCACCGATGCCTTCGCCTCCGGCCTTGCTTCCGGTCTCACCGGCGGCTTCGCCTCCGGCTTCACTTCCGGCCTCACCGGCGCCGGTCTTCTCCCCGCTTCCGGCCTCGCGCCAGAGACAGCCTCCCTTCTCTGCGGCGGCCTGGCTCCCTGCGGCTTCGCCGGAGGAACTCTGCGCTCCGGGCTCTTGCGATCCCGGCTGTTCTCCGGATTGTGCACCACAATAAATTTCTTCTTTTTGGGCCGCGGAGCCGCTGCAGGCTTCTCCCCGTCTGTCGGCGGGGTGTCCGCCTTCGGCTTCTCCTCTTTTTTCTCCGGATTCACCTGCGCGCGGACCATATTTGCCTGATTCTCTTCCAATGTCGCCATATGTGTTGTCACCTCGATATTTTTCTCTGCGAGTAAGGATATGATCTCCTTACTTGTTCTGTTCAGTTCCTTCGCGAGCTCATACACGCGTATATTTTTATTTCCCATAACACCGCCTCCTACACCTGCTCCTGCGCGAGCTGCCGGATCATGGCCTCTGCCAGGCCCCCGTCCTCGATCGCGACGGATATTCGAAAGTCTTTTCCGCACGCGCGCCCCAGCTCGGCGCCCGTCCCGTAGATGTACAGCGGCACCTGCCGGTATGCGCAGCGGTCGCGGAATTTCTTTTTGGTATTTTCAGAGGCCTCCTCAGCCACAAGCACGAGCCTGGCCCTGCGCTGTTTCAATGATTTCTCAACGCTGAACTCCCCACTCGCCGTATGGCCGGCTCTGGAACAAAGGCCCAGATAAGCCAGCACCTTATCCCTTTGCAAGCTGTCTCATCTCCTTCTCGAGATCCTCGTAGATCTCCGGCGGAATCGCGGTCTTCAGCGAGCGCTCCAGCGCCTTTGTCTTTTGCGCCCTTGCAAGACATTCCGGATTTCTGCACAGGTACGCGCCCCGCCCGTTCTTGCGCCCGGTCGCGTCCAAAAGGATCTCATCCTCCGCCGTCCGAATCACGCGCAGCATCTCCTGCTTGCTCTTTTTTTCCCCACAGCCGGTGCACTGCCGCACCGGAAGCTTTCTGACTCCCGCCAAAGCCTTCACTCCTACACTTCTGTCTCTATATCACTCTCCGGGGCGGCATACTCTTCACCATAATCCCCGGCATAATCCTCCGCGTATCCTTCCTCATAGCCCTCGTCATACGCGCCGTAGTCATCATACTCTTCCTCGTCCTCGTCATCATCGTAGAAGCCCTCGTAGAAGCCCTCGATGGCGTTAGCCTGGCTCTCGCTCTTGATGTCGATCTTGTAGCCCGTCAGGCGCGCGGCCAGACGCGCGTTCTGCCCCTCTTTGCCGATGGCCAGCGAGAGCTGATAGTCCGGAACGACGACCTTTGCAGTGTGATCCTCCGGATCTGCCAGCACAACGACGACCTTTGCCGGGCTGAGCGCGTTCTCAATCATCAGCGCCGGGTTTTCATTCCAGTTGATGATATCGATCTTCTCACCACGCAGCTCGTTCACGACCGAGTTCACACGCGAGCCGTTCAGGCCGACGCAGGCGCCCACCGCGTCCACGTTTGGGTCGTTCGACCAGACGGCGATCTTCGTCCTCGAGCCGGCCTCGCGGGCGATGCTGCGGATCTCCACGACGCCGTCGCGGACCTCCGTGACCTCGGACTCAAACAGTCTTTTGACGAGCTCCGGATGCGTGCGCGATACGAGGACGCGCGGTCCCCTCGTCGTCTCGCGCACCTCGAGGATGTACACCTTGATGCGCTCGGTGGGGCGGAGATTCTCACCCTTCACCATCTCGTTCTCATTCAGGATCGCGTCCACCTTGCCGATATTCACGCTGATGTTCTTGCCCATGCGGCGCTGCACAACGCCGGTGACAATGTCCTTCTCCTTCGCATAGTACTGGTCATACAGCACCCTGCGCTCCTCCTCGCGGATCTTCTGCAGAATGACGTTCCTCGCGTTCTGTGTCGTGATGCGTCCGAAATCCTTCGACTGCACCTCCCGGCTGACGACGTCGCCGACCTCGTAGGCGGAGTCGATCATCTTCGCATCCACAAGGCTGATCTCGGTCTCCTCGTTCTCCACTTCCTCCACGACAGCCAGCTCCTCGTACACGTGGAAATCGCAGGTCTCGCGATCGACCTCCGCTCGGAAATTCTCGCGCTCATGTCCCGCGCTGTCCTTCCCGAAATGCGCCTTACAGGCGGCGACCAGAGAACTCTCAATGGCTTCCAGTATGACCTCCCTGCTGATGTCCTTTTCTTTCTCCAGAAGATCCAGCGCCATCTTTAATTCCGTGTTCATTTTTTTCCTTTCCTCCTTAAAGCTCAAGCGCCAGCCGGATCAGCGCGATGTTCGTCCGCTCGATCACCAGCGTGGCTTCGTTTTCCATTTTCAGTGTCACCGTGTCCCGGTTCCAGTCCTCCAGAATTCCCTCGAATTCCTTTTGTCCGTCCAGAGCCCGGAACAGCCGCACTTCCACCGGCTCGCCGCGGCTCCTGACGAAATCCTTCTCTTTCTTCAGCGGTCTGCCGAGCCCCGGCGAACTGACCTCCAGAATATAGGATTCCTCGATATAGTCTTCCTCATCCAGCCGATCCGAGAGATAACGGCTGACGAGCTCGCAATCGTCGATCGTGATACCACCCGTCTTGTCAATGTAGGCGCGCAGGTACCAGGTACCTGCCTCCTTCACGAACTCCACGTCCACCAGTTCAAAATGATGCTCCTCCATCACGGGGAGCAGCAGAGCTTCCGTCCTCTGCTCATACTCTTCCTTTCGCGCCAAGCTTTAGCCTCCCGTTCTGCACGCCTACACATAAGAAGGAGTGGACTTTTGTCCACCCCTTTCTCCAGTCTACGTATCATGTTACATCAAGTATACCACTTTTTCCGGGAAATGCAAGGAAAAGTTTTATTTCTCTATTTCATCTCTATTTCATCGCCGCCACGCGGTCAAATTCGTCCTTGATCTCCTGCGAGGGTTCCTCGGTCAACAGGCTCACGACCACATGGAAGGCGAGTCCCACGAGGAAAGCCGGAAGCAGCTCATAGATGCCGAACACACCACCCACCGGGCTGATGATATACTCCCAGATGAAAACCATGATGCCGCCGCTCACCATACCGGCCAGCGCGCCGTATTTATTCGAGCGCTTCCAGAAAAGCGCCATCAGCACCAGCGGGCCGAAGGCCGCGCCGAACCCGGCCCAGGCGAAGGACACAATGCCGAAGACGGAGCTGTTCTGGTCGCGGGCGATGAAGACGCCGATCACGGCCATGATCAGCACGGTGACATGCGCAACGCGCATGGCTGTCTTCTCGCTGATATCCTTCAGGAACACTTCTTTCAGAATATTCTGCGAAGCGCTGGACGAGGCGGCCAGAAGCTGGGAGTCCGCCGTCGACATCGTCGCAGCCAGAATACCGGCCAGGATGATACCGGCCACCAGCGCAGCGAGCACGCCGTTCTGTGCGATCAGATTCGCAATCTCAATGATAACAGTCTCGGAATCCTCGAGTTCCGGGATCGCGCCGACCTTCGTCATCGCATTTCCGACGACGCCGATGAAGATCGCCACGGTCATGGAAATCACGACCCAGACGGAGGCCACACGGCGCGAGAGCTTCAGCTTGTCCGGATTTTCGATCGCCATGAAGCGCAGCAGAATGTGCGGCATACCGAAATAGCCGAGTCCCCAGGCCAGCGTCGAGAAGATCGTCAGCAGGCTGTAGGAGGTCGCGGAGTCACTCGCCGCGTCGTACATCGCCGTCAGGCTGAAGTAGCCTGCCATCGACTGCGCGTTCGCCATCACATTGCCCACGCCGCCCGCCGTCGTAAAGCCAAAGACGAGGACGACGACGATCGCGAAAGTCATGATAATACTCTGCACAAAATCAGAGGTACTCGCGGCCAGGAAGCCGCCCAGCGTCGTGTAGGCCACGATGATAATCGCGCTGAAGATCATCGCCAGCACATAGTCCACGCCGAACAGCGACGAGAAGAGCTTGCCGCAGGCGGAAAAGCCGGAAGCCGTGTAGGGCACGAAGAAGACGATGATGACGACTGCCGCGATCATGGAGAGGATCTTTTTGTCATCGCGGTAGCGATTGGAGAAAAAGACCGGCAGGGTCGTCGCGTTTCCGGCCTCCACCGTGTAATTACGCAGACGCCGGGCGACGATCAGCCAGTTCACATAGGTGCCGATCGCGAGTCCGATCGCGGTCCAGGCCGCGTCCGCAACGCCGCTCAGATAAGCCACGCCCGGCAGTCCGAGCAGCAGCCAGCTACTCATGTCGGAGGCCTCGGCGCTCATCGCGGTGATGAAGGGGCCGAGCTTGCGCCCTCCCAGATAAAAGTCCTCTGTTGTCTGGTTATTCTTCGCGAGACGCACGCCGATCATGACCACGCCGACCAGATAGAGCAGGATCGCGATTAACATAATAAATTTTTCTGATGACATATCCGTATTTCCTTTCCCTTATTTATGACTGTACGTACCAGTTTTCATTGCCCATCGCCGAGATCAGCAGCGTCCCGGGGCCCGTATGCGTACCGGTGATAACGCCGAGGTAACCGATCTCAACATTCTCCATCCCGTAATCCTCAATCAACTGCTTTTTGACCGCTTCCGCCGCCTCCGCGCAGTCGCCGTGCGAGATCGTCACGGTCTTCTCACCCTCGCCCAACTTTTCCATCAGGCTCGCCAGAATGGTCTGCACCGCCTTTTTGTGTCCGCGGATCTTTCCGACAACCTGCAGCTTTCCGTCATCGCCGATGAGAATCAGCGGCTTGATTCCTACCATACTGCCCGGAACCGCATTATCCTTTGACAGGCGGCCTCCACGGTAGAGCAGCGACATATCCTCGAGCAGAATATAGGAGACGACCTGATGCCTTGCCTTCTCACACCAGGCGGCAACCTCATCGATGGGCGCCCCTTCGGCCTTCATCTTCACCATGCGCTCCACCAGCAGTCCCTGGCCGAGCGCGGCGCGCAGCGAGTCGATCACGATCACTTTGTGATCCGGGTACTTCTGGTTCAGCTCCTCCGCTGCCATCATCGCAGTCCCGCAGCTGCCGCTCATGCCCGAAGCGAAGGCGACGTGAACCACATCCTTTCCTTCCTTCAGGTAGCCCTCAAAGAAGCTTTTCGCCTGATCCGGCGTGATCTGGGAGGTCGTAGGCGTCGCGCCCTCCCTCAGCCTGTTAAAGAAATCCGGCCCGCTGATCGGGTGGTCGGCGTTATAGTCCTGCCCATCCATCATGCAGGTCAGGCAGATCAGCCCGACGCCGTTCTGCGGGAAGAATTCATCCGGCAAATCTGCGCAGTTGTCTGTAGTAATCACATAATCGTTCATGTCTTTTTTCCTCCTCATCAATAATTTCCAAGTATCTTAAAGTTGACCGCCTCTTCCATGATGCCGCGGATCGCGTTCTTGACCGCGCTGTCGTTCAGGTTTCCGTAGAAGTCCACGAAAAAATGATACTCCCAGTTGCGCTCCGGGATGGGACGGGACTCGATCTTGCACATATTCAGATCATTGTAAATGATATGCGACAGAATGTTATAAAGACTTCCGCTCGTATGCGGCAGTTCAAAGCAGATGCTGACCTTCTTTGCGTCCGCCTCGTACATCTTCCGGTTCGTGATGACGATGAAACGGGTCGAGTTGAAGCGGTCGTGATTGATCGGCTGCTGCAGCACATCCAGCCCATAGAGACGCGCCGCATCCGGGCTGGCAATCGCCGCCTGCGAGGGATTCTTCTCCTCCGCGACCTTCTGCGCGGCGAATGCGGTGTTCTGCAGGCTGATCTGCCGCCACCTCGGATGCTTATTCAAGAAAACAGAACACTGCATCAGCGCCTGCGGATGGGAATAGACAGTCTCGATGTCCGACAGACAGGAGCCGGGAACACCGAGCAGCGCATGGTCAATTTTCAGAATCTCCTCACCGACAATGTAATTGTCATACTCCTCCAGAAGGTCGTACATGTCGTGGACATCACCCGCGAAAGAATTCTCGATCGGAAGCATGGCGTAATCCGCCATTCCCTCCTTGATCGCCTCCATGCAGTCCCTCCATGTGGGCATGTGGAAAATACTGACGTCCTCGCCAAAATAGTTGAAGGCGGCGCGCTGCTGATAAGCGCCCTCCACGCCCTGATAGACGACGCGGCAGTGCTTGCGGTCGATCTTCTCGACGCAGGTAAAGGGCAGGCTGCCCGAGACGCCCTCCTCCGCCAGCATCTGATACTGCAGCTTCCGGCTCATCGCCATGAGCTGCTGAAACAGCTCCTGCACGCCATGGCGGTTAAAATCGTTGTGCGCCAGCGCGCCGAGCGTCTGCAGCTTCTCCTGCTCCCTGGCCCGGTCGAGCACCTTCTTTCCATTCGCAATCTTATACTGCGCCACCTCGCGGCAGACGTCCATGCGCCGCTCAAACAGCTTCACCATCTTGCGGTCGATCTCGTCGATCTCCCCGCGGAGCTTCTGTAAATCTTCCATATTAAATCCTCTGTGTTCTAAAATGCTTTATAAACGCTTTGAGAAAATCTGATAAAAGCAGTTCCACTCGAAATCGTCTTTCGGCTCATAATCCTTCGGGAAGAAGGAGCAAAGCCGCTCCTTAAGTGCCGGATCCCTCAGTTCCGATCTCAGATCTTTTTTGAGCCCATTGATCTCCAGAAATTCACGGACACCGGCGACTCCTTCCTGCACCCGCTCTGTCTCCACATAGTAATCCATGTCATATCTGGTATCGGTTTCCCAGCGGGTAAGCATATCTGCTTTTTCTTTTATCCATTCTGTCAAAATCACTCTGGATCCATTGTCCCGCGACATACGCACCAGCTTGTCTATATCATGCGTGTTTGGTACCGTTACGCCCACACACTCCAGAAATGCTTTCAATGATTTTTCCACGGACTGCTGCAGGTGATATGCCACGTTATTTAAATAAGATTCGTCATTCTCAGGAACTTTCAGTAAATTTACCGCCGAGCAGTAATCCATATATGCCCTTCTGAAGAGCCTGATATCACACATAGATGCCCTCCCTGTCAAAAACAACGATTCCTTTTTCTTCGACCTCCCGGCGCAGGCGCTCTCCCATACGGTCTGCATAGATAATGTCGATTCTCTCGCCCGGCTCTGCATTTTTACAGTGGAAAAATCTGTTGCTGTCACTGCGCTCGATACATAGATCCAGATCGCTGTAGCTGTTGCAGCGGAATTCAACGCTGCTCCCGAATACAATCACTGCCTTTACATTCCGATCCTCTTCAAAATCCGTCTGCAGCTCCTGCACCAGATCCTGCTTCAGCGGATGGATATACTCCGCATTCAGAAAAGTCACCGACTCTCTTTTCCTGTCAAAATGAAAATGAAGGTCAAAATTATTATATTTTCCTGTTTCTTTCCATTTTTCTACAGCTGCCATGCCAACCTCCAGTCCGGCTTTTGTCCATCTATATCCGGCATCCATATCCGTCAAAGCCTTCATTATTATAAAGAAGCAGACACAGTCCGCGCGAGCTCTCCCAGATAAGACAGCGAGCCGAAGGCGAGAATCACATCCTCCTCCCCAGCCAGAGAACGCGCCGTATCCACTGCTTCCCGGATGCTTTCCGCGGCGCGCACGTGAGCGCAGTACCTCTTCGCCTCCGCTGCAAGCTCCTTGGCGGAAAGCGCGCGCGGGTTGTCCGGCGGCGTGATCGTCAGGATCTGCGCCGCAAGCGGGGCAGTCTGTCGCAGAAGCTCCCCGTATTCCTTATCCTTCAGGATGCCGATGATAAAGAGCAGCCTCTTTCCCGGCAGGTAGTTCACAATACACTCCCGCAGGCGCGCTGCGGCGTCGCGGTTGTGCGCGCCGTCCATCAGGAAGAGCGGCTTTTCTGAAAGCACAGAGAAGCGCCCCCGCCAGACAGTATTCTGAAAGCCTCTGCGGATGGCCGCCTCCGGTATCGTATAACCCTTCTCCTGCAGGGCGTCCAGCACTTCAAGCGCAAGCGCCGCGTTCTCAAACTGGTACTCCCCGCAGAGGGAAATCTCCACTTCCGTGCGTTCCCGGTAGTCGAAGCTCTGCCGCAGCAGTCCTCGCCGGCGATTCTGTATCTCATCCGGTTGTACCCAGATCAGCGGTACTCCAAAAGCCGCGGCTTTCTTCCTGATCACTTCCGCTGCCTCCGGCTGCTGCGCCGCGCTGACCACCGTGCAGCCCGGCTTGATGATGCCTGCCTTCTGCTCCGCGATCGCGCCCAGCGTACTCCCGAGGAAATCCATATGATCCATGCTGATCGACGCGAGCGCCGCCACCAGCGTATTTTCAACCACATTCGTCGCGTCCGTAAGGCCGCCCCTGCCAACCTCCAGCACAACCAGATCACAGTGTTGCTCCGCGAACCAGAGCAGCGCGAGTGCGGTCTCCGCCTCGAAGGTCGTCGGATGGCGCTTCCCCTCTGCGAGAAGCTCCTCCCCCGCCGCGCGAATCCGCTCCGCGAGAAGCGTCAGGTCTTCCCGAGAAATATACGCCTCATTCACCTGTATCCGCTCGCGGTAGCTGAAGATCGTCGGGGAGATGTAGCGGCCCACACGGTAGCCCGCCTCCTTCAGCGCTGTGGAGACAAAAGCCAGCACGGACCCCTTTCCATTCGTCCCCGCGATGTGCACAAAGGACAGCTGACGCTCCGGATTTCCGAGCTTTTCCAGCATGGCTCTCAGCGGCTCGAGCGTAAATTCACCCGCGTACTGATTGCAGCTGTCCAGAAAGGCTCTCGCTTCTTCATATGTCATGTCGCATCACTTTTCATTCGTTTTTTTGCCTACAGATGAGTTTATTATAGTATAAATGCGGACATATTTCAAATACTATCCTTATGATGAGGGAGAATTTTTTGAAATGCGGGATATTCGGCTGGACGATGGAGCTGCTCTGGAGCGGCCTCCACGCCTTTCGCGTGCGCGACATGAAGCTGACCGGAAAATCCTCACTGTGGATGTTTCCGATCTATGGCAGCGCCTCGCTGCTCGCCCCGGCCATGCGCCGCCTGAAGAGAAAAGGCAAAAATGTGATGGAACGCGGCCTGATCTATATGAGCTGTATCTATGCCGTGGAATTTGTGAGCGGCATGTGGCTGAAGCGCCGCGATATGTGCCCGTGGGACTACAGCAAAAGCCCGCGGCACTACAAAGGTGTCGTGCGCCTCGACTACGCCCCGGCCTGGTTTCTCGTGGGACTGGCGTTTGAGAGGATGCTGGCGCCGGATCGCCATTGACCTGCCGGATGGAAGACGGCTACCCGACTCCTTCCGCCGCGTCCGATTCTACGGCCACAATTCCCGCCCGGATCTTGGTCTCCAGAATTTTCTGTACGCTCCCGGCGATCCGCTCTTCTGTAATTTCACCCGACCGTACTGCATCAAGGAGTCCGGAGACTGCTTCCTCCAGATTCTCCGGCATCAGGATCACGTCGACGCCCGCCTGCACTGCCATGACAGCGGCTTCGCCGGAAGACCAGCGATCAGTGACCGCCTCCATCTGCATGGAATCCGTGATCACTAGCCCGCCGAAGCCAAGATCATTTTTCAAGATATCAATCATCGTCCCGGAGAGTGAAGCGGGTACATCGTCCCCCGTCACCTGCGGGACAGAAATATGGCCGACCATCACGAAATCCGCCCCCGCGGCGATGCCGCTCTGAAAGGGGACAAATTCGACCTGATATAATTCCTCCAGCGTCTTGTTCAGCTCCGTATAGCCCTCATGGCTGTCCGTGGCGGTATCGCCATGCCCCGGAAAATGCTTCAGTGTACAGAGAGTGCCGCTCTCCCGAAAGCCCTGCACCGCCGCCGCGACCATCTCCGAGACGACGGAAGCGTCCGTCCCGAAAGAACGGTCTCCGATCACCGGATTGTCGGGATTGGAGTCGATGTCCGCAACAGGCGCAAAGTCCAGATTAAAGCCCAGCTCCCCGATCTCGCTTCCGATGATATAACCCACGCTCCGAGCTTCCTCCGTATCGCCGCTGTCGCCGATTGTTTTCATATTCGGAAACGAGGTCGTGCCCATCGCGCTGTTATTTCCGATACGCGCCACCGTACCGCCCTCCTCGTCCACCGCGATGAAAAGGCCTATTTTCGAGTAGGACTGGCTGTTCGCGATCATCTCGCTGCACTGCTCCCATGTCACAAGATTGTCGGCGAAATAGACGATGCCGCCCACCGGATACGTCTGCAACGCCTCCTGCGTCGTGCTCCCGGCCCGCGTCGCCACAGACACGCCCGTGAGCTGCTCCGGCGTGACGATAAACATCTGACAGATCTGTTCCTCCAGTGTCATCGCGGCGAGCAGTTCCGCCACTTCTACGGACACGTCATCGCCCGTCTGGGTCTCTTCGGCCACATCAGCCTCGATTTCCTTTATATCAGATTCCTCCTCCGCCGGATCTTCCTCAGAAATGCCCCCTTCTTCTGCCGTCAGCTGCTCCTCCTGAGATGTCTCTCCTGCTTCCTCATTCTGTGCAGTCTGAACAATCTCATAGCTGACTGCGTGTACATACGCAGGATAGCTCTCGAAGATCTCCCCGTCATACCACACCTGCACCTGATCTTCCTCCGCAGCCGTGATTTCGATTGCATCCGGGAATATTGCTTCCACATAATCGGATGACGCAAGAATGTCGCCCTCCGTCACGTCGATCATCAGTGAATGCTCCCAGACCTCTCTCACAGTTCCGGTGAACGCGGGGTAATCTGCCTCGCCCGCATTTTCACTGTGCGCACAGCCGAAGAGCGTCAATATAAACAAACTTATTATCACAATACAGAAAGCCCTTTTCACAAAAATGCCTCCTAAATCCAGTTTTCGTCAATTTCCTTTTTCAGCTTGCAGAACACAGGATAATAAGAGGCTTTTGTCTCTTTTACGATGTCCAGAGCAATCGCCTGATTATACGCGTGAGCGACATTGTTCCGGGCTGCCAGAGCCTGCAGCCAGAGATCTTCATCCGATATCAGATTCATCTGATACGCCGTCTTCAATATTAATTTCGGCGAGCCTGTTTTCCCCTCCGGCGCTCCGCTTTTTTCCAGCAGTTCCTTCATGGCCTTCCACGCCTGCTCAAAGCAGATCTCGTAGAGCGCAACCAGCCCCGTAAGCACGACATTGTCATATGGTTCTTCATATTTATAGATATCCTGCAGATTACGAAGTGCCTGACAGAACTTTTCATACTTGCTCATAAATCACTCTCCCGTCCTTTTTTATCGCGGCCAGAAGCTCCGGCTGCACCGCAGCATCCAGATTTACCACGTCAAATTTCAACAGGGTGCTGGTCTCCTCCTCGACATCGAGTGAGAATCGCGCGATATCGCCTCCGCGCACCGCCAGGTCAATATCGCTCACGCGGCGATAATCCCCCCGCGCCCTCGAGCCAAATAAAATCACCTTTTCGATATGGTACTGCCGTGCCAGTTCCCGTATCTCCTCCATCACATTGTCCCGGATTCCGGTGTCAGATTTAAACATCGCAAGCTCCCTGCCTTCTGTTTTCATGTCGACAGTATAACATGAAAATCCGCTTTCGACCACCTTCGTCCGGTTACTATTGCTTCACCGTCTACCGGACACCTTCAAAAGTCCAAGTCCAGCCCTGATCCGCCGACTCAAAGAGAACTCCCTCGCTCTCGATCTGGTCCGTCGTGACCAGCACGCTCAGCACGCCGTCTTCCTCCTCCGGCATACAGAGATAATCGTAATCCTGCGCTGCAAAGCCATACTTGGCAGCGGTGTCCGGAAGCGTTTCCACCGTTTCCATGTCAAGCTCTATCTGCGTAAAGCTCTCGCCGCCGTCCCAGGTGATATAGAGCCGCGAGTAGGAGCCCGACGCGCTGCCAAGTCCCGCGACGCCCCAGTTCTCATCATAGAAGATCAGCCCTTCCGCCACTCCGGCTGCTCCCAGAAAGGGATCTCCGTTCACATCTGCCCAGCTTGCGCCGCCGTCGTCCGTACTCTGGAGCACGTAGGCTCTGCTGCCCGCTGCCGCGTCCACGACGACCAGCCGCCAGCCCCTGCTCTTATTCAGGAAATAGTACATCGTGCCATCCGCGGAATCCACATACCAGCTCTCCGCATCGATCGCCTCCGCGGTCTGCTCTTCTTCCCGCTCGGCGTTCAGCTCACTCTGGCTCACATACTCCGGCTCCAGAATAAAATGCAGGGAAGGAATGTCCTCTGAGATATCCAGCGTGACCGCATAGCCGCAGAGCTCCCCGCCCGCATCCAGCTGACTGACCGCATCACTGTCCAGCTCGATTCCATTTTCAGAGACCTCGTAGAGCCCCGCCTTCGATGTAAAACTCCGATAACCGCTGTAGGAAATCTCACAGACCTCCTCACTGATCAGCGCACTCCACCCGTCCAGCTGTCGTTCCCAGTCGACCAGATCCAAAATCGTGAGCATGGGCTCCAGCAGATTTTCCTCCTCATATCCGCCGCTCACATTTCCGTCCAGCCAGACCGTCATTTTCCCGCTTTTCTCAGCATCATAACTGATGAGGTATGTTTTCTTTTCGCCCTTGTCGTTCTCTCCATACAGAAAGGCTTCGATGGTCCGGATCGTACCCTCCGTATCGCAGCCGATCTCAAAGGTATTTGTTACATACAGAGTCTCCGGCAAATCAAAGGCGGCATCCAGATCCTCCAGAATGCCCTCCGCGCCGCTCTCGTAAAAATTGTCATGCGTGAGCGTGGCCTCACGCTTCCTCCGCCACTCGTCCAGCTTCCAGGACAGCGCCCCGTTGTACGGCGTCGCCGCGTAAACGATTTTCGCGCCGAAAAAGAGCGTCGCACCCGCGAAGATCAACAGTTCCAGAAATAGAACGATACGCTTTCCCAGCCCGGCTTCCCGCTCCGGCATTGCGCGCCGGGAGACCAGCCACAGAATCAGGCACAGCAAAAAAGCGGCGGCGCTTAAAAGCAGTCCCGGAAGACGCCTCCGCACGCCGCCGTACTGGCACAACCGCCAGAGCTGGTAAAGCCCGCTTATATAAAAAATCAGCATACATTTTCCGCTGAAACGGTAGATTATCTTCATCCAGTCACCTTCAAAATTTCCGAAATCTATTTCTTCTTCAGCAGGAGGAAAACACCAACCGCCAGCGCAATCACCCCAATCACCGCCACAGGAAGCATCCACCCCGGCGACACTCTGCCCGCAATGAAAATAGAAGTCGGTCCGTCCGCGCCGCCGATTATGGAGATTGATTTTCTCCCCATAAGCTTTGCGGCGGCCGCCGCCGCGATGAGAAGCACGGCACCAATCACGATCATGACTTTTGAAACTGTCTTTTTCATCTGCTTTCTCCTACACCAGAATCCCTGCGCTCAAAAGACACGCTGTCGATCTGTAGCTGCGTTTCCCTCTGTCTGGAAATGTCAAGCGTCAGCTCATAGGTCCCTGCAATCTCTCCGCCCTCCCAGTTCCGCCGGTACTGGAATACCATGGTTCCGCTGCCTTCATTCAGCGCGATGATATGAAATTCCGTCGTCCCGCCGCTGCCGAGCTGCTCCCCGCCCTCCGACTCGCTGTAGGTGTCATAATCGCTCGCGAAAATGTCCGGTTCCTCCACGATAACTCAGCTGTAACCGGTCGTCACGTTGGAGGGCAGGTCGAGAATCAAATCCCCACCGTTCACCTGCGCGGAAAAATCGTCTCCCTCCACCGTGTAGGATGCCGTTTCCCCGGAACCGGCTTTTGCCAAGCAGATTGCACCCACTAAAGCCACAGCCAGCACACCGATCACGAGAATTATTTTCTTTTTCACAGCATGGACACCTCCTCAAAATGAACGTCATCATCAATATGCTCATTATACTCAGCTTGAGATTCGCTGTAAATACAAGCAATTCTTAATTTTTCTTAACAGCGTTACGATTCACAGCCACCGGGAAATGTATGAACTGCCACGTCAAGCTTGCTTGTAAGTGACAGTTCATACATTTCCAGAGTGACTGCGAAGCAGTCACCTCCCCATAATGAGCAATTTCGCCCCGTAAGGGGCAAAATTGCGAATGTAGGGGCGGGGCTGTGAATTGCACAAGCTCACTCCCTCCTCAGCGTCTCATAATTATATTTGTCCGCCTCCGACACCTGCTCCGTGCGCAGCTCGCCGTCCTGAGAGCTGAGCAGCAGCACACTCTCCTCAAGATACGCGCTCATCTCCTCCGCCCACTCACGGAAAATGTCATCGTCATACAGATACTCGCTGCCAAAATTGAAGGAGGAACCCGCGATCTGGAGAACCTGCCCCTCCTCTCCCAGCCGGAACACCTGATAGCTGTAGGCCCCATAGACGTCCCTGTCCTCCATATAAAGTGTCATGATGAAGCCCGTCCCGTCCATGCTCCCCAGATAAATATTGTTCCAGCCGGCCCGGGAGGTATGCGCGGTCTCCGCGTAGAGCTCCTCCCCGCCCGCATTTTTGAACAGCACGATCCCGCTGTCCCCATCGCCGCTGTCTCCAGTGTAAATCTCGATCGTCTCGACTCCGTTGCCCTCCCCGATGTCCGCGGTCAGCTCGTCCACCTGCGTATACCAGGTTTCCAGAAGATCGACGCCTTCGCTCTGTGCCACCTCCAGCAGATACGGATACAGCGTATCCTCCGTAAAAACCTGATATTCCACTCCGTAGGCGCTTAAGTCAGTACTGTCAGCATCTGCGGGAGATTCTTCCTCCCCGCCTGTCGCAGCCTGCCCAGCGTCGTCTCCATCTGGATCCTCCCCCGCAGTCTCGCTCTCCTGCTCTGTCTCCACGGCAGCATCCGACGCGCCGTAGCCAAAGTTCACCACTGTCCCTGCGGCGTAGATCTCGAAGGACGCCCAGAATTCCTCCTCGGAAATGATCTCCGCGCCGTCGGTAATCTTATAATAGACACCGTCGTCCTCGCTGTAGTCCGCCTTGTACTGCGTCTCTGTCACCAGCGCCCGCTCCTCCGTGTCGATCACATAGATCTCAAAGCTCGAATTCGACGCCGTATAGAGGCATTTTTCTCCATAGCAAACCGGATAGGCGGTGCTCATGCTCTCAATCCGCCCCAGGTCACGGACCTCCCTATCGATGTAATAATAGACCTCGCAGCCGATCGACGCGTTCACACCGTCATAGTCATAGCTTCCGTCAGTCACGAGCAGCACGTCGTTCGCCATGCCGATATCCACCAGCGCGAACTGCTCGTCGTCCCCAAGATTTGCGACCGTTTCGCCGTACATCTCCTCGTTCGTCCCGCCGGATTTCTCACCGCCGGACGGATTGGCAGCCAGAAAGACGAGCGCAAGGACACAGATCACTGCCGCGACCGCCACGATGACAGGCTTTGCCTTCTGATAGCTGAGCACATTTTTGATACGACTCTTCGTGCTGCTCTCCCCGAAGGCGACCGGGATGCTGCGCAGCGCGCGCTCCCCTGTGGCCAGCGCCAGCAGCGACGCGGAATATTCCTTCTTCACCCCGCCGCCCAGCTTTCTGAGGACGGCCTCATCGCAGGACATCTCCATATCCTTGCCGCTCAGCGCGAAGGCGAGCCAGACGAGTGGGTTGAACCAGTGCAGACAAAGCGCCGCACAGGCCAGAAAGCGGAAAATGGGATCGCCCCTGCGAATATGAATCTGCTCGTGCAGCAGCGTATAACGCTCCTCCTCCGCGCCAAGACCCAGCGGCAGATAGATGCGCGGGCGCAGGAGTCCGTAGACAAAGGGCGTGCCTCCGTCCGACAGGCGGTAAATATTCTCCCTCAGATGCTCCGCGCCCCGCAGGCGTCCGCGGAAACGCAGCAGCGACAGAAGATTCCAGAGCAGCAGAGCACATAAACCCAACAGCCAGACACAGGCGGCCACAAAAAGAACGATCTGCGCAGGATCCGCCGAATCTCCCACCGCCGCCGCGGGAACAGAGACGCTGAGGTCGCTGTTCAGCCTGACGACGGGCACCTGCATCTGCGCGCCTGTTTGCCCCGTGCGCGCGAGATCATAGGAAATATATTCCATGGTTCCACCGTCCGCCGCGCTCTCCGGCACGGCGTTCAGCAACGAAAACGCCGATGAGAAGGAGAAGGGACACAACAGACGGAACAGCACCACCGCCCACAGAATATAGGAAAAAATCCGCGGCGCTCCCCGCCAGAGGAAGCGGATCACACAGACCGCGAGGATGATCACGCTGGCGGTCAGGCTCATATTCAGGACGCCGACAAACAGTCTTTCAATCATTTTCTTCCTCCTCATACGCGTCGATCAGTTTCCGCAGCTCCTCCACCTCGCTCCCGCTCAGCTTCTTCCTGCGGGAAAAGGCCGTCAGAAACAGCGGCAGCGAACCGTCAAAATGTTCCTCCAGAAACCGTTCCCCCTGCGCCGCCTGAAAATCCTCCTTCGCCGTGCGCACCACGACCGTCCCGTTCTCATTTGCGAACAGGTCGCGCAGACACAGCCTCTTCAGCATCGTGTAGGTCGTCGTCCGCTTCCAGCCGAACTCCGTCTCGCAGCGCTTTGCGAGCTCCCCCGACGCGATCGGCGCGAGCTCCCAGATCAGATCCGCGAACTTCTCCTCCATCTCGCCTAGCTTGTATTTCTCCATGGCTATCCTCCTCTGTCTAATATCTTTAGACAATATGAGTCTAACATTGTTAGACAGATATGTCAACGGGAAAATGAAAACAGGATCCGCAATCCGTGATTGAATCCGCGAAAATCGATTGTTATAATGGATACAGTGATTTTAAAATACAGAAGATGCCAATGGCAAACGGTGTAAACATCAAAAAACTGGAGTCTGATCTCTGGGAATCGGCGGATTTGCTGCGCTCCGGCTCGAAGCTGACGTCCAATCAATACTGCATGCCGGTGCTCGGCCTCATTTTCCTGCGCTACGCATACAGTCGCTTCAAAAAGGTCGCGGCAGAAATCCAGAAGGACCGCCCTGTCCGCGGAGGCCGTGTGCTACCGGTAGAGGCCAGCGACTTTGCGGAGCAGAGCGCCCTTTATCTTCCGAGAGAGGCACAGTATTCTTATCTCGTCAATCTTCCGGCCAATATATCCGCACAAAATCTGACAAGCGCTGCCGGACAGAAAATAAACAGCCTCGGCGAGGTGGTCAAAGCGCCCATTGCGGCAGTGGTCATAAGAAACGCAGGCCACATAGCTCAGTTCATATCTACTTTTTATGTGCCGAAGCAAAAACCCGCTGTCTCAACTGTTTTTTGCATGAGCTGCCATAAAACCAGCCATACAATTTTGTATTGAAGTTTTCTTTCAAGCCTGTCGTCTCTGCTTTCTGCACATGACTTTTTGGGTTATTGATACCCATCTCCCTGTTTGAACACCGGCGGCCAATATGGCAAGACAGGGGCTCCAGACTTCAATTTAAAGTCACAATATTCCCCACCGGAGGCACAGGTCTGTTCACGGTACAGCGGCACACCCAGCACCCCGAACATTACATAGTCCAGATTACAAAGATAGGGCATATATTCCATGTAACCGTGCTCTTTAGCGAAGTTCGCTAACGGACATACAAGGTTATGATAGCTGAATGCATACCCTTCTTCCGGCGGGATCATGGTTTTTGTTTCGAAGCTGCCTGGATTCTTTTCCGCATTTGCTGCATTCTGCTTATCTTTCTTTTGAAACATTTTATTCAGCATCTTCGGACTGTTGAACATCTTTCCCGCAAGCTTTCGGGCAAATCCCGGAATCCGCAGAAAGGTTCGTTCGTAGGACAGCACCATCAAATGGCCGGCATCATCCAAGGGAACACCGTAGTTTTTCAAAACCTCACCCATCACCACAAAATAATAGGCTCCCGTCAGGTTTCCGGTTCCGCCCACATCATCCCCGCCAATGTAGGGAAAATGCTCAAGCAGATTTTTGTCATAGAAATCCCAGATTTCTTCCAGAAGCTCGGAATATTCCTTTCCGCTGGCCTGCTGCAATTCAGCAGAAATCAGTTTCAGGTATCCATTCATGGACTTCTTTAATTTGGCGGAGTTTTTCTGATAGTATTCATGCATGGCTCTGTAATTCTCCCTACAACATATTCTCTGTAAAGGCCAAAAACCTTGTCCTTCTCTTGCTTACTTTCTTCCCACCAGCATACGGGAATTGCCAAGCATCATCATATTAGCGCGGCTTTCCGAGCCGAACACAAGCTCCGACATATTCACCAGCCGCACTTCCTGATAACCCATGTCCCGCAGCTTCTGGGCAAATGCCTCCATATCGCCATACATCTTTGGCTTCATGCAGTCGTTTATAGCGAACACGCCGCCCTTTTTCAAAACCCGTAAGCTCTCCAGAATCAACTCATGCACATCCGAACCCATAATATTGTGATACACATAGTTGCTGATTACGGCATCGAAGGTCTCATCCGCAAAATCCAAATTATTGGCATCGCCCTTTTGGAAAGTACACTGGGAAGCGACGCCCTCGGATGCGGCATTTTTCTCGCACAAACGCTTGCTGTAATCCCACATGGCGCCCCAATAATCGATCCCAACCACTTTTGTCTGCGGCCATGTCAGGGCGGCACGAATGCTTAATGGACCGGAACCGCAGCCAACCTCCAGCAGCGTTCCGTTTCCGTCATAGTCCAATAGCGAGAGCATGGTCTGATGCCCCTTCTCCATCATTCCGCCGCCGCCAAAAGCATACTGCCTGCGAATCCATTCCATCCAGCCAATAAAGGCGATCAATGCGATCAGGACAACAATAAAGATGCCACCAAGTGCGATAATGTGGAAAACCGTAAAGGACAAAACGGCAAGGATCAATGCCACAAGCGCAAAGCCGCCCATCATGTAAAATACGGGATGCGACATCCACGTTCCGTAATTCTCTCCGTGGGTGCCGAGGTGGATAGTGGACTGTGAAATCTTTTTTTGCTTATCCATTGTTTTCTGTCTCCTTTTATGAAAATAGTTTGTATTAGCTAACTACCGTGCAAGATCGCTTTAGAAAATGCGGGGGCACTTCCGCTGCGCTTAAGGATGCGAATCGGTATTTTCCACCTCACTCTGCTTTGTACACTCCGCATAGGCCAGCGTAATCCGGGCCGGCATTTCCTCCAGCATCACCACATTCCAACCGTTGGCTTCAAGAAACGCCCGGTATTCCGCCGTGCTCCACTGATGTTCCAATTTGACGCCTGCGATGCTGATGATCTTCGACCATACGGCGCTGACAGCTCCTTTTTTATGGTTCACGAAGTTCGGCGCGATCAGCAGCCCGTCATCCTTCAAAACCCGGTCTATTTCTCGCAGTGCTTTCTGCGGGTTCGGAACAATGTGCAGGGCGTTGGCGATGATTACCGCGTCAAAGGAATCGTCCGCATAGGGAAGATGCTCCGCATCCGCCACCTCAAAAGTGAGATTGTCAGGATAGCTGCCCTTCTTCGCCTCTTTGATCATTCCATCGGAATAATCCGTGGCAATCATTTTCTTTGCGGCATGGGCAACGTGCTTTGCCAGCAGGCCGGGGCCTGTGGCGACCTCCAGCACGTCCATACCCTGAATGACCTGTGGGATGCGCTCGTACATCAAGCCATAAGCCTTGCGGTCACCCCGCATGGCCTTCTCATAAATCGGGGCGTAGATGTCCCATATCTTTTTATTCATACCTGTTCACCTATATTGCTGTCATTTTTTCAGCAGCCCGATAATTTCCTCCTGCGCCTGTTTTCCCTCTGGATAAAAGTCAAAGGACGGATAGCAGTGGCACAATCCTTGCCCGATGTGAAACGCACAGGGCGCGCCATATTTCTCAAATGCTTTGGCGAAGTAAGGCGCTTCGGCGTACAGCACCTCATGACTTCCGTAATAAAAATGCGTCATCGGGAAATTTGTAAAATCGCCGCATATGCCGGATAGCATATAGTCCGGAACGGATTCTCTATGCTCCATGATTTTCCGCACTGTCGTCATAAAAACAGCATCCACCAAAATGTCTTTCGGGGACAATTCGGCCATCTTTTGCCGTTCCTCGTCACTGAACGGTACGCTGCCCGGCGACGAAGCGATGATCAGGCCGGGCATGGGCAGCGGTTCCGGCTGCGCATTGTTATTCAGGCAGACCCCCAATGCCAGCGCCGCCCCTGAGGAAAAACCGATGAAGGCAATATCCTCCGGCGCATATTCCTGCAACATTTGCCGGTACGTTTCATAGGCCATCGCAAAAGTTTCCTTTATACTGTGGTCTGTACACAGCGGATAGTAAGGGAACCACACATCCCGCCCGGATGCCTTGCCAAATTTTTCTGCCAGCTTTACATCTCCATCGTCAGGGCCAAGAATATATCCGCCGCCGAAGAAAAACAGCAACGCCCGTTTGGACGGCGTGGGCTGTGTCTCGACTTTCAGGCAAGGATACTGCCCTAAAATCGTCTTTTCTGTGTAGCGAAACTGTTTTCTCGTTGGGATCTGGAAGCCCCATTTCCGATTCATCTTTCGCGCTTTTTCCATAAGCTCCTCCTGCGGCAATGCAAACAGCTTCTTCATGCCGCTGGCTTTGACCAGAGCGTTGGCGATTTGAAATCGAATGCTCATGGCGTTCCTTCCCCTTTCCCAGAATAATCAGGCTCCCGATCTCCTACAAACCAGTAGTCGCAAATTGTCCCACCGCCTGCCAGCATTTGCCGGTAGATGGGCTTTGCTTTCTCGATATATTCTTTTGCCGACCTCCGCCCATACCTTTTTGCCAGCAACCTTTTCGTAAAGGGAGCGATCACGATCCAGTATTGTCCTGTGTATTTCACGCTGATGCTCCTTCCTGCTGCCGTTCTCTGCAGCAATTACTATCATCGCCTGCTCTATTTCTCTGCAGTCAAATACCCCGATGCAAGCATCTGGGTATTTGACTCTCGCGGCAGTCGCCAAATATCCGTGCGAGCAGCGTCGATCATAATCGTGGTGCCGTTTTTTGTGTAAAAAAAGATGTTTGCTACAAACTCCCGGACACAGGCAACGTGGTCGTCGATCCATCCCGTGTTCAGGGGCTTGAAAATCTCCTTGCCCCGATAGAGCAAGGCCATAGCTTTTTCTTGAAATTCTGATGCTGATTTTGACATTTTTCATCCCTCTTTCCCCATCGCTTTACCAAATCCACGTCATCATCAGGGAAATGGTGCCCCTCCCACGGCCAAAAACGGCAGCATGGGAAGCATAGATGGAAATGCTCATTGGTCACGCCCCTTTCCGGCAGGTGAAGCAAGCTATGGATTTCACAGTGCTAAACGCTACTGCCTCATACTGCCGCTCCAGCCGCTGTTTCAGACTGTCCGCTGTTTCATAGGGCGGGGTGAAGAAACCCTTCGGTTCATAGAGATGCCGGATGAACCAATCTGTCCGGGCCGTTTCCCCGG
>JAJQBC010000067.1 GCA_021203465.1 Lachnospiraceae bacterium | reverse complement strand
AAGTAATGTTCGGCCAATTACGCAATTGAGTGATTTAAATGGCATAAAAATTCGCACTATGGAAGGAACAATTCCGGTTGCCACATGGAATGCCCTTGGAGCAAATGCAACTCCTATGGCATGGTCAGAGACTTATACGGCGTATGTTCAGGGGACGATAGATGCAGTTGAATTGCCCTATAATTCTATTGTTGCCAATGGCTTTGATCAAATCAGCGCTTACTGCTCGACTACAAATCACCAGTATTCACAGGATATTATTGCTCTGAGCGCCAGTTTTTGGGAAAGCCTGAACGAAAGCGAGCAGGCGCTTCTTCAGGAGGCGGCAGACTATGCTGCGGAATATCAGATTGGTGTTATGGAAGATACTGAAGAAGTATTCATTGATGAGATGGCGGCGAATGGTTGCGTCGTTAATAAGATTACAGACTTTACCGAATTTATAGAAGCTACAGAATTCCTGTATGATGAATATGCGGAAGATCTTGGGGATATTTATACAGAGATTTTGGAGGCGGTAGGCAGATAATAATTCTCCCTTAGGGGTTGGATGTGTTAAGAAAGAGGTGTCTTCGGAAACGGCTTATTGTGATTTGAGGTTTTCCGAAGACCCTCAAATGATGAAGGGGGGTAAGATTGTGAAAGCTTTGGGTATTCTTAGTGAAAAGCTAAATTATATTGCAATACGGCTTGCTGTAGCATTTCTTGCAGTACTTTCCGTCGTTATGATAATGCAAGTCTTTTTTAGATATGTGTTGAATAACTCTTTGTCTTGGTCGGAAGAACTGTCCAGATATTGTTTTATTTGGCTTAATTGTTTAGGAGCAACGATATTATCAAAAGAGGCATCTCATGCAAGAATTTCTGTAATCGATGGTCTTCTTTCTAAACTAGGAATTAAGCGTATTTACTGGATTTGTGTAGACATTATAATGTTAGTTATTGCAATAATATTTACAGTTGTTGGCTTAGAATTAACAATAGCAGTAAGTGCGCAGTTGACACCGGCATTGCGGATTCATAAGTCAATTGTTTATGCAGCGGCACCAACAGCTGGAATTGGGATAGCAATTCATGTGATTTATCATTTGTTCAGTATAATAAACGGAAAGGAAGTGGTATGACGATGGGATATGGAATTTTACTTTTTGGAGTATTGTTGATTCTTTTCTTTTTAGGTATCCCCCTGATGTTCTCGATTTTGAGTACATCAACAATTTTTCTGCTTGTAACGCAAATGAAGCCATTGACTGTTATCCCACAAAAATTTATTGGGCAAATGGATTCATTTACATTTATGGCAGTCCCCCTTTTCATTTTTGCAGGTTATCTTATGGAACGTGGAGGAATTTCCCGGCGTTTGGTTGACTGGGTGAAAATTCCGCTTGGTGGGTTTCGAGGGCATTTGGGAGCAGTTGCGATTGTTGCATGTGCAGTCTTTGCAGCCCTGATGGGTTCGGGGCCGGCGACAGTGGCGGCAATCGGTGGAATGTTACTGACACCAATGATTCAGGATGGATATCCAGAAGAAGGGGCCATCGGCATTGTTGCGGCCGGTTCTACATTGGGACCGATTATTCCGCCTAGTATTCCTATGATTACTTATGGAGTGACGATGGGTGTCAGCATTCCGATGTTATTTGCGGGAGGCATCATGCCGGGTATTTTAATTATGTTGACATTTTTGTGCGTCAATGCATATTTAGCAAAAAGAAAATATAAGTTAGAAAAAAGAAAAAACACAGCGACAATTAAAGAATGGTTGATTGCTACATGGAAAGCAGCTGGGGTGATAGCGTTTCCGATTGTTGTTCTGGGTGGAATATATACAGGTATCTTTACCCCTACAGAAGCAGCTGCGGTTGCCGTTGCAATGAGCATTGTTCTGGGTTTCGCGTATAGAGATCTTACCGTGGGTCTAATAATCGAGTGCATGAAAAAAACAATTCCGAGTACTGCTTTATGTACATGCATAATGGGTGCAGCTGGCAGTTTTACATGGATTATGTCAGTGACACAACTTCCTACGAAATTTGTTGATGCTGTAGTGCCGCATTTACATAGTAAGGCGCTTTACATGCTTCTGTTAATCGTCATACTGCTAATTGTAGGGGCGTTGATGGATACGTTGACTAGTATTATCTTGTTAGCTCCAATTTTAGTGCTGGTGGGAGAGGCTCTGGGTTAGGATCCTCTTCATCTTGGTTTGACATTTTGCATTATTATGATTGTGGGATTTATTACGCCACCGTTCGGATGCAATTTATTTACATCTGTTGCAGTTACCGGTATGTCTTTTAACAAAATTGTAAAAGGTGTGATACCATTTATGGCGGCAGAAATTGCTATTTTGTTCGTAATAGCTTATATTCCTCAAATAAATCTACTATTTCCACATTTATTTTACGGTTACAGCTGGTAAGCAACGGAAGTATATTCAATGCTGAATGCTCTGCGCACTGAGCAATCAAATGTCAGAAGGAGAAGACTATGATTCTGATAGCAAGAGAAAATTACACTTGCGTCATTTTGAAGGGAGGGGCTTATGGCTAAAGTAATCAACATAGGGGGGAGAATGAATAATAGATGAAGGCTTGTGTTTTGACTGACTGGAAGAGACTGGAAATAAAAGAGCTGCCGTTGCCGTTGCTCAATGATGACGAAGTGCTGGTAGAGGTTTTGTATGGGGGTATCTGCGGTTCGGATGTTACGGTTATGAACCATAACCACCTGACTGCGACGGTTCCGCGTATTCTCTGCCATGAAATTCTGGGCGTGGTAAAGGAGATACGTTCAGAAAAATCGCTCCCATATAAAGTAGGAGATAAGGTATGTGTATTCCCGTTGATTTCCTGCGGAAAGTGTGGCCCCTGCCTTACGGGGCATACCAGCGCCTGCTCACATCTCCAAATACGTGGTGTACATATTGACGGTGGTTTTGCGGAATATTGCAAAGCGGATATTGACAGTATCATACCGGTTCCCGAGGATATTCCGGACAGGATTGCGGTACTTACCGAGCCGCTTTCTGTAGGATTTCATGCAAATATGAGAGCAGGAACGAAGCCAGGTGACACGGTTCTTGTAACGGGGGGAGGCCCGATTGGGATTCTTTCTGCAATCGTTGCCAAATATTTTGGGGCGAAAAAGGTTCTGCTTACTGAGGTAAATGACGAACGCCTGAAACTGGCATCGGAAATGGGCATTGAGGCGCTTGACCCCACAAAAGAAGATGTGCTGGCGAAGGTAGAGAAAATGACAGGAAAAGTTGGTGCGGATGTGGTGCTGGAAGCATCCGGGGCACAGGCGTCCTATGATCTCATCATTCCTGCCTGCAAGGAGTGCGGAGCAATTGTTTCGATAGGAATTCCGTCGCAAGCCAGGTCATTCCGAACCAACATGTTCATACTTAAGGAGATTCGCATGACGGGTACTCGTTGCTGCCCTAAGGATGAATTTGCAAGGACGGTGGATATGCTCGGTGATATGTATAGAAATCAACTCTTTCCATTGGAAAAGATGATCTGCGCAGAATATGATCTGGATCACTGTGCGGAAGGTCTCGCGGAAATGCAGGCGGGAAAGAATAACGGAAAAATCCTTATCAAGGTGAAAGGAGAATGAGGATGGGAAAGAGCAGATTTGATTTGACGGGAAAAGTCGCCATGGTATCCGGGGCGAATGACGGGATTGGCCAGGGGATTGCGGTTGGTCTGGCGGAAGCCGGTGCAGATATCGTCGCGCTTCACCGCTCGGATATTACTGCCACGAAAGAAATGGTTTCCGGACTGGGTAGGCGTTTCCTCAGTATCCCCTGCGATTTGTCTGATATTGACAGTATTCCGGGAATTGTAAAAAAAGCGCTGGAATCATTTGATGAGATTGACATTCTGGCTAATTGTGCCGGGGCGATTTATCGGGAATCTGTGTTGAAGTATAGTGTGGAGGACTGGGACAGAGTTGTGGATCTGAATATGAAATCCCTGTTCTTTATGAGTCAGGCGGTTGCAAATTCCATGGTAGAGCGAAAAATCAAAGGAAAGATTATCAATATAGCTTCTTTGATGTCCTATCAGGGTGGGATTCGTGTCGCAGCATATGCCGCATCCAAAGGGGGAGTACGTACCCTTACAATGGAAATGTCCAACGAGCTGGGAGAGCTTGGCATTAATGTAAATGCACTGGCTCCGGGTTATGTTGCGACAAAGATGACCACGGCTCTGCGGGAAGACCCGGTACGTGCTGATGAGATACTGGGAAGGATACCGCTTCACCGCTGGGCAAAGCCGGAGGATTTCAAAGGACCGGCAGTTTTTCTGGCCAGTGAAGCTTCAGATTACATCAATGGAGTTACCATCCCGGTGGACGGTGGTTGGCTGGCGAGGTGACAGAGAATGAATATGGAAGTCAGAACTGCTGTTTCACCCAGAGATCTGATCTCCTATGATACGGCTAGATTGCGGCAGGAATTTTTGCTTGATAATTTGTTCTGCAGTGAAATTCATATGGTATACAGCCAGATTGACCGGATCATTGTCGGCGGAGTATCACCTGTACATGAAACAGTTCTGGAAGCGGGCAAGGAGCTTGGTGCAGAATATTTTTGCCAGAGGCGCGAGATTGGGATCCTGAATCTCGGCCAATCTGGAATTGTGGAAGCGGACGGGCAGAAATATGTACTGAAAGCTCGAGAATGCCTGTATGTTGGAATGGGGACAAGGCAGATCATATTCAATAGTGAGAACCCTGAAGAGCCGGCAATATTTTACTTTCTTTCGGCGCCCGCTCATAAGAGTTATCCGACCATGTTGATAAAAGCCGAGGGTGATCCGGACGACCGAACAGTGATTGTAAAACCTGAGAATAAAATTACACTGGGAGAGGAAGAATCTTCTAACAGACGCACGATCTGTAAATATATCATTCCGGGGCAGATAGAAAGCTGTCAGCTTTGTATGGGAATTACATCATTGATGCCGGGAAGCGTTTGGAACAGCATGCCATGCCATACGCATGACCGGAGAATGGAAGTATATCTTTATACAGATGTCCCAAAGGGGGATATTGTGCTGCATCTTATGGGAGAGGAGAAACAGACAAGGCATTTGATTATGCAAAATAATCAAGCGGTCATCTCACCTTCCTGGTCGATTCATGCAGGCTGCGGGACGCATGCATATTCCTTTGTATGGGGGATGTGCGGGGAAAATCAGGACTTTGATGATATGGATCGTATAGAGACGAAGAATCTTCAATGATGAAAAGTAAAGATTTGTCTGACTACCAGAAATTTTGGTGGTTAGGCAAATCTTGTAACACTCCGAATTTATACCGCTTTCTGGGTTGGACTGGATTCAGATTGTAAATCTTAATTGGCAAGCGCCTCCACAATTTTTTCAAATCCCATCGCATGCGACGCCTTGATGAGCACCGCGTCGCCGTCTTTTAAGAGGGGGTCTTTCCCCTCAAGAAAACCTTCCAGATCTGAAAAATGAATACAATGAGTCTGCGGGGCGGCTGTTACAGCGGCCTCGTGGATTTTTCTGCTCTTGTTGCCGATTGTGACCAGAAGATCAATGTGCAGGGCTCCGATATGCCTGCCAACGGAGGCGTGCAGCTCCGGGGACTGTTCTCCGAGTTCACCCATGTCGCCGAGGATCGCCACTTTGCGGCTCTTTGTATCCTCGAGGATGTTCAGCGCTTCCATCATGGAGGCGGGGCTTGCGTTATAGCAGTCGTCCAGCAGCGTGTAGTGCGGGGTGTGCAGAATATTGCTGCGGCCGGGCAGCGGGCGCAGCGCTTCAATCCCATCGCGAATTTCGTCTATGCTCAGTTTCAGGGACAGGCCGACACAGGTACCCGCCAGCGCATTGTATACCATATGGGCGCCTGGAAGCGGGATCGTCACGATGAAGTCAAAATTGTCCGTGAAAATACGGCAGCGCACGCCATCAAGACCGAGCTTTTCGATCCGGTCGGCGCGCACGCAGTTGTCTTTGCCGAGTCCGAAGCTTGTGGCCCGGTCCGAAAGCGCGATCAGTTTGTCGTCGTCCCCGTTTACAAAGACGGCGGCGTTCGGCGCGGCATAGTCGAAGATCTCGCACTTTGCCTGAAAAATCCCGTCGCGGGAGCCTAAGAATTCCAGATGAGCCGTGCCGATATTGGTCAGGATGCAACAGGTAGGATGCGTCATTTTACTGAGCCGGTGCATTTCACCGAAGTGGTTCATGCCCATTTCGAGCACAGCTGCCTCGTGACACTCGTCGATCTGGAAGATTGTCAGCGGAAGGCCGATCTCGTTGTTCAGATTGCCGGGAGTTTTCAGGACACAGTATTTTTGACTCAGAATGGAAGCGATCATTTCTTTCGTGCTCGTCTTGCCGACGCTTCCGGTGACACCGATGATAGGGATGGTGAGTGTCAGGCGGTAGGCTTCTGCGGCTTCCTTTAGTGCTTGCAGGGTATCCTCCACCAGAAGATACGGCCCGACGGGGGTTTCGAGCTTCTGCTGGCTCAGGGCGCAGAGCGCACCCTTTTCATATATGTCCGGGATAAAGCGGTGCCCGTCCACGCGCTCGCCGACGATCGCGACAAAGAGAAAGCCGGGCTCAATCAGGCGATTATCCTGGACGACACCGTGAATTTCCTGTTCAAGGAGTTCTTCTGGCCCAAAGTACTGCGCATGGCAGGCGTCTGCGAATTGCTTTAAGGTGAAATGTTTCATTACGTTTATGCTCCTGATGGTGCGTCAATTTTTTGCGTGCAGTTACGTATAAGTTTCATCATAAAAATTAAAGTATTTCTATCACATTTCTTTGCGTTTTTGAAATTCGCACACTAAGTAGCGTATTTTGCTCTTTAAAGCGAAGGCTACACGCTGATGAGTTCGATTTATGAGGCTGAAATTCTGGTATCATCATATTTCTTCATGGATACCCGGATCAGCCACTCGCAGAGTTCGGGGAAGGTATAGCCGACTGCGGCGGCGGCCTGGGGAATCAGGCTCGTCGGTGTCATGCCGGGCAGCGTGTTGACCTCCAGCGCGTAATCTTCCCGCGAATGCTCGTCGTACATGAAATCTACGCGGGCGTAGCCTTCGATATTCACGGCGGCGCAGGCCTGTTCGGCATGGCGTTGAAGGCGTTTCGTCAGTTCGGGAGAAATCTCAGCGGGACAGGTTTCGACGGTACTGCCCGGCTGATATTTGTTTTTGTAATCATAAAAGCCGTTGAGCGGCGCAATCTCGATGACCGGCAACGCATCTCCGTCCACGACGGAGACTGTAAATTCCCGCCCGACGATGCAGCGTTCAACGAGAACCTGCTCCTCGTAGTAGAAGGCTTTATCGAGTGCGTGAGCGAGCTCTGTCTCCGACTCTACCCGGTAGACGCCGACGGAGGAGCCGCCGCAGCAGGTCTTGACCATGCAGGGGTATCCGATGCTTTCCGGCAGGCGGAAGTGCTGACCTTTCCGGACGGTAACGGAGGGCGGCGTCGGTACGCCAAAACCGCGGAACATCTGCTTTGTGATGTGTTTGTCCATACACAGGGCGCTACTGCTGTGGCCGGTACCGGTGTAGCGGATGCCCATCAGATCGAAGAGTGCCTGAAGGCGTCCATCCTCCCCGCCCTCCCCGTGGAGTCCGAGGAATACGATGTCGCAGAGCTGGCACAGGCGCAGGACGTTGGACCCGAGCAGGCTGCGGTAGCCGGGACGAAGTGCTTTCACCGCGTCGATATCAGGGATATTTTCCGCAACCGCACCGATCTGGGCGGCCCAGTCCCGATCCTCCTCGAAAAGTCGGTCCAGAGGCTCCTCTTCACCCGGAAGTCCCAGAAAGAGATCAAGGAGAATCACCTGATGCCCCTTCTCTTTCAGCGCTTTGTAAATATTTTTTCCGCTGCTCAGCGATACGTCACGTTCCGTGCTGATGCCGCCGGCCAAAACGACGATTTTCATTTACTTTTCCTCCTGAATGAGATGGTGTCTGTCCAGCATCTGCTGGATGCGGTCCCGCGTGTAGGCGCCGAGAAATTTTCGCTCTTCTTTTGAAAGGCTTTCCGGGTAGATCGGCTCGCCGAACTCCACGATAACATGGGTCGGGCGCACGCGCGGAAACTGCCGTTCCCAGATTCCGGCGGAGCCGCTGATCGCGATCGGGATGATCGGGCAGCCGGAACGGGTTGCAAGCTTCATACTGCCCTCATGAAAAGGCAGCATCTTTCCGTCCTTGCTGCGCGTTCCTTCCGGGAAAATACAGAGGGAAAATCCGTTCCTCAGACATTCTATGCCAGTCAGGATTGTTTTCATACCCTGACGAATATCGTCGCGGTCAAGAAACAGGCAGCCGATCCGCGTCATCCAGTCCCGCAACAGCGGAATCTTCAGAAGCCAGAACTTTGCTACGTAGCCCGTCGGTCTCCGAAATTTGACATAGGTCAGATGGATGTCGAAGTAGCTGTTGTGGTTGCCAACATAGAGCGCCGCATGGTCCTCAGGAATATTTTCGAGGCCAATGTAGCGGACGTCAGCCCCGGAGAGCCAGAGCATAACGCGAAAGATAGCCTGTACCATATACATACAGCTGATATCCCGCGCGCGGGGGCTGAATCTTGCCACGAGTTTCTCGATAAGCAGGACTGGGATGCCGATGATAAGGTATAAAACGAGGGCTGTGACAATCAGTATAAAACGAAGCATGCAGTATCATTCCTTTTCATATCAGCCGAAACGTCCGTACAACTCTGTCATCCTTTTAAGGCCCGCCGCCATGCCTTCATTCAGCTGGCCGGCGCGGAAGCGGAATTCCCAGTTGCCGGTGGGTGTGCCGGGGGTATTCATGCGGTGCTCACTCCCCAGACCCAGAATGTCCTGCACAGGGAAAATCGCGTACTTTGCGATTGTGCCGAGACAGGTGCGGATGAAATCCCAGCTGACGCTGCTCGCGTCGGTGTTCATATAGCGACGGATCTTGTCGCGGTTCTGTTCGTTTGTGTGTTCGTACCAGCCACGGCTGGTATCGTTGTCGTGCGTGCCGGTATAGCAGATGCAGTTGCGCGTGTCGAGCTGATGCGGCAGAAAGGTGCTCTCTCCCGGGCCGTCGAAGCCGAATTGCAGCACACGCATGCCGGGGAAGCCGAGCGCGTCGCGGAGCTTTTCGACTTCCGGTGTGATGATGCCCAGATCCTCGGCGAAAATCGGGAGATCGTCCCCGAGCGCCTGTGCCATGGCACGGAACAGAGCCTCTCCGGGGCCTTTCTTCCAGCAGCCATTCAGGGCGGTCTCCTCCTCTGCGGGAATCGCCCAGTAGGCCTCAAGACCGCGGAAGTGGTCGATGCGGATATAATCTACCTGATCAAGCTGGTTGCGAATGCGCTCTGTCCACCAGCGGTAACCATCCTCGGCATGCCTGTCCCAATCGTAGAGGAGATTGCCCCAGCGCTGGCCGGTCGCGCTGAAATAGTCCGGCGGGACGCCGGCTACCTCGGTCGGATGCCCCTCGGCGTCCAGACAGAACATCTCCTTATAACCCCAGACATCGGCGCTGTCCGGGGACGGAAAGATCGGAATATCGCCGATAATGGCGATTCCTTTTTTATTTGCATAGGCCTTCAGTTCAAACCACTGGCCGAAGAACAGAAACTGGATGAAACGGTGATAGTCAATCTCGCTGCTCAGGCGCTCCCTCCATGTCTCTTTATCAGTGGGCGTTGGGCAGCGCAGGCTGTCTTTCCATTCGTACCAGGGCAGGCCGCCGTGATAGTCCTTGCCCGCCATGTAGAGACAGTAATCTTCGAGCCAGTAGCGGTTTGTCTCACGGAAAGCCTCGTATTCTTCCAGCAAGTTCTTGTCCGCAGTGTGGAGGAAGCGCTCATAAGCCTTCCGAAACAGGGCGGTTTTATATACGGTCACGCGCTCGTAATCTACGCGCTCCGCCTCAAAATCCGGGATCGGCTGAAGATCTTCCAGTGTCAGCAGTTTTTTCTTAATTAAAAGGTCGGGACTGATCAGCAGCGTCTGTCCCGCAAACACGGAAAAGCCCTGATAGGGGGAGTTTCCGTTGCCGGATGGCACGAGCGGAAGCACCTGCCAGAGATGCTGTCCCGCCGCTGCGAGGAAGTCGATGAAGTCGTAGGCGCTCTGCCCCATGTCCCCGATACCATAGGGGGAGGGGAAGGCGGTGGGATGGACGAGTACGCCGCTGTAGCGGTGGTTGCTCCGGTCGTCTTCGCTGATTTTGAATTGCATAACACTTCCTCCGTTTGCGTGAAATCTCGATGCTCTGATTATAGCGTAACTTCGCGTGAAATACAAGACGGGCGCAGGTTGCAAACAACTTGCAAAAATGAAAATAGCAGGACATAATAAAGGCAAGTATTTGAAACGGGGTGACTGTCTATGGCCAATATTGTCTCTGTCACAGATTTCACTGCGCCAGAGCTGGATATCTATGCCCGTCTCTCGGAGCGGCAGCTTCTGCATTATCACGAGCCAAAACAGGGAGTGTTTATCGCGGAGAGCCCGCGGATTGTCGAGCGGGCGCTGGATGCCGGATATGTACCTGTTTCCTGTCTGGTGGAAGATCGGCAGGTGGAGGGTGAGGCGAAGGATGTTCTCGCACGCTGTGGTGATATTCCGATTTATACTGCTTCCTTTGATGTGTTGACGAGGCTGACCGGTTTTAAGCTGACCAGAGGGATGCTCTGCGCCATGCGCCGCCCGCAGCTGCGTACGGTGGAGGAAGTCTGCGCGAAGGCGAGGCGGATCGTTGTGCTGGAGCATGTGATGAATCCTGCCAATGTGGGAGCGATTTTCCGTTCGGCAGCGGCGCTGGGGATGGATGGGATCCTTCTGACGCCGGACAGCAGCGATCCGCTCTATCGCCGCGCTGTCCGTGTCAGTATGGGGACAGTGTTCCAGATTCCCTGGACTTATGTGGACGGCTGGCCGGAGGCGGGGATAGCAGGGCTGCATACGATGGGTTTTCACACGGTGGCTATGGCGCTCTGCGATGATTCTGTCAACGTTGATGACCCGGAGCTGAAATCTCAAGAGAGGCTTGCGATTGTGCTCGGCACGGAGAACGACGGTCTGTCGGACAAGACGATCGCGGATTGTGATTACCGGGTGCGTATCCCGATGGCTCACGGTGTGGATTCCCTGAACGTGGCAGCTGCCAGCGCTGTGGCTTTCTGGGAACTGCGGGCATTGAGAAAGTGATGGCCTTTTTGCCATTCTGGACTTTGTGAATACAGCTTGCACAGTTTGGTTATTTTGGTATAATTGGGTTATATTGCGCGGAAGCGGAAAAAAGGAAGGATTCTAAAAGATGGAAGCGATAAATGATAAGGACCGTTTCGAATTCCGTCAGATCCGACCGGACGAGGCGGAGCAGGCGGTTCGGATCGAGCAGATCTGCTTTCCGCCGAACGAGGCCTGCTCGGAGAAGATGATGCGGGAGCGGGTCGAGGTCGCGCCGGAGACTTTTCTGGTCGCAGTGGATCGGGAAAACGGGAAGATCGCGGGCTTTCTGAACGGGCTTGCGACGGATGAGACCGTGTTTCGGGACGAATTTTTTACGGATGCGGGTCTGCATGAGCCGGATGGGGCAAATATTATGATTTTGGGACTCGACGTCCTGCCGGAATATCGCGGGCATGGGCTTGCGCGTGCGATCGTGTCCAGATACGTGCAGATCGAGATCGGTCGCGGCAGAGAGCAGCTGATCCTGACCTGTCTGGATGCGAAGGTGAAGATGTATGAGAAGATGGGATTTCGGGATCTTGGACTCTCAAATTCCGTCTGGGGCGGCGAGCAGTGGCACGAGATGAGCCACGCGCTATAACTTTCGGAGGGAGACACTGTTTGGATAAGGAACAAAAGGAACTACTGATAGAATTTTACAGAGAGCAGTACCGGCAGGCTGGGAGCAAGAAGCCGCGCAGGTCAGTGAACACCGCAGAGATTCAGAAGCGTATAGAGACGCTGTTCCGCGCGGTGAAAAATTCCAGACCCTCGCGGATCAACGTTCACATGCTGGAGGAATACCACCGTCAGCTGAAAACAGTCGCGGTATTTGGTTATCGGAAGAACCGGCCGCAGGTTGTGGAGCGGCTGAATGCTGAGATTCTGCTGAAGCTGGTCGATCTTGACCTCGGGCTGCTGCTGGAGGAACAGAAGGAGAGTCTGGACGAGGAATTTCTTGACTGGCTGCGGCAGCAGACACCGAACACGATCTGTCAGGAGTCGCTGTTTACAATCTGTCCGCGTTATTTTCAGCACAAGGTCAAAGATCGGATCGTGGAGCTCGTGCCGACGAGGCCGGAGCTCGAGTTTGCCGAGGTTCGCGAGATGCGTCGGCATTTTATTCTACACATCGGGCCGACCAACAGCGGCAAGACCTTCCGCTCGCTCGAACGGCTGAAGCTCGCGTCGAACGGCGTATATCTTGGCCCTTTGCGTCTGCTGGCTCTGGAGGTCTTCGAACAGATGCAGAAATATGGCGTGCCCTGCACGATGCGCACGGGGCAGGAGTGCATTGAGGAGGAGGGCAGCCGGGTTATGGCCTCCACGATCGAGATGGCAAATTTTGAAGAGAATTATGACATTGCCGTTATCGATGAGGCGCAGCTCGTCGCCGATCCGGATCGAGGACACTCGTGGACGAAAGCGATTCTCGGGCTGCGAGCGGGGGAGATTCATATTTGTATGAGCCCGACGGCGGAGCAGGCGATCTGTCACCTGATCGAGCTGTGTGGGGACGACTACGAGACGGAGCGCTACGAGCGGAAGACCGAGCTGATCTGCGAGACGAAGCCTTTTGTCTTTCCGGATAATGTGAGAAAGGGCGACGCGTTGATCGCGTTCTCCAAGAAATCAGTGCTTGACGTGGCGGGACGTCTTGAAGAAGCGGGTATGAAGGCCAGCGTTATTTACGGCAGTTTGCCGCCGGAGATTCGAAGACGCCAGATGCATCTCTTTCATCAGGGAAAGACGAAGGTGGTTGTCGCAACGGATGCGATCGGCATGGGGCTGAACCTGCCGGTGCGCCGGATTGTATTCCTGCAGGCGGAGAAGTTCGACGGGGTGAGCCGCAGGCCGCTGACCACCTCGGAGGTAAAGCAGATCGCCGGGAGGGCGGGACGCTTCGGCATTTACAATAAGGGCTATGTGACGGCAATGGGAGAGCGGGAGCTTGAACACATCCGGGCGAATTTTGATCGGGAGGAGGAGCTGCTGACGGAGGTGAATCTTGGCTTCCCGCAGATTTTGCTCGATATCAGGGGACCGCTCGACGAGATCATGAAGATCTGGCATTCCGTGACACCGACTGCGCCCTTCGTGAAGGAGAATATCGACGAGGCGCTGTTCCTCTATGAGCAGGCGAAGCAGTGTAGAAATATGATCGACGGCTTCGAGGACAAGCAGCTGCTCTACAAGATGATCACCTGTCCGATTGACATCAAGGATCACGAGGTGGTCGAGTTGTGGCTGAATTACTGCTGCAGTTACACGGCGGATGTGTCTCTCCTGAAACCGGTGCTGATGCGGGATGGGAAGGGCGGTATTCAGCAGTACGAGACTTACTATAAGCAGTTGGATCTGTACTACCAGTTCTCCCAGCGGATGCAGAAGGTGATCGACGAGGACTGGCTGGCCGATGAGCGCGACCGAACAGAGATGGCGATTATGCGCTACCTCACGAAGGGGAAACAGAACTACATTGCACGCTGCCGCTACTGCGGCAGGCTGCTGCCGGTGGGCGCGCAGTTTCAGGTATGCGAAAACTGCCATGATCGAGGCTTCCTGCGAGGTTTCCGAAGAGGCGGCCCGCAGCGGGGACGAAAGGGTGAGAAAAGCGCTGTTTCTGAGACAGGGGAGGCGAAACGCCGCCGCAGGCGAAGGCCGCGCAGGCGCCGGAAACCCGCAGAGAACAATGGAAAAGAATGAGATTATTTTTGCGATTTTCGAATAAAAATTTCAAAAATTTATGAAATAATTCTTGAAAGCGAATTGCATACCAATTATAATGGTGATAAAGGAAGGCGACAATATGTTATTGCAATTTTCAGTCGAGAATTATAGATCATTCAAAGAGAGGGCTGTTCTTTCCTTGGAAGCGTCCGCAGATAAGGAATTAGAGAATAACTTCACGGTGGTGGGAAAGGAGCGAATTTTAAATTCTGCTGCTGTCTTTGGCGCAAATGCTGCTGGCAAGAGCAATTTAATCCGGGCGTTGACTGCTGCCATCATGACTGTTCGTCAATCCAACAATCGACAAATTAATGATCCGTTGGAATGGATTATACCGTTCGGGTTCGACCAGAAGTGTCTGGTCAGGCCGACTTCCTTTGAGTTTGTTTTTCTGGCCAAAGGGAAGAAATACGTTTATGGCTTTTCAGCGACAAAGACAGCGGTGAATA
Source organism: Lachnospiraceae bacterium (assembly GCA_021203465.1). Taxonomy (GTDB): domain Bacteria; phylum Bacillota; class Clostridia; order Lachnospirales; family Lachnospiraceae; genus Hominiventricola. Next base: position 2,966 of record JAJQBC010000067.1, on the reverse strand, counting down.
CAGAGTATCTTTATGTGTATCATACTGCAAAGGCATCCACCGTTTTTGAACGGACATCTTGCAACAGGTATAAATTCACTTCTTCGGCTGTCAAACGTGAGCTGTTCCCCATGATTGAACGGAACACGGACAACAAGTTATTTCTGGCAACTGCGACTTCCTGGAATTGCGAAAGTACTCGTATTCCTTATCTATGGTTTGCTGAGATGATCAACACCTATTCCAATGACAGTCAGCAGTTGGTTCAGCTGGTATCTCCAATGTTTGACAATGGAGATGAAACACTCAGGGCGTTTACGAATCGTTTGCTTCATGAGGCAGATATTAATATCAGCGACTATACTTATAAATCCGTTGAGGTTACTGGCGAAGAGGCAAAACAGTTTTTGCCAAAAGAGATTCAGAGTATTGTTTCTGTTCTTCCTTTTGCTGGAAAAGAGATTCGTATTGAAGCGATTCATACAGTTGAAGAAAACGGAACTGTACGGCAGTATCGCCTGCCTTTAGGTGAGGAATCTCAGGGGACTCAACATTTGTTTCTGTTCTCGCCTGTTTTGAAACGGGCTTTTGATAATGGTGAGACGCTTTGCGTGGATGAGTTTGACGCCAGTCTGCATCCGCTGATGGTTATCTATTTGATGAAACTTTTTAACAACCCGGAGATCAATCGTGCCCATGCCCAGTTGATTGCTTCCGCTCATGCCATGGAATTGTTATCTTTGGATCGCCTGAGAAGAGATCAGATTTATTTTGTAGAGAAGAAGCGTAAGACTGGCGAGTCAGAACTGTACTCTCTGGATGAGTTCTCTCCGCGAAAAAATGAAGATGTTCGTAAGGCGTATCTTCGCGGTCGTTATGGGTCGGTGCCCGATATTTCAGAGGAGGCGGATTTATGGCAGTGAAATCTGTTCCGGGGTATCGCTCCAAGCCCCGCAATACCGGCACGCGTCAGCGGAGATCCACGATTCTGGTTGCAGCAGAAGGCAGGAACAAGACAGAAACATTGTATTTACGGGATTTTGCTAGAGAATATAATCAGATCATTGCTTTTGTCCCCGGAAATTATACTGATCCTGTCAATATGGTTCGTGCCTTGATTAAAGAATATAAGAAAAAGGAGTTGGATGTAGAAGACGGAGATGCTGGTTATTGTCTGATCGATTCCGACTTTGCAGATACTAAAAACATACAAATAGCATTGGCAGATCGGATTGCGGAACGATACGGAATGCGTATTCTGGTCTCCGGGCCATGTTTTGAGATCTGGTATCTTTGCCATTACGGCGCATCTACAAGACAGTATTGTTCTGGTGGGGATGTACTTTCGGAGGTGAGAAAGTATCATCCGGATTACAAGAAAAATATGACTGGCATGTTCGCGGCCACCAGAAAGAAAATACCAGAGGCAATCAAGAATGCTGAGCGTCTGCGAGTGGCCTGTAAGGAAAAGGGTCTGACGACGCACACTTCAGCCTTTATGCCAAGCACTGAGATTGATGAATTGGCCAGACGAATTCTGTCAAATGAAATTTAAGAAAAAGCTTGTACTTTTTGGAGGCTTGTGCTAAAATACCGACAGACGCGGAGGAGGGACGCCTTCTCGCAGGGTCCGTGGAGATATAGCTCAGCTGGGAGAGCATCTGCTTGACGTGTAGAGGGTCACAGGTTCGAGTCCTGCTATCTCCACTCAGAGAACCTGAGGTTTTGTGAATGCTCAAAACCTCAGGTTTGTTTTTATTCCATATTTGTGGAACCCCATGTGTTATGCCCTTTCAATCGGTGGGCGTTTCAACGTGACAAAGTTGCAATCAGGAGATGTTAACAGTGTCAGGGGTATATATTGGAATTCCACGTTGTTTGTAATAGTCATAATATTTCTGCGGTGGCAGCGCATCAGTAATGATGGCATCGGCGTCTGGAAGTTCTCCCACCTTGATAAAACCGGATTTATCAAATTTAGAAGAGTCTACAATGATAAAGACTTTTTTTGAAATGCTGCGAATTGTCTTGAAGACATTGAGCTCACCCGGAGTGGAGACCGTGTAGGCACTGTCGAGATCTACACCGATCAGACTGATGAATGCTTTTGAGATTGTGATGGGGTGAAGAGTCAACTCAAAAATTTCACCTCCCAGATTGTAGGTAGAATGCAACAATGAGCCCCCGGTCATCAGGACATTGGCCAGAGGGTTTTTGGTGAGCTCATATGCTGCCAGCAGATTGTTGGTCAAAATATTCAGTGGGCTGACATTTTGCAATGCCCGTGCGACATAATAGGCGGTCGTACCGCTGCCAAGAAAGACCCACTCGTCTCCTTCAATCAGGTTTGCGGAAATATTGCCAATTATTTCTTTTCGTTTATTATAATCAATTTCCGGACCGGCGATGAACTTCTGGATTTGGGCGTCGGAACATCCGTTTTCGTTCACAAACGCCCCTCCGTGAGTTCGGGTTAAAAAACCTTCTGTTTCCAAATCATTCAGATCTCCTCGTACTGTAACAACGGATACATTTAAAATGGAGCTCAGCTCCTGAACACTGATTTGTTTTCTTCCTGATAAGATTTCCCGAATGCGATTCTGGCGTAGCTGCTTATACATTTTTCTGCTCCTGCAAATGTTTTTGCGGTTAATCACCTTTCTTATTATCGCTTTTCTCGGAAAGTTTGTCAATATTCTAAAAAAAGAAATCAAACGAAAGCAACAACAAAAAGCTTGCGAAAAAAATTGTGAATAATGAACAAAAATAAAATATCAACAGAAAAAGTATTGCAATTATGACGAAAGTATGATAACTTGAAAAACATAAAAGAAAGATTAAGAAAGTAAAATAAAACGAAAAGAAAAGAAAGCGATTCTAATACGCAGGATGCGTTGGAATAAAAATAATAAATAGAAAAGGAGAGGAAAAATGAACGAAAATTGCAAGTGCAAGTTGAACACATCCGCGAAAAGCTTCAATAGAGT
>JAJQBC010000152.1 GCA_021203465.1 Lachnospiraceae bacterium | reverse complement strand
TAATTGAAATGCCATAAAAGATTGGTTATACTATCAATTAGGTAAAAAAAGGGAGCTATAGTTTTGGAGGAGGCATTATGGAGCAGAATGTTCTGACGATTGATGAAATAAAAATGATTATAATGCCTATTGCGGAGAAATACAGAGTTAAATCGGTTTATCTGTTTGGCTCCTATGCCCGTGGAGATGCCACCGGCCAAAGTGATATTGATTTAAGGATAGATGGCGATGGTATTAAAAGCATGTTTGGTCTGGGAGCGTTTTATCAGGAGCTGACAGAAGTGTTGAAAAAACCAGTGGATATGGTGACTACAGGCGCATTAAATCATAAGGCCAATGCCGACCGGACAAAGAAATTTCGCGGCAGTATTGAGAGGGACGAACAACTGATCTATGAAAAAAACGATTGATATTACAGGGAAATAGAAAGCTGAGTAGGTAATGGCAGCCTTGAAGGTGCCAAAGCCTGAGTGGTTGAAGTGTAAGAGATGAAGGAGTTGAGGCAAATGCGGACAATATTTACGCAGGAAATGAAGACAGAGCTGGTGGATGGTTTGCGTCGTATTTTTGAAGATGATATTTTTCAGATCATATTATATGGCTCAGTTGCCAGAAAAACGGCAGCGATGGATAGTGATATAGATATTGCCGTAATTTTATGGAGAGAACTGGATGCGCAAAGACGTGAAACGTTTATTTCCTGGGCGTCTGATATGGACATGAAGTATGAATGCGTATTCTCCATTATTGATATAGAGAAGGGGCGCTTTGATGAATGGGGGGATATCCTTCCATTTTATAAAAATATCCGGAAGGAAGGGGTGACCTTATGGAAAGCCGCATAAAGGAGCTGGCGAAATACCGGATGGAAAGAGCGAGGGAAATGCTGTCTGCGTCGGAAGATAACCTGAAAGCAGATCAGGTACGGACATCATTAAACCGGTCTTATTATGCGGTGTTTCACGCGATGCGCGCGGTGAATTGTCTGGAAGGTTTTGATTCCTCAAAACATTCTGGGGTGATTTCATTTTTTGCGAAAAATTTCCTGAAAGAGGAAAAGCTGGACAGATCATTATCACAAATTATCAAGGACACCTCTTTCCTGCGTGAAAAAGCAGACTATGATGATTTTTATGTTGCAAGCAGAGATGAAGCAGAAAGACAGTTGAAGAATGCACAAGTTTTTGTAGAGAAAGTGAGCAGATATTTAGAGGAGAGGCTACAGGAAGAGAATGGCAAAAGCGTGATTTGAAAGCGACGTCTGCTGCTCACTTGGATTATGACGGCGAACTGGCGGAGTATCGGGAAAAAATATGGTCAACCGAATGGAAAGACAGAGAATCAGTGAATATTCCTGACCGATACGGCGTTTATCCACGCATTTCCCTTAAATTCAAAAATACATTATTTCCGCAGAAAGCGGAAGAAAGGTTCTGCTGGTGGATCTGGACGCGCAGGGCAGCCTTGGAGTCAACCTTGGATGTGAGTTCCCAGATCGCTGTTCGGTCACGATGGGGCGGGCGGCGGCCAAAGCGGAGGAGTCGATCTGCTTCTTTGTGGATGAGATTCAATACATGAAGGATGATGAGATGGAGGTGCTGCTCAACGCGCTTCATCGGGTCAACCAGTTCGCTTCACCCCGGTCACGGAGTTGAAGGACAAAGAAGCCAGCACGGCAATAAAAAAAGATTGAAAAATAAGGCTTTTTAGAAGTCTTGGAAGCTAAAATAAATTTAGATATATTGACAAATTTTGGAACAGGAAGTATACTCTTTTTAACAGGGCGAGGATGCCATCCATATTGGTTCGGCAGCTTGCCCTGATTTTATTTTCAGGGGAGACACAGAGCGTGTCTCTGTAAAGAAGGAGGGAATGTATGCAAGTGAATTTGACTGTAACGGTAATCGTGGTTGCCTACCTGCTGATCATGCTGTTTATCGGCTGGTATTCATCACAGAGGATCAAGTCGAATACGGATTTCATGGTCGCCGGGCGGCGTCTGGGGCCGATTCTGATGGCGGGGACGCTGGCTGCTACGGAGATCGGCGGAGGCAGTTCGCTGGGTGTCGTGCAGAACGGTATGAGCGGTTATGGCCTTTCGTCGTCCTGATACATCATCACGATGAGCTTTGCCTTTGTGATCCTGACGTTCCTCGCGCCGAAGATCCGTGAAGCGACCGTGAAGACGGTGCCGGAATATTTCCGTCGCCGCTATGGAAAGAGTGCGGGCCTGATCACGGCGATCATCATGTTGCTGCCGCTGGTAGGGCTGACCGCAGGCCAGTTTATCGCGTCTGCCGTTATTTTATCGACCATGCTGGGCATTGGCTATAAGCTGGCGGTAGTGATTGTCGCGATTGTTGTCGTACTTTACTCGGTGATGGGCGGTATGTGGAGCGTGACGCTGACCGACTTTGTGCAGGTGTTCCTGATTGTGATCGGCATGATCATTGCTGTTCCTTTTGCGATCAATTTGGCGGGCGGCTGGGGCAATGTTGTGGCGAATGTGCCGTCAGAGACCTTCGGGATGCTGTCCGGATATTCGATTTCCGATATCATTTCGCTCACCATTATGTATGTGGCAACGTTTACGGTTGGCCAGGAGGCGGTGTCCCGCTATTATTCCGCGAGAGACGGTAAGGCGGCGAAACAGGGATCTATCCTTGCGGCGCTGGTCAACTTTATCTATGCTTTTATCCCCGCAGTGCTCGGCGTGATCACGCTGGCGCTGATCAATATGGGAACCTTCAATGCGGATGACTTCGCGGATGTAGGGGCGCGTTATGCGCTGCCGGTGCTGGCGATCGAGGCGCTGCCGGCGATCATCTGTGGTATTCTGTTTGCAGGTATCATTTCAGCGACGATGTCTTCCTCTGATTCTGACCTTCTGGGAGCAGGAAGTATCTTTGCAAATGACATTTATCGCGCGATTCTGAAGCCGGAAGCGACGAACGAGGAGGTCATGAGAGTTACCAAGACTGTTATGGGTATTGTGGGTATCGCGTCCATGTTCATCGCGATGTTCAACACCTCAAGCATTGTAAATCTTCTCATGTTCTGCTTTACGTTACGTGCGGCAGGTGCCTTCTTCCCGTACGTACTCGGGCACTATTGGAAGGGAGCGTCTCTTGCTGGAACGATCGCGGCGCTGATCTCCGGCTCGGTCGTGGTCATTTACCTTGACAATTTCGCGGGCGGTAATCTGTTCGGCATTCACTTCAGCCAGACGATCGTTCCGGGTCTTGTCGTGGCGCTGATCTTCTTCCTGATATTCTCGAAGATCTGCCCGCCGAAGGAACTGACGACGGAGCTTGCGCCGGAAGAGGACTAAGTTATTTCAGTGATCAATTAAGGGACCACCGCATTTCGCGGTGGCCCCTGCTTTTTCGTGACTATCTCGCATTCTGATAGATCTTGATTACATCATCTTTATAAAGCGGCTGGAAGAAGCCGATCGAGCCGCCGCCGACCTGCATGCACTTCTCAGCCATATCTTCGACCTGCGCGTCGGTCGGGTCGATGCCGAGCTCTGCCATGCTGATCGGCATGCCGATCTGATGGCACCAGTTCTCCCATGCTTCAATACCGGCGAGCGCCGTGGCTTCGAGATCGTGGAAATTCTCCGGGACATCGAAGACCTTCACCGCGAACTGCGCGAAGCGTGCCGGGTTTGTCTTGTAGACATATCTGGCCCAGCTTCCCCAGACGGCGCAGAGCCCCGCGCCGTGCGCAACATTGAACATACCGCCCAGCTCATGCTCGAGCTTGTGCGTCGCAAAGTCGGTGACGCGTCCCGTGCCGGTCAGGCCATTGTGGGAAAGGCTGCCGGCCCACATGAGCGTGGCGCGCGCTTCATAGTCTTCCGAATTCTTAATCGCAGCCTTTGCGGCTTCGCGTACCGATACAAGGATTCCCTCAGCGATTCGGTCGACCAGCTCGACGTTCGGCGTATTGGTGAAATAGCGCTCCATCGTGTGCATCATGATGTCCGACGCGCCGCTCGCTGTCTGGTAGGCGGGAAGCGTGTAGGTCAGCTCCGGATTCATGATCGCGAACTTCGGACGCGCGCAGTCGTGATTGTAGGAGCGCTTCAGGCCGCCGTCCTCGATCGTGATGACCATGGAATTGCTGGTCTCGGAGCCGGCCGCGGCGATGGTCAGCACACTGCCGATCGGGGCGATTTTGTCCGTCGTCTTTCTCTTCATCAGCAGTTCTTCCAGCTCGAAATCATTTGCCAGAGAATAACCGATGCCCTTCGCGGTGTCGATGACGCTACCGCCGCCGACCGCAAGCAGGAAGTCGACGCCCTCCGCCTTTGCAATGCGTGTACCCTCTTTCACCAGCCCGAGCAGCGGATTCGGAACGACGCCGCCCAGATCGACATAGCTAAGCCCGGCATCGGTCAGGCTCTTATGTACCCGGTCGAGCAGCCCGGTTTTCTTCACATGTCCGCTGCCGTAGACGACCATGACCTTGTGACCGCCCCAGGCCTTCACTTCCTCGCCGACTTTGGTCTCCGTGTCTTTTCCAAAAATGACCTTTGTCGGGGAATGGTATTCAAAGTTTATCATGGCAGAAACCTCCTTAGATTATTTGCATTCAGTATAACACTATTTGTGGGAAAATAAAATAGACAGAAAAGAAAGGGCAGATTCGTTTATTCCCGGTTCTGCCCTCTGTGTTCCAGAATCATATTCAGAAGGATGCCCACAGCAATGATGATGCCGCCCCAGAAGGTGATATCGTCTCCGGGGGTGCCCAGAAGGAAGTCGATCGTAATGCCCGCGAATAACTGTCCGGTGAAGCTCAGGATCGTCAGCGAGAAAGCGGACGTATTGGGGACCAGCACATTGTAGAGCAGGACAGACAGGACACCCATCGTGCCGCCCAGATACATGGGCAGGAAGAGCAGGGAACCGGTGGACGCGGCGGTGATCTGAATGCCGCCGGTCAGCAGCAGGACGACGATGGTGCAGGGAAGTCCTACCATGTGGTTGATCAGAGAACCGCGCAGTGCGCCGACCTGCTCGGATAAACGGGCGTTGACGCTCCGGGACAGGACGCAGGAGATACCGCCGCACAGCGCCACGAAGATGCCGAAGACCGCCGTCGGGTCAGTCTGGCGTACCATAAGGAAAATACCGACTGCGGCGAACAGAAGTCCGGGCAGGGAAGTTTTCTGAAACGGGCGCTTTTTCATACCGAAAATTCCAAAATGATCGACGACCAGAGATGTCAGGATCTGCCCCAGCAGCCCCAGGGCACTGATGCTCGTCACGCTGATGCGGCCGTATGCCAGATTGTTGGAGAGCGTCGTGAAGATGCCGATGGCTCCGCCCAGATAGATCCACCGGGGAGCGTGTCCCAGGAGCGGCTTTTTCTCTTTCTGGAATAGGCACAGAAGCGCAGCGAAAAGGGTGCCCACGATATGGATAATGACCGCGGCGGTATACACATTATAGTGCTCCGTCAGAGTCCCGTTGATCGTGATCATGATGGCGCAGATAAAGCCGTTAAAAACAGATAAAAACTGATACATTTTTTTCACCTCGGAGCTTTATGGTTGACAATCAGTATTCCGACACACACCAGTGCCAGTGCGGCCAGCACCTCCGGACGCCAGAGGCTCTCGCCCAGTACCAGCGCGGAGAACAGGCATCCATAGACAGGGGTCATGAAGTTGAACATGGATACCCGGCTTACCTGATTGTACTTCAGAAGCAGCGTCCAGATCGAGAACGCCCCGGCGGAGATGATTCCCATATAGAAGAGGAGCAGCAGACTTTTCCCTGTGAAATGCGGGATTGTTCCGCCCATCAGGAAGCCGATCGCGAGCAGGGAAGCGCCGCCGAACAGAAAATTGTAGCAAATGATGGAAACAGGATTTTCATCGCGCACCAGTTTTTTGGAGAGGATCTGTGCTGCGCCATAGGAAAAGCCTGCGATCAGCATAAAGCCCTCTCCAGTCAGAGAGAATCCGCCTGAGAAGTCCCCACCCCAGTTTACGGCGATCACGCCTGACAGTCCCAGAAGACAGCCGATGGCTTTTTGGGGATTCATCTGTTCACCACGGATGAAGAAATGAGCCAGTACAATCGCAAAAAAAGAATTTGCCGCGTTGATGATGGATCCCTTTACGCCTGTGACATTTGCCATGCCGATATAAAAGAAAAAATACTGGAGGAAGGTCTGCACCATGCCCAGACCGAAGGCCCGGGAGTACATTCCCTTTTTCAGGCGGCAGACCTTGTGGTACAGCAGTGGATACAGGGCAAACAGCTGTATCCCGGCGAGCGTAAAACGAAGTCCTGCGAACACAATCTGATCGCTGGTACGGCTGATGTCCAGCCATGCGTAGCCTACTTTGACAGAGGGGAAAGCGCTGCCCCACAGGGCGCAGCAGATATTGGCCAGGAGCGCCACGACCCAGATATTTTGCAGGCGGCTGTCGCCTATTTCCTTTTCCGTCGAATTCGGAGAGTTCTCATTCATTCTGTGTTTATCCCTTTCGTGAAAGTCAGTTATCTAGGCACTTTCTGTGTGCGGATTGATAAAGGAACCGATATCCTGACAAATTGTATACTTCAATGCAGGAGTCTGTCAAGAGCCTCGTTTACGATGTTCACCTTGACAAAGGGCGTATACCGTGGCATGCTGATAATATCAATAATATATTATAAAAATATTTTGCAAAAGCAAAAGGAGGGTACTATAATGGCAGAGGTTTATCTTGACGAACAGGTCTATATCGACATCCTGAAGAGTGAGCTCGTTCCCGCGCTGGGATGTACGGAGCCGATTGCGTTGGCTTACGCGGCGGCGAAGGCGCGGCAGGTGCTTGGCTCTTTCCCGGGTCGGATTGAGATACGCTGCAGCGGCAACATCATTAAGAATGTAAAAGGAGTCATTGTGCCGAATTCGGGCGGGCTTAAAGGGGTGGACGTCGCGGCGGTGCTGGGCGTCGTCGGTGGAAATGCGGATCGTGAGCTGGAGGTTCTGGAGGAGATCACGCCGGAGCATATTGAGAAGGCGAAGGAACTGATCAGTCAGGGCTATTTTACATGCAAACTGCAGGAGAACGTGGCAAATCTCTACATCGTGGCGAATGTCTTCCGCGGGGAGGAGAGCGCGAGCGTCACGATCGTCAACCGCCATACGCTGATCACGGAGATCCGTAAGAACGGCCAGGTGATCTATGAGGCGAAGCTCGGGACGGAGCAGCAGGCGGAAGCGGCCTCTGACGGCTGGAATCTAAGTGTGAAGGGCATCCTGCACTTTGCAGAGACCGTTGATACTGCGAAGATCAAGGAAGTTCTGGACTCGCAGATCGAGCTGAATTCGCGGATCGCGGACGAGGGCCTGACAGGCAGATATGGTTCTCAGGTGGGACGCGTGCTGCTCGACAGCCGCGGGTACAGTGTAGCAGTGCGGGCGAGGGCGCGGGCTGCGGCCGGTTCTGACGCCCGTATGGGAGGCTGCAGTCTGCCCGTGGTGATCAATTCCGGCAGCGGAAATCAGGGCATGACGGTGTCTCTGCCGGTGATTGAGTACGCGAAGGAGTGGAATGCTTCCGAGGAGACGTTGTACCGCGCGCTCGCGATCAGCAATCTGGTCTCTGTACATATCAAGCATCATATCGGCAGCCTGTCCGCCTTCTGTGGCGCTGTCTCCGCGGCCTACGGGACGGGCGCGGCGATCACCTGGCTCGCGCATGGCAGCTATGAGCAGATTGCCTGGACGATCATCAATACGATGGCCGACGTGGGCGGTATCGTCTGCGACGGCGCGAAGGCCTCCTGTGCCGCCAAGATCGCCTCCGCGGTGGACGCCGCGATTCTGGCGCACAATATGAGCATGGCGGGACAGTATTTCCATTCCGGGGAGGGGTTCGTGCAGGAGGATCTGGAGAAGACGATCCGCAGCCTCGGCTACATTGGGAGAGTGGGGATGAAGGAGACCGACACGGAGATCCTGAACATTATGCTCGACCAGGTGCCGCTGGAATAAACGGACAAATTCTGTCGCATAAAGCATGGAAAAACGGACAAATTCAAATAAAAATATGTTGTAAAAACGGACACCTGAGGATATACTGTAATCAGAAATATAATTCTCAGGAGGTGCTTTATGATTTTCAGGAAAATAGAGAGAGAGCTTCAGCATTTTTTTCTTCAGAAAAAAGGAAGGCGCTTCTTGTGACTGGCGCAAGGCAGGTGGGAAAAACCTATATCATCGAGAAAGCAGGGAAAGCGGCTTTTGAATCCTTTGTGGAGATCAATTTTATTGAAAATGCGCAGGCACGCGAGCTTTTTGAGAACGCTGCAGATACGGAGACATTGTTGTTGCGCATTTCGGCAGTTGCGAACGCGCCGCTGATACCCGGAAAGACGCTGATTTTCCTGGATGAGGTGCAGGAGTGTCGGGAGATTGTCACTGCCATCAAATTTCTGGTAGAAGAAGGAAGCTACCGCTATATCCTCAGTGGTTCTCTGCTGGGCGTAGATCTGAAGGACATCCGTTCCGTACCGGTCGGTTATATGGATATTCTGGAAATGTATCCGCTGGATCTGGAGGAGTTCGCTCTGGCGAATGGGGTGTCTGATCGAGTGTTGAGGGCGCTTCGCACTGCTTTTGATGAACGGATGCCGGTTGATTCGCTGATCCATGAAAAGATGATGGAGCTTTTCCGGCTTTACCTGATCGTTGGCGGGATGCCGGCAGCAGTTCAGACCTATTGGGAGACGAAAAATTTACAGGAGGTTGTGCGCGTACAACAGTCGATTGTCACGCTTTACAAAAAAGATATCGCAAAATATGATCCGGAGAATAAACTTTATCTGGAAGAAATATTCGATTTGATTCCGAGTGAGCTGAATGCGAAAAACAAACGATTTATCTTAAAAAGACTGAATGAGAATTTTAAATTTTCCCGTTATCATCACAGTTTTCTGTGGCTCGCGGATGCCGGAGTGGCTCTGCCCGTGTTTTGCGTGGAGGAGCCGACGGTTCCACTTTTGCTCTCACGCTCCACAAATCTTTTTAAACTTTTTCTGGCAGATGTGGGCCTTCTGACTTCCATGTATATGGACGGTATTCAGGTCAGAATACTGAACAAGGAGACGGAGATCAATTTTGGATCTGTCTATGAAAACGTAGTTGCGCAGGAGTTGAAAGCGCATGGATTTGATCTTTACTATTTCAACAGTAAGAAGCAGGGAGAGCTTGATTTCGTTCTGGAACAAGGCGGGGAAGTCCTTCCGATTGAAGTGAAATCAGGCAAAGACTATGAGCGACATGCGGCGCTTTGCAATGTCATGAAAAATGAACGCTACCATATTCCTGTCGCATATGTATTTCACAATGGAAATGTGAGCGTGTCTGACAGGGTGGTTTATTATCCGATTTATATGCTGATGTTCCTGGAGAAAAAAAAGCTGCCGGAAGAGCTGATCTATGATCCGGATTTTTCGGCACTGGTTTAGAAGAGAGGGAGAATTTTATTTATGGAATACGTAGGCACTGCCATCCTTGTGATGGAGATCATGGGAACGATCGCGTTTGCCGCCTCCGGTGCGATGGTGGCGATCCACAGGGGGATGGACCTGTTCGGCATCTGCGTCCTCGGTGTGATGACCGCGGTCGGCGGCGGAATGACCCGCGATGTGATCCTGTGTACAGTCCCCAAGGCGCTGACGAATCCGCTCTACACCGCGCTGGCCGCTGTGGTCTCCATCGCACTTTTTGTACTCATTTATATCCGGAGAGAGCATTGGCTGGAGCGGCGGCACATCTGGTATGACCGGGCCATGTTTGTCATGGATTCGATCGGCCTTGGTGCGTTTACAGCGGTGGGCGTCACGACCGGAATTGAATGTGGATATGCGGATAAGACTTTTCTACTGGTGTTCCTGGGGACGCTGACCGGCGTCGGGGGCGGTCTGCTGCGCGATATCATGGCGCAGCAGGAGCCCTACATCCTGGTGCGCCATGCGTACGCCTGCGCCTCCATCGCCGGGGCGCTGAGCTGCGTCATTCTGTACCGTTGCGTCGGGGAGATGACAGCGCTCATCGTGTCCGCGCTGGTCGTGGTGATTATCCGTGTACTGGCCGCGCATTACCACTGGAATCTGCCGCGGCTGGAGCTGTGAGTTTTCTCAATTCCTCTCCAGTCTCCGGAGAATGTAGTCGCCTGCCGTCATGGTGTCCTCGATCGTCAGGTAATGCCAGAAATCGGTTCCTTCCGGAAATTTATAATCAGTTTATCACATAAACAAGTCAGAGATTCTGCTTTATTAGCACACTTTCTGCGTTGACTTTGTGATTTTTCCTGAACTCAGGTGACCGCGAGTTGTACTCTGTGCAGTAGAAAATCCACAATATTGATATGTGCAATGCCGTTCCGGCTCATATCCAGCCTGTCGAGGGAGAGAACATATTTGGGCGATGCATCTGTAATCGGTGAAAACGCGCCGAACTCTCTCTCGATGGTGCGCTGGCTGGCCAGCAGATAGGAAACCTGAATAAAACATTTTTTGCCGTTTTTGACAGCCACAAAATCGATCTCAGACTTATAGGTTTTTCCGGTAAAGACGGTAAACCCCTGCGTCAGGAGCTCATTGTAGATAATATTCTCGAGGAAAAAGCTGTCCTCATACTGGATAGTATTTGTATTGATTGTGCGGAATCCTGTGTCAATGGCGTAATACTTTTCTCTGTTCCCCAGAGAAGCCTTTCCGGTCAAGTTATATCTGCTCACACCATGGATCAGATACGCTTTCTTCATTTTGTCCAGATAATTATAGACGGTGCGCGTGGACAGTACGTTGCCCGTATTGGTCTGATAATACTGTACGACGTTTTCGGCGGAAAATTCTTTTCCTGCATTAGCCATGATATACAGCGAAATGTCGCGAAATACCTTCTTGTCGATCCGGGACTTTTTTTTCACAATATCCCTGTTGATGATACTCTCGTAAAGATTCGAAATGTAGCGTACAATGGATGTTTCGTCCGTAAAATCAAATCGAAGCGGGAAGCCGCCCCATTTAATATATTCATAGATGAGATCGTCTGTAAATTCCCGATTATTCAGCTGATAGTACTCTGCCATCTCAGCGAAAGTAAAGGGCAGAACTTCAAACTCTATGGTTCTTCCGGTCAGCAACGTTGCCAGCTCGCCTGACAGAAGCGTTGAATTACTTCCGGTGACAAACAGAGACACATTCAGAGTTGCGCGGAAGGATGAGAGCGCCTTCTCGAAATCTTCTATATGTTGAATCTCGTCCAGAAAAATATAATATTTTTTCTCGTCTTTTATTCTCAGCTTGATTTCCTGATTCAGATCCGAAGCCGTCTGGATATATTCATAATCCATATCTTCAAAATTGATGTAGATAATATGGGCTCCGTCTATTCCCCGCTCTGTCAGTTCATCCCGTATTGTGTCCAGCAGGATCGATTTTCCCGCCCGCCTGACGCCTGTGATTACTTTTATCAGGTCCGTTTCGTAATAAGGACGGATTTTCTCTAAGTATATTTCGCGCTTTAAATTCATTTTGCGAACCTCCACATTTCGTATAATAATACAATTTTCGAAATTACGCAAGCATATCTTTCATAAAATTAAAAATTTTCGCATTTTATGAAAATAAAATACGTGTTAAACTGCAAATATGTGAACCCCATTGGAAAAACGGACAAATAGACGCAAATACAATGTGGAAAAACGGACATTATGAAACAGGAGCCCGGATGCCACCAGCATCCGGGCTCCCGTCAGTTTCACTTAGAATGTGATAGTCTCCGGATCATGCGTGAAGGCCGAGATCGTCGCCGTGGCGTTTTTGAAATAGTAGACCGCCGTGTTCCCGTCCGGGCCGGTTGTGTAGCGGTCGCGCAGATTCGGATAGGCATCCAGCATGGACTCCTGCGCCTCCACGCGCTCATCAAGGATCAGCTCTCCGCACACACGGATCCACTCGCCTTTATACATGGCGCAGATCTCCGCCTTCGGATTTGCGTTGATCTGCTTTGCGACATCCTTTTCCTTTCCGGTCTGGATGTACAGCTTTCCATCGAAAATGTGGATCGTGCCGAAGGGGCGTACCCGCGGCTGTCCCTTGTCGTCCGTGGCCAGATAATAGGTACCGGCGTTTTTTAAAAATTCGTATACCTTCTGCATTTCATTTCCTCCTTGTCAGAATTTGTGGTTGAATAGCTACGCTATTTTCATCATAGAACTTCTTTGCAGTAAAGTCAAACGATGCGCCATAGGGAGCCATTGGACGCGGTGCCCTCACAGCTATGGAGTAGAAGGCAGTCCATTTTATGGGAGAAATTCAGAAAATTTAATTTTAAAATCCTCGTTTTTTAGTGAATCTTTAGGCGGAACGCGTATTCCGGGCAAAGAAGAAGGGCAGTCAGCTCTGTCTGGACGTCGAAGGTCAGAAAATGAACGTTCTGATCAAGGAGATTCACTACAATGCCATGAAAAATCAGTATGATGAGGTTGATTTTCAGGCGCTGGTCAGCGATGAGAAGGTGCATTCGGTGGCGGAGATTGTCCTCGTAAATCACGACAAGGTGATGGGGGGAATCGTGTAGCTGGTACTGGAGGAGGTTTCCTACAGTGCACTGCCGTCCGCACTGGTTGAAAAGATTGAGATCGATGTCGGGCAGATGAAGCCCGGTGATTCCGTCAAGGTCGCGGATCTGCCCATCGCGTCCAATCCGGACGTTGACCTGAATACGAGCCGCGATGCGGTCGTCGTGCTCGTAACGGAGTCGCACAATTCAGCTCTGCCGGAGGAGGATGCTTCGGAAGAAGAGAGCGAGGAAAAATAAAATCTGTAAAGCTACCGTTCACACGTGATCCGTAGCGGGGCAGGAAATCCGGAGCATCTGTTCAATCGTATGATGGAGCAGGTTGGCCTCTGGATTTTTCGCTGCCGTGTAGTACATCTCTTTTCCTTCCCTGCGCGAGGTGACAAGGCCGGCCGCCTTCAACTGCCGCAGATGATGGGACACGGCGGGGCTGCTCATCTCCACCATGGCGGACAGATTGATCACGCAGGTCTCGCAGTGGCACAGGATCCAGAAGATGCGGATGCGGCTCGCGTCGCCGAGCAGCTTCAGAATGTCCGCGGCAGTACGGAACTGCTCCGCGTCAGGTATATGTGAAATATCACGGAAGGGATTTCCTTCGTGTTTATGCGGTAATTCCATACTTGCCATGTCAAACCTCCTGCTGTTGCTTCCTGTTGCGATATCATAATGAAGCCACAGATTTCTTTAAAATATAAGCTTCGGTGTATCTGTTTTCGCACGCCAATTATAGTATCCATTATAGAGAAAAATTCGCAGGAGGCAAGGAAAAACTTTCTGGCTCCCTATTGACAGTTGTTTCATTCAGGTGTATAGTCGATTTAACGATTAAACATTCATTTAATAATAAAGGAGTAAGGGAAATGAAGAAGAGCTACAAGATCGATGTGGACTGCGCGGCCTGCGCGGACAAGATGGAGGTCGCGGCGAACAAGACAGAGGGCGTGAAGAACGCAAGTGTAAGTTTTATGACGCTGAAGATGTCGGTGGAGTTCGAGGACGGTGCAGACGTGAAGTCCGTCATGCAGAATGTACGCGCGAATTGCAAGAAAGTGGAGGACGACTGCGAGGTCTTCATCTGATCATGCCGGGTCTGCAGCCGTCCGAAGAGGGCGGCTGTTTTTCCCTGCGGGAAGGAGCTTAGGGTTATGAATAAGAAACAGAGAAAAATGTTGATTCGGATTCTGGTATCGGCGGTGATGCTGGGAGCCTTAAATTATCTTGGAAATATTTCCATTCTGCCGCAGACGGGCATGTTGCGTTTTGCCCTCTATATGGTGCCTTATCTGATCATCGGCTACGATATTCTGAAAAAGGCCTGGAAGGGCATCCGCAACGGCCAGGTATTTGACGAGGCCTTCTTGATGGCGGTCGCGACGATCGGCGCGATCATTCTGGCGCTGTATTCCGGGAGCGGCGACTATCTGGAGGCGATCGCGGTCATGCTGCTCTACCAGATCGGTGAGCTGTTCCAGAGCTATGCGGTCGGGAAGAGCCGCAGAAATATCAGCGAGTTGATGGATATTCGCCCCGACTATGCGAATATCGAGCGCGATGGCGCGCTGGAACAGGTGGATCCGGACGAAGTGGAGATCGGTAGTATCATCGTCGTCCAGCCGGGAGAGAAGGTGCCGATCGACGGCGTGGTCGTGGAGGGAAATTCCACGCTCAACACGGCGGCGCTGACCGGAGAGAGCCTGCCGCGCGATGTGGAGACAGGCGATGAGATCATCAGCGGCTGCATCAATGAGTCCGGCGTATTAAAGATTCAGACGACAAAGGAATTCGGCGATTCCACGGTTTCCAAAATCCTCGATCTGGTGGAGAACGCGAGTTCCCGGAAATCCAAATCCGAAGATTTCATCACTAAATTTGCGCGCGTCTATACCCCGGCGGTCGTCTATGCGGCTATCGCGCTGGCGATCATTCCGTCTGTTGTGAATCTGCTGATGGGAAATGCTGCCGGCTGGAATGTCTGGATTTACCGCGCTCTGACTTTCCTGGTTGCGAGCTGTCCCTGCGCGCTGGTTGTGAGCATTCCTTTGAGCTTTTTCGCAGGCATCGGCGGGGCGAGCAACGCGGGCGTGCTGGTGAAAGGCTCCAACTATCTGGAACTGCTCTCAAAGACGAAGATCGTCGTCTTCGACAAGACCGGTACGCTGACGCAGGGTGTATTTGAGGTGAGCGGCATTCACCACAGCGAGATTTCCGATGAGCAGCTCGTGGAATACGCGGCGCTTGCGGAGTCGGCGAGCTCGCATCCGATCAGCAAGAGTCTGCAGAAGGCTTATGGAAAGCCGGTTGATCGCAGCCGGGTCTCCGATATTCAGGAGATTAGCGGAAAAGGCGTGACGGCCACTGTGGACGGCCATTCGGTTGCAGCCGGAAACGACAAGCTGATGACCGCGCTGGGCGTCGACTATGTAAGCTGCCATTCTGTTGGAACTATTATCCATCTGGCGATCGACGGCAAATATGCCGGACATATCGTGATTTCGGACATCGAGAAGCCGCATTCCAAAGAAGCGATCCGGAAGCTGAAGGCCTCCGGTGTAAGAAAGACCGTCATGCTGACCGGCGATTCCGCGAAGGTTGCGGATCAGGTGGCCGCTTCTCTGGACATCGATCAGGTCTATTCGCAGCTGCTCCCGGCGGATAAGGTAGCCAAAGTAGAGGAACTTCTGAAAGAAAAATCAGAAAATGAGATGCTTGCCTTCGTCGGCGATGGCATCAACGACGCGCCGGTATTGCGCCGCGCGGACATTGGCATCGCGATGGGAGCCATGGGCTCCGACGCGGCGATCGAGGCGGCGGACGTGGTGCTGATGGACGACGATCCCATGCAGATCGCGAAGGCAATCCGAATTTCCCGCAAGTCTCTGCGGATCGTGTACCAGAACATCGTCTTCTCGATCGTGGTCAAGCTGCTCTGCCTCATCCTCGTGGCGGTCGGCGTCGCGAATATGTGGATCGCGGTCTTCGCGGATGTGGGCGTGATGATACTCGCTGTGCTGAACGCGATCCGGGCGCTGTTTGTTAAGAAGCTGTAATGTAATGAGGGGAGGAGGGGGTGTCACGCTTTGTGACAACCCCTTTTTTAGTCCGCATATTAAATCAGATTGAAAACGATTGCTTTTTGGTTTGGCCACGTTCCTTAACCTGTGTTATAATAAAAACCGGGACATGAAAATAAACGGCGTTTTACAGCCGCGTTACGATCAAGAAAAAACATGAAAACGATTGTCACGGATTCTTCATTTTACAAAAAGGTTCTCAATATCAGCCTTCCGATTGCGGCGCAGAGTTTTATCACGATCGGAATCAACATGATGGATACAATTATGCTGGGAGTGCTGGGTGAGACGGCGCTATCTGCTTCGTCTCTGGCAAATCAGTTCATTAATCTCTATCATGTTATGTGCATGGGAATGGGTATGGGAGCGGCCGTCCTGACATCCCGTTATTGGGGGATGCAGGATATGAAGAGCCTGAAAAAATCCGTGACGCTCATGCTTCGGGTCTGTGTTTCTCTTGCCACCGTTTTTGCGATTGTGACAGTTATCGCCCCCGGTTCGATTATGCGTATCTATACACCGGATGCGGATGTTATATATGAAGGAGTCCGCTATCTGAGGTGGTCAGTCGCTTCCTTCTGGCTTCTTGGTCTGTCGCTCACTGTGACGATTGTTCTGCGAAGCGTCGGGCTGGTGAGGCTTCCTCTGTTTGCCAGTATCGTAAGCTTTTTTGTCAATATAGGAGCGAACTATATTTTTATCTTTGGCAAATTTGGCGCGCCTGCGATGGGGGTGGCCGGCGCGGCGTTTGGAACGCTGATCAGTCGTGTCGTGGAATTCGCAGTTATTGACGGCTATTTCTTTTTCGTTGATAAAAGAATTGGCTACCGTCTGAAAAATCTTGTGGACAGTTGCTCAGATCAATTAAATGAATACATTCGAATATCTATACCGGTATTGGTGAGCGATACACTGCTCGGTCTGGGAAACAATGCAGTTGCGGTCGTGATGGGACATATTGGCTCCAGTTTTGTGTCAGCCAATGCGATCACAACGGTGACGCAGCAATTGACGACGGTAATGACACAGGCGCTGAGCCAGACGGGGTGCATTGTGGTAGGAAATACGCTGGGAGAGGGCGACGTGGACCGCGCGCAGCAGGAGGGCGTAACATTTTGGTTTCTGGGCACTCTGATTGGTCTGGTGGCAGGCGGCGTTATTCTGCTGATCAGCGAGCCGGTGATCGGATTCTATGCAATCACGGAAGAAACGCACGCGATTGCATCGCAGTTAATGAGAGCCATTGCCTTTATTGTTATTTTCCAGTCGATGAACAGCATCCTGACAAAAGGAGTGATGCAGGGCGGCGGGGATACGCGGTTCCTGATGGTCGCGGACGTCCTGTTTCTGTGGATTGTCGCTGTTCCGCTGGGGGCAATGGCAGGTCTTGTATGGTATCTGCCCGCGTTCTGGATTTATGTCTGTCTGAAACTGGATCAGATTATTAAGGCATTCTGGTGCCTGTGGCGCCTGCACAGCCGCAAGTGGATCAAACGGGTCTACAGTGCCGGACAGAGGTAACGTTCGCCTTAGTTTGCGTGTTTTTTTGCAAAATGCTTGACTTTTTTCGTCAAAGGTTTATAGTAATGGGTGGAAAATTAAATTAGATTTCCGGTTGGAGAACCGGGCGTTGCAAGTTCCGAGAGGATTAATAGAGAAACCGGTGAAAATCCGGTACGGTCCCGCCACTGTGTGAGGGAGTCATGAAGCAGATATGTCACTGGACGTTCTGTCCGGGAAGGCGCTTCGGGACGATGAACTTGAGTCAGGAGAACTGCTTGCAATGAATCGCTGAATGATTCTTACGATGGATAAGAAACAGTTTTTTCTTTTGTTTAAATTTCTTCCGTTCTTCCTATTCCCATAAGAACCAG
>JAJQBC010000107.1 GCA_021203465.1 Lachnospiraceae bacterium | reverse complement strand
TCTATTGAAGCTTTTCGCGGATGTGTTCAACTTGCACTTGCAATTTTCGAAATTACTTCTTAGCATGATAAAATTAAAAAACTATGAAGCACAGTTTCTGAGGGACGAACGGGGCAAGAGAGGAGGAAATCTGGCTTGGGTACGCTCTATTTTATCAGACATGGACAGACTGTCTGGAACGTGGAAAACAAAATCTGCGGGGCAACGGATATCGCGCTGACGGCGCTTGGACATAGGCAGGCGGTTGAACTTGGCAAAAGGATTGCCGCCGAAAAGCTGCCGATAGATGAAATATTATATTCGCCGCTGATTCGCGCGTCTGAGACGGCGCGGCACGTCTCGGAGGAAACGGGCATTTCCATGCGGATGGAACCGCGGCTGAAGGAGCAGAATTTCGGACGCTACGAATCCACACCCAGAGATGGGCAGGAGTTTCGGGTGGCAAAGGCACATTTTCTGGATCATTATGATGGTGGCGAGACGATGATGCAGTTATGCCAGCGGATATATAATTTGCTTGATGAGATATGTTCTGGGGACAAAACCTACTTGCTGGTGGCGCATAATGGCATTTCCCGTGCGGTACACTCTTATTTTTATGACATGACGAATGAGGAATTTGCCGCGTTTGGTATAGGAAATTGTGAAATCAGAATCTATACATGGAGAAGGGAGGAGGGCAGATGAAGACATCCAATTATGATATCACGAGAGATCGGACCGAGCTTCGATTTCTAGAATATGATCAGCAGAAGATGATTGACCGATTTCAACTGGAGCATGATGAACTGTATTTGTACATAAAATTTGTGAACAGGGATTATCGAATCAATCGTATGACGGGGCGGACGGAGTGGTCGATAGACGGCTTTTCCAGCGTGGAGCATGCGGGGTTCAATGAGGTGCTCTCCATCTGTGATGTGTTGTGTGATTCCAAGGAGGACTGCCATCTGTCCGGCCGTTTTGTGAAGGTTAATAACCTGAAAGGGACGGTTCGCTCCTCCGGCCTGGGGGAGGATTTCTTTGGAAATTACACGAAGTATTTTGATGGGAGGACGCAGGGACTCCGAAAGGCCTGTGAGGCCTTGGGCGGGGAACCGTGGATGACAGGAGATGTGTCCTGCCTGCTGCATCCGTTTTCCTTTCTGCCGCTGGTGCTGCAGTTCTGGGAGTCGGATGAGGAGTTTCCTGCCAGCCTGAAATTTATGTGGGATGAGAATACGCTGGATTTCCTGCGCTATGAGACGACTTACTATGTACTGGGGCATGTGTTGGAACGGTTGAAGGAGCTGATGGAAAATCCGGGAGCCGAAACCAAAATTAATCGGGTTTCCACCGTGATTTCATAAAATATTCACAATTTTTTTTGAAAATAGCCATGTTTTTTGAAACTTTTTTAAAATTGACAGAATGAGAATTCAGTCGTACAATAAATAACAGAAACGCGAAGGTGCATGGATAATTGCAATCCATGCGCCTTTTTCTATGGCAGCGAAGTGGATGGCTTCCCTGCCGTGGCGTTTGGCAACTGGAAATTGAAGTACAAAAAGGAGGAAAAGTTATGAAAAAGAAAATGTTCAGTATGTTTCTGGCACTGACTCTGGCTGTGGGAATGACGGCCTGCGGAAGCTCGAGCTCGAGTTCTGAGACGACAGAGACAGAGGCAGCGGAAGAATCGGACGCAGCGGAAGCTGAGGCCGACGGCGACTTTGTCGGGACCATCACGCTCGGTATGATTGGGCCGATGACCGGCAGTCTGGCCGTGTACGGAACGCATGTCTCCAACGGCGTCCTGATGGCGATTGATGAGATCAACGCGGCGGGCGGTGTTATGCTCAGTGACGGAGCCTATGAGCTGGCCGTCTCCTCAAAGGACGACCAGGGAGATTCTACCGAGTGCCTGAATGCCATGAACGCGCTGATCGCCGACGGCATCGAGCTCGTGATCGGATCTGCGACTTCGGGCTGCACATCCAGCATTACCTCGGTCGCAAATTCCGAGGGCGTCGTGCTGATCACCCCGTCCGGAACGGCGGACGCGCTGACGACAGAGATGGATTACGTGTTCCGCGCCTGCTTTAAGGATTCCTTCCAGGGTGAGCTGGCGGCGCAGTACGCGGCGGATGAGGGATATACAAAGGTTGGAATCGTGTACTGCTCGGCGGATACCTACTCCGCAGGGCTTCGTGATTCCTTCTCAGCGGCCTGTGAGGAGCTTGGCATTGAGGTCGTGGCGGAGGAGTCCGTGGCAACGATGACTGAGGTGGATTACACGAACCAGTTCAACAAGATGGTATCCGCGGGAGCGGAGCTGGTGTTCGTGCCGTTCTACTATGACGTGACCGGACCGTATCTGGTGCCGCAGGCGAGAAGCGCGGGCTTTGACGGTGTGCTGCTCGGCGCGGACGGCGTGGACAATACAGAGACTACGATTTCCGAGGGCACTGACCTGTCCGTCTACAACGACTTCCTGTTTGTGAACCATTATTCGACGGAGCTGGCTACCAGCGACGTGTCTGTGAACTTCGTGGAGAATTATGAGGCGACCTACGGCGATACGCCGAACAACTTCGACGCGCTCGGTTATGACTGCGTGCTGATCCTCGCGCAGGCGATGGAGAGCTGTGGGGCATGCGATGCTGAGAGCGTGCAGGCCGCGCTGGCGGATACCTCTGTGACTTATGAGGTTGCAACCGGTACCTTCTCCTTTGACGAGACCGGTACGCCGATCAAGACCGGCGTCCTGATAGGTTATGAGTACAATGAGGGCGATGAGGAAGTGACGAAGATCGCAGTCAAGACCCTGAGTGTGGAATAACCGATCCTGTTATGTGCACAGTGCGGGCAGACTTTGAAACAGTCTGCCCGGGCTGCGGCTTTTCAGCTTTATAAAAAACGGAAAGGGAGAGGTTTGATTTATGGTTACCTTCATCCAATTTGTCATAACGGGACTGCGTCTGGGGAGCGTGTACGCGCTGATCGCGCTCGGCTACACGATGGTCTACGGCATCATCAAGCTGATTAACTTCGCGCACGGCGATTTCATCATGGTGGGCGGTTACTCGCTGTTTTTCCTGATTCCGGTCTTTATGGGACTGGGGCTGCCGGGCTGGCTGGCAGTGGTGCCCGCATGTATCATCTGTGCCTGTGTCGGTATGCTGGTGGAGCTGCTCGCCTATCGTCCGGTGCGAAAGAAGGGAAATAAGCTGACCAGTCTGATCACGGCCATCGCGATGAGCTTCGTGCTGGAAAATCTGGCGCAGGCGATCCCGGCGATTGGCCCCGATCCGAAGATTCCCTATACACTGTTTAGCGCTTCAATTTCGATCGGCGGTGTGTCGGTCAGCAGTGCGACGATTATCACGATTGTAGTCTCTGCTGTCATCATGGTGGCGCTCTATTTCTTCACACAGAAATCCCGTATTGGTCGCGCTATGCGCTGCGTCTCTGAGGACAAGGAGGCTGCGATCCTGATGGGCGTTAATGTCAACCACACGATTATCATCACCTTTGGCATCGGCGCGGGGCTCGCCGCTGTGGCGGCGCTGATGTACATCGCACAGTATCCGAAGGTTTTCACCACGATGGGGGCGACGCTCGGCATCTACGCTTTCGTCGCGGCGGTGCTGGGCGGCATCGGTTCCCTGCCCGGAGCGATGCTGGGCGGCCTCCTGATTGGTATGGTGCAGTCGCTTACCAACACCTATATCAGCTCGTCCATGTCGGACACTTTTGTCTATCTGGTTCTGATCGTGGTGCTCCTGATCCGTCCGGCTGGCGTGCTCGGAAAGAATGTGGGTGAGAAGGTATGAAAAAGAATAACATTGGCAGACGCTATCTGATTAATTTTATTGCTACAGTGGTATTTTTCATCCTCGCTCTGGTGATCTGTGGAAACGGTGGCAGCAGGATGAAGCTGAGTATCGTCCCTTCCATCTGGCAGTGCTGCTACCTGATAATCATGGCCGCGTCGCTGAATCTGGTGCTCGGCTTCCTGGGGCAGCTCTCCCTCGGGCACTGCGGCTTTATGGCGGTGGGGGCCTATAGTGCGGCGCTGATCTCGCTCGCCTTCCAGCGGGCCGGTTTCTATGAGGAGAAATCCGGCGTCGTTTTCCTGCTCGTGCTGTTGCTCAGCATCGTGGCGGCGGGTGTCCTGGCCGCACTTCTTGGCGTTCTCGTCGGTATCCCGGCGCTGCGCCTGAAGGGAGATTATCTGGCGATTATCACGCTGGGCTTCGGCATGATCATCGTCAACGTGATCAATAATATTCCCTTCTGCGGGCAGCAGGGGCTCGGGCAGGGGTCCGCATCCTCCGCACTCTACGCGACGGGGCTTGGATTTTCAAATGACGAAAAGGTGAAGTATCTCTGGGTGGCGCTTCTGGCGGTGATCCTCTGTCTGAGCCTGATGTTCATGTTTGTCCGCTCGAAGCACGGCAGGGCGATCCGCTCCATCCGGGACAATGAGATCGCTTCTGAGTCCTCCGGCGTCAATGTAAACTACTACAAGGTGCTGACTTTCACGGTATCCGCATTTTTCGCGGGCGTGACTGGCGCACTCTATGCCTGTAGCAACGCGGCGCTCGCGACGACTTCCTTCGCGTTCACGAACGGTTCGATCCTGAACTCCGTGTTCATCGTCGTCATGGTGGTCGTGGGCGGCATGGGTTCTCTGACCGGCTCGGTCATCGCGGCTGTTGTGCTCTTCCTTCTGAATTACACGATCAAGAATGGCGCCTGGGTGGCGGCGCTGCCGGCATTCCTGCAGAATGTATTTACCTACCCGATGCTCGTGTACTCGATTGCGCTGATCATTGTCATTGTATTCCGGCCGAAGGGCATTATGGGAAGCAGCGAGTTCGCGCTGTGCGACATCCCGAAGTGGAAGGGCTGGCTGCAGCAGTATTTCGCCTCGCGCAAAGCGGGAAAGGAGGAGATCCGGCATGAGTGAAGAGAAAAAACCGGTACTGGAGACTAGGGGACTCGGCATTTCCTTCGGAGGCCTGCACGCGGTGAGCGATTTTAATATTTCCATCTGTTCCGGTGAGCTGGTCGGTCTGATCGGCCCGAACGGCGCTGGCAAGACGACGGTCTTCAACCTGCTGACCGGTGTGTATGTGCCGACGGAGGGGACGGTGCTGCTGGACGGTGTCCCGCTGAACGGGAAGAAGGTGCACCAGTTCGTGGCAGCCGGGGTTGCGCGAACTTTCCAGAATATTCGCCTCTTCGACGACATGACGGTTATTGAAAATGTAAAAGTTGCCTTCACAAAGGATATCAAATACGGCCTGCTTGACGCCTTCTTCCGTACGCCGCGTTTCTGGCGCGAGGAGGAGGCGATGACGAAAAAGGCCATGGATCTTCTGGCAATCTGTGGTCTGGAGGATAAGGCGGACGTTCTGGCATCCAGTCTCCCCTACGGGCAGCAGCGAAAGCTGGAGATCGCCCGCGCGCTGGCTACGGATATGAAGGTGCTGCTCCTCGACGAGCCGGCGGCCGGTATGAACCCGACGGAGACGGCAGAGCTCCTGACCTGTATCAACACGATCCGGGACGCCTTTGGCATTGCGATCCTGCTGATCGAGCATGATATGTCTCTGGTCATGAACGTCTGTGAGCGTATTCAGGTTATCGACTACGGTGTGACGATCGCGTCCGGCCTTCCGGAGGAGATCGCGCAGAATCCGAAGGTCATTGCGGCTTATCTGGGCGAGTGAGGAGGGGAGAAAATGCTGGAAATCAAGGATTTACACGTACATTATGGAGCGATTCACGCGCTGAAGGGCATCTCCCTGACCGTTGATGACGGCGAGTTGGTCTCCCTGATCGGAGCTAATGGGGCGGGCAAGACCACAACGCTTCACACGATCTCAGGTCTTCTGACGGCTTCCTCCGGCGAGGTGCTGCTGGACGGCGAAAATATTCAGAAGATACCGGCCAATACGATCATCCAGAAGGGGATGGCGCATGTGCCGGAGGGACGGCATGTCTTCACGCGCATGACTGTGGAGGAAAATCTGCGGATGGGCGCCTACATTATCCGTGATCAGAAGCGGATCGCCGACAATCTGGAGAAGGTTTACGGACATTTTCCGCGGCTGAAGGAGCGCCGCAGGCAGCTGGCCGGAACGCTCTCCGGCGGCGAGCAGCAGATGCTTGCTACGGGACGTGCGCTGATGACCGATCCGAAGATTCTGCTGATGGATGAACCGTCCATGGGGCTGTCCCCGATTCTTGTGAAAGAGATTTTTTCTATTATCCAGACGCTGCACGAGAGCGGTATCACGATCCTGCTGGTCGAACAGAACGCAAAGATGGCGCTTGGGGTGAGCGATCGCGCCTATGTGCTGGAGACGGGAAAGATTTCCATGGAAGGCTCCGCGGCGGAGCTGGCGGCGGACGACCGGGTGCGCAAAGCGTATCTTGGCGCGTAGGTAAGGAGGATTCGCATATGGAACATTATATTATCACAATCGCGCGCGAAACCGGAAGCGGCGGACATAACATTACGCACAAGCTCTCGGAGGCATTGGAGATTCCCTACTATGACCGTGATCTTCTGCGTATCGCGTCGGATGTCAGCGGCATCCACGAGAGACTGTTTGGGCTGGCTGACGAGCGGATCGGGATGCGCGAGATGCTCTCCTCCGCCGAGAAGGTGTACACCGGGGAAGTGCTGCCGCCCGACAGCGACGACTATGTCTCGACGAAAAATCTGTTCAGCTTTCAGGCAAAGATCATCAAAGATCTCGCGGATAAGGAGAGTTGCATTATTCTGGGCCGCTGCGCGAACCGTCTGCTGATGGATCGCCCTAACGTACTGAAAGTCTTCATTCATGCTCCGCTGGGGGCCAGAATGGAGCGCATTTCTGCCATCAACATGACCTGGTCGTCGAAGGATGTTATGAAAAAGATTCGCGTGGAGGATAAGCGGCGGGCGGCCTACTATTACTATTATACCGGTGAGGAATGGCGGGATGCGGGAGAGTACGATCTTTCGCTCGACTCCGGAAAGCTGGGCGAGGATGGCTGCGTGGAGTTTATCAAAAGAGCGCTGCCGCTGTTCCTGACAGGGCAATAAAAAATCTTAAAAGAGAGGCAGCTGCCGGGCTGTCTTTTTTTTATGGCATGAAAAATTGCCACATCACATAAGATAGAGCAAAGCGTAAGAATGAGGGCGGCTGCATGAGAAAGTGGTGTCTGCTGTTTCTGGCTGTTTTTTTGCTGGCTGGATGCGGGGTGGAGACGCAGAGCGATGAGAAGCTGGAGGACCTGGATTTTACGGTGCTGGATGTAGAGAAGGTCCCGGAGGAACTGCGAAATGTGCTGGAGGAGAAGAAGAGCGAGCCCTTTCAGGTGACCTACGAGGATGGGGGCTATCTCTATATCTGCATCGGTTATGGGGAGCAGGAGACGAGCGGTTACAGCATTGCGGTACAGGATCTTTACCTTACAGAAACCGCGATATGCGTGGACACGGAACTGCTCGGACCCGGGAGTGATGAGAACACCGCGCAGTCCGTAACCTGTCCGTATATCGTGCTGAAACTGGAATATCTCGACAAATCTGTCATCTTTGAGTAGGAAAGGCGGGAGCGTAAAATGGAACTGGAACGCAGCTACAGAAATCTGACACGCCGAAAGGGAAAGGCTGTCAGCCAGACGACGCTGGAGGAGGATTTGAATGTGCCGGATCAGAAACCGGACATTTTCCGTATTGTGCATCGGCAGGGAGAATTTCGGCCGGATGAGACTCGAATTGAGGCCGGGAAAGTGAAGGTGCGAGGCATTTTCCTGTATCGGATTCTGTACATTGGTGAGAATCATGACCGGACGGCGGAGGTACTGGAAGGGAGCATCCCTGTGGACGAAACTGTATTTCTGAATGAACTGGAAGAGGGGGACCTTCTGGATTTCACATGGTGTGTCGAAGATCTGCATGCGTCCGCCATCCATTCCCGCAAGGCCAATCTGAAATGCGTGCTGGAGTTTTCCGCGGAGGGCTTTCGGGAGCAGCCGGTTCCGCTGGTGCAGCAGCCGGAGGAACAGCAGGATCTGTACTGCAAAACCGAAATGGTTCATCTCCAGCAGGAAATTATACATAAAAAGGATACGCTGCGCGTGCGTGAGGATTTGAACCTGCCGCCCGGAAAGCCGAACATCCGTCGTATTATCTGGAAGGAGGCGCGGCTTCAGGGAACGGAGCTGCGGCAGGAGGAAGGGCGTCTGTCAGTAAAGGGAGAACTGAATGTGTTTTTCCTGTACGAGAGCGACCAGAATGATGGGCGGATTCAGAGGATGGAACAGAGCATCCCCTTCCGAAATGAGGTAGAGTGTGAGGAATGCCACGCAGAACTCTTTGGCTGTGGAAACGTCTCACTCCAGCGCAGCGATATGGAGCTTCAGCCGGATTATGACGGCGAACCGCGTATGGTTCGCATTGACGCGGTGCTGGAGTTGGCGTTGCGGTATTTTGAAGACCGGGACTGCGAGATCCTGAGTGATGCGTACAGCTTGTCGCGGGAAGTGATTCCGAAGCTGCAGACCTGCGTCTGGGAGTTTGTGAGCCGGACATCCGATTCCCGGGCGAGAGTTTCCGGGCGGATGAAGCTTGAAGAGACAGATCCAAAGCTGCTGCAGGTGCTGGCGAGCGGCACAGAGCTTCACGCAGATTATACGGAGCAGAATGAGCAGGGACTGTTGATTCAGGGAATGTTGGAGCTTTGGGTGCTCTATGCCGCGGAGGATGACAGCCAGCCGTTGGCCTGTGCGGCGAGGTCTTTCCCGTTCGAGCATACGGTAGAACTGCCGGACGCGGGAATATCGGAGGAGGCACAGATCAGGCTGGGGATTGATCAGCTTACGGTTAGTATGCTGGACGCGAAGGAGCTGGAGATGAAGGCGGCGATTCAGGTACAGACGCTACTCTCCTGTCCGAAGGAACTGTGTCTTGTGGAAGATCTGGAGGAAGGACCGCTGGATGCAGAGCGTATCAGAAAATTGCCGGGTATGGTCATCCACATTGTGCAGCCGGGCGAGAGTCTGTGGGAAATCGCAAAGAGTCACGCCGCAGCCTGCCACGATGTGGCGGAGTTGAACGGTCTCGGCGACGGGGAACCGGAGCCGGGCAGTAAGCTTCTGCTTGTAAAGGGAATGACCGGTATGGTATCATAACCTTTAAAGAGACAATGCGGAGGAAATATGAGGGACAGAATACAGCTGAGAGCGCTTGCGAAGATCAATCTGGGACTGGATGTGTTGCGCAGGCGGGAGGACGGTTATCATGAGGTAAAAATGATCATGCAGACGGTCACGCTGCACGATGAGCTGGAGCTGCACAGGACAAAAGAAGCGGGAATACGGGTGGAGACGAACCTGCCCTATTTGCCGACGAATGAAAATAATCTGGTTTACAAGGCGGCGAAGCTCCTGATGGACGAATTCACGATCCGGGACGGCCTCATGATCCGCCTCACAAAGCGGATTCCGGTGGCCGCCGGGATGGCAGGCGGGAGTTCTGACGGCGCAGCCGTCTTGTGGGGAATGAATCAGATGTATGATCTGGGGCTATCACGTGAAGCGCTGATGGAGCGCGGTGTTCGGCTTGGTGCCGATGTGCCCTACTGTGTAATGCGCGGAACCGCGCTTGCGGAAGGGATCGGTGAGAAGCTGAAGCCCCTGCCGTCAATGCCGCGCTGCACGATCCTGATCGCGAAGCCGGGCGTCAACGTGTCGACCCGTTTTGCCTATGAGAATCTTCATGCGAATGAGCTGCGTCCGGAGCAGCATCCGGATGTAGATGCCATGATCGAGGCGCTGGAGCGGGGAGATCTGCAGCTGCTCGCCTCCCGTATGGGAAACGTACTTGAGAGTGTGACGGAACCTCTGTATCCGGCGATTGGCGGCATCAAACAGTGTATGCTGGAAAACGGGGCGCTCGGTGCTCTGATGAGCGGCAGCGGCCCCACGGTGTTTGGAATTTTCGAGAAGCGCTCGGCGGCTCGCGGCGCCTTTGCGGCAATCAAGAGCGCCGGGCTGGCGAAGCAGGTCTATCTTGTCACACCGTATAATATCAACAGACAGCGGGCGTAAAGAATGCAGCCAGCATAGTAGAGGACGGGTAAAAGCCGTTCTCTTTATGCGGTATAGAGCCACATCTCTTTGGCGATACTCTGGATAGAAACAGAGAAGAGGAAGCCTGAAATGAGACGAAAAATTATGACGTTGCTGCTGACTCTGATTTTAAATATCAGTGTTATTTTTGCGGGATACGCGTGTAGACAGGAAAATCCGGAAACGGGGGATGAGAAGGCGACGGCCTGGTGGACGCTGCTCTACGAGCGCCCAAATCCGGAGCGCCTGCCGGTGAAGGTGAAATTCTGGCTGGCATCGAAGTAAGAGTGGCGGACAGATAAAAAATCCGATATAATATCCTGAAGGTAACGGTTGAAAATCTATATAATGGATTTTTCAGACATGTATTGTACCGAAGAAGTGGTGTCAAAATGAAAAAAGAAGTGACGGTGGCCATCTCCGGCCTCCATCTTGCAGAGGACGGACAGCAGGAGCTCGAGATGGCGTATGATGGGGAATACTATGAGAAAAACGGCGTACATTATCTGTTTTTCGATGAATTGCAGGAGGGCTTCGCGGAACCGGTACGCAATCGTTATACGATGACCGCGGAAAGTCTGGAGGTGCGCAGAAGCGGCCCGGTCTCAGCGAATCTGCGTTTCCGGGAGGGGGAGCGCAGGCAGAGTACCTATCAGGTCCCGTGGGGAAGCCTGACCGCTGTCTTCGACACCTCGCGTGTACGGCTCGACGTGCAGGAGGACAGGCTTGAGATGCAGGTAGTTTACCGGCTAAGCCTGAACGGGGAGGAGCAGGCCGGTTGTGACATCCGGGTGCGCGTGGAGGAACAGAAGAGGGGCTAAAATTGAAAAGCGCTGAACAGGGGCTGATACACCTGAGTATGCCGGACGGATCTGGGAGTCCGAAACAGCTCTTTTATAGCGAAAACTAAAGAGAAGGAGACATTTGACATGTCAGTTGATAAGGTAAAAGCATATTTTGCGAAGTACGGGATGGAAGACCGGGTGATGGAGATGAACCATTCCAGCGCGACGGTGGAGCTGGCGGCGGAGGCGCTGGGCTGCGAGCCGTGTCGGATTGCCAAGACGATGTCGTTTTTGCAGGGAGAGAGGGCGATCCTGATCGTGGCAGCCGGCGACGCAAGAGTAGATAATAAGAAGTATAAAGCGCAGTTTCAGACAAAGGCGAAAATGATCCCCCGTGACGAGGTGGAGGAGTGGATTGGCCACGCCCCGGGCGGGGTTTGCCCTTTTGCGATCAAAGAAGGCGTGGCGGTTTATCTGGATGAATCCCTGAAACGTTTTGACCTCGTCTACCCGGCGGCGGGCAGCGGCAACAGCGCCATCGGACTGAACCTAGAGGAGCTGGAGAAGTATTCGGGCGCTGTCGGCTGGATTGATGTCTGCCGGTATTGATTTTGTTTGTTGGTTTCGGTCGAGGGCCATTTTTAAAAGGCTCTCCCTGCCTGCGTGCTGAAACAGCTTCATGAGTGGAAAATCAGGAACAGAACTTCTGTAAATCCGTTTTGAGCTTTTCGTACCGCAAACGCTTTTCTTCTTTGGAAAAGTGAACTTTTCTTGACTGCAATGGGTTGTCTGTGTAGTCCAGTGCTTCGTCTCCGAACTGTTCACTGGCCAGATCGAACACACAGCTTCCGACTACATTGTAGCAGTGATAATTTCCGCCTGGTCGCAAGATTCCATAGACTTCGCCGCCGAAAATGTCCTGCGCCAGAAACGCGGTGATGGAGCATTGCCCCAGCGTCCGATTCTCCGATGTCCAGTTCGCGCGCAGTCTGGGTGCGCAGGTGTCCGCGCACCAGATTTCTGAGAGCGCGTCATATAAATCCTGCGGTGTCCAGATGCCTGGATATTCATCCGTGACCGCGGGGACGGTCGCGTTTTCCCAACCGTAAAAATGATAGTGTTTTGACATGGCGTTACCTTCTTTCTTTCGGAATAGTATAACACAGAAAGAGTCGGCTACCAATTGATTTTGCTTATTGAGCGAATTATAATAAAGTATATTCCCTATAAATGCGATTCGGGAGGCGATTGACTGACTATGGATACGGCAATTTCGACTCTACAGGGTGCAAATGTGGCGTTGGGAAGGCTGGTAAAAGCAGATCTAATTCAAAGAGAGCGATGTGGGAATTATTTTATATATCGGTTGAAATGAATATATGTTTTTCGAAACATGTAACAGTTGAAGTAGTGGATTTTAATTGAAAATCCAGTTGGTGTGTCAGCTGGTTGTATTGCGGATAGAATATATAAGATAACACGAAGGAAAAAGAGGAAGAGACTGTGGAGAAACACTTATCGGAAAACGTGATTTTCATGAACATGTGTATGCTGTGTGATGGAGATATGGTGCTGGCACTTGACAAAACAGGCAGCAGCTACAGCGGGACAACCTTTCCCGGCGGGCATGTGGAGGCCGGCGAGACCTTTGCGGAAGCGGTCGTCCGGGAGATGAAGGAAGAGACGGGACTGACAATCCATCACCCGATATTGAAGGGAATTTATCACTGGTATCGGGATGGCTTTCATAATATTGGACTGCTCTACCGCGCGGAATCTTACGAGGGAGAGCTGAAAAGCTCCGAGGAGGGTCGCGTTTACTGGATTTCCAGATCAGAATATGAGAAAAAAGAACTGGCCGGCGGGATGCGGCAGGTCCTGCGGATCATGGACGATGAGAACCTGACAGAATGCTTCGAGGAACTGCAGCCGGACGGCAGCTATCTGGAGCATCTGTTCTGAGGAGGGACTGATACATATGGCATTTTCTGAAGAAAATATTCTCTATCATTATACGGATTTTCTGGCACTGGACGGGATACTGAGCAATTCGGAACTGCGGCTGAACAATGTCCTGAATATGAACGATGCCTCGGAGATGCTTCTGTTTATGAACGGTCTGTGCAGAGCGGTTTCGGAGAGGTTCCGGGCAGCGTCAGCGGCTTTCAGACACCCGTCCTTTGCCAGTGAAAATGAGGTCCGGCTGGTCGTTTCCCCCTTTGAGCAGGGCTTCTTTGAAGTGAAGCCCCGTTATCATATTATGAAGGAGCGCATTAAGAAATATTATCCGGTGGATCTGGAAAAGATGTGCCAGGCGGCGGGCACCTGTCTGGAGGATGTGCTTGTCGAATTGATCGTAGGACCGGAGTCCACGCAGTCGATTCCGATTTTGCAGGATTATCTGAGCGACCATGGATTTGAAAAGCTGGCGGAGCGGGTCACGCGCTCAGCCTGTCCGCTGAGAGAAAGGCTCTGAGGGATGCGATGCAGGAAATACTGGAGTTTTTGGAAAAATATGGCATGAGCTTAAGGGTGGTCAGAAGCAATAGAAAGTCCATCGCCATTCAGGTGACGCCGGAGGGCGTCATCGTCCGGGCGCCGCATCGGATGTCGGACAGGGCAATCAGACATTACGTGGAGGAGCACAGCGACTGGCTGCGGGAGCATCTGATCAAAATGGATGAGATGATAAAGAACCGGCCGCCGATCGAAAAGCTCAGCATGGAGGAGATCCATGAGCTGGCGGATCAGGCGCTTAAGGTTATTCCGAAACGTGTGAAATATTATGCGCCGCTGGTTGGCGTCACCTATGGGAGGATCACGATTCGCAACCAGAAAATGCGCTGGGGAAGCTGCAGCGCAAAAGGTAATCTGAATTTCAACTGCCTTCTCATGTTGACACCGCCGGAAGTGCTCGACAGCGTGGTGGTGCATGAGCTGTGCCACCGGAAGCATATGAACCATTCCAGAGAATTTTATGCGGAGGTACGGCGGGTGTACCCGGACTATGACCGCTGTAATAAGTGGCTGAAAGAGCATGGGAATGAACTGATGTCACAACTGTGATTGCATTCAAAAGAAACGCTTGTTATAACAAAATAAAACAATATTGGAAGGGAGTAGAAGACCATGTGTTCAAAAAGTGCATTATCCGCCATTTCAAGGCAGATAGCGAAAGCTTATGATGCTGTCTATGGGGACAGTCTGGTTAAAGTCTGGCTGTATGGCTCTTATGCGCGCGGCGATTCCACGCAGGATTCCGATATTGATATTGTTGCGATTGTCCGGGGGGAGAGAAGCAGCCTTCAGGAGCAGTTGAAAAAGATCTGGGATGTCTCTGCGGAGCTGGAATTGGAATATGAGACAATCGTTTCCCCCACAGTAATCCCTGCAGACGAATTTGAAAAGTATAAGGATGATATCCCGTATTACAGGAACATTCAGAAAGAGGGGGTTATGATTGATGTCTGAGAATCGCTGCAAAAATCCTTTTGGAAAATGGAAGTTATAAGGATTCTATAGGACGATCCTATTATGCTATGTTTACCGCGGTGCGCGCCCTCCTTGCGCTGGATGGGCAGGATTTCTCAAAGCATGCGGGAGTTATTGCTTTTTTTCAGAAAGAGTATATTAAGACAGGAAAGATAGAAAAGAAGTATTCCAAATATTTAAGTCAGGCTTTTCAGATCAGAAATAATACGGATTATGCGGATTTCTTTATCGTTTCGCAGGACGATGCGGGTGAACAGTATGAGAAAGCAGAAGAATTCTGTCAGATGATCCAGAATTATCTGAATGGGGTGGAAGATGCCTGTTAATGGGGAATTTATGATTTTCGGCCTTTATCCATTCTCGTTGTAGAAAATATATGGGGTGACGATATGGCAAAGGGGTCTAATTAAAAACTGAAAATACTGTATCTGATGAAAATCATGCTGGAGGAAACGGACGAGACGCACAGTATCAACATCGCGGAGATCATAGCGAAGCTGAGCAGTCATGGAATTACAGCGAAGCGAAAAAGCCTCTACAGTGATATGGAGAGCCTGCGCCAGTATGGGATGGACATTATCGGAGAGCAGCAGGAACGCACCTACTATTATAGGGTTGTCAATCGTCCATTCGAGCTTGCGGAGCTGAAGCTCCTGGTAGATTCCGTACAGTCTGCAAAATTCATTACTGCAAAGAAATCTAACGAGCTGATCAAAAAGATTGAGGGGCTTGCCAGTAAGCATGAGGCCACCCAGCTGCAGCGCCAGGTGTATGTGGCACAGCGGATCAAGACTATGAACGAAAGCATTTATTATAATGTGGACGCTATTCATGAGGCGATTGCGGAAAATAAGCAGATTCGTTTTCAGTATTTTCAGTGGAATGTGAAAAAGGAGATGGAACTGCGGCATGGCGGGGCTTATTACCAGGTCAGTCCCTGGGCGCTTTCCTGGGACGATGAATATTATTATCTGATCGCTTATGATGCGGCGAATGATATGATCAAGCATTTTCGTGTGGACAAGATGCTCCACATTGAAAGCACCCGGGATCGCCGTGAGGGAAGAAATCGCTTCAAGGAATTTGACATGGCGCTCTACGCGCGCAAGATGTTCGGCATGTACGGCGGCAGGGAGGAGGTCGTGAAGCTCGTCTGTGAGAACCGGATGGTCGGCGCGGTCATTGACCGCTTCGGGAAAGAAATCGCCATTATAAAAGAGGACGAGGAGCATTTCAGTGTCAATGTGAAAGTGGAAGTTAGCAATCAGTTTATCCACTGGGTTATGGCGCTGGGAAGCGGCGCGAAGATAGTAGGGCCACAGTCCGTGGTGCATGAGGTAAAAGAGGAAATCAGAAGACTGGCAGAACAATACAAGTGAACAAAAGTTCGCATTGCGAGGGCTGTTTAATGGACAGCTGAAGTGAGAGAATGGAATCAGAAAAAGGGAAATCCTGTTCTGGTTCCATTTTTATTTTGATAAGGAGGATGCAAATGAGTAATGCAAGAGTTGCCAGCCTGTACAGTGATGGAAGAATATATCATTATCCCGAATGCCGTTATATAAAATACACTTTGCCAGAATACAGACTAAAGCTACCGCGGCAAGATATGGAAAGATGCGGATACAGGCCGTGTAAATGCTGTAATACCATGAAATTCAGGCTGGAAAAAGAGCTGGATAATCTGCAAAGATACTGCGAGTATAAGGAGATGGAGTTCAAAATGATCTCGGGCGTGCTTTATATAAGGACAGGTATAAGCTGCTGGAAAATCGTTTACTGGACAGATACGCAGGACTTCGCAATTTTTCACCGGAATCATAAAGGCAGACCATTGAGTTTTGAGCATCCGGAGAGAGAACAATATCACCGGCAGAAAGATATCCGCTCTGTGACATCGCTGATTGACGCCTTTATGTACATATACAAGCATGACGAATTTCGGAAAGCAGAGGAAGCAGCGAATGGGAATCTGGAACTGATCCAGATTGACAGGAAGTATCAGGCATCGGCACGCCGCAGGCAGCAGCGGCGGCAGGCCAGACAGCTGGATTATCTGTTCCGCAAGATAGAAAACGGAAATGAAGAATATAGAAAAATATCATTTTGCTAAAGGAGGAGCAAACGACATGACAGAAAAATGTAAAAGAAGAATCAAAAATATCCTGAATCATTATCATCCGAAGCTGGAGCCGGGGGGGGAGGAGTCCATCACTTATGAACAGGCGGTGCGGATGGTTGATTATTTCATGGCAATGGGATATGACGAAGACAAAGCGATGGAGGGCTTGAAATATTGTCTGACAGGATGTGATTTTGACGAAGGAGAATGGGAGGATAAGGAAAAGTTGGAATTAAAACTGGATGAAATCTGTTTCAACAGTAACATGGCCATGAGAAAGGCAAGCCACGCCGGACTGCTGAGTCTGGCGCTGTATGTGATGCATAAGGCGCAGGAGAAAAAAGAAAATAACAGGGTGGCGATTGTAGTGCTGGTGGTGGCTATGGGGCTGTTTCTCTGGGATGATGTGGAGATATTGATACGAGCGGTAAAGAAATTGGTTCAGAAATAATGCAGGGAATTTGCCCGGAGTGTAGAGAAAACTGTCGTTTTTATGAATTTCCTGTGCTATACTGAAAAAGTGAGCAGTATCATAATTTTATGCGGAAAAGATTGAGGAAAATATAATGGTTGACACAAAGAAAGAGCAGGAACGGGACGAGCTTCACCGCGCGATATGGGCGATTGCCGATGAGCTTCGCGGCGCTGTAGACGGATGGGATTTTAAGAATTACGTGCTTGGCACTATGTTCTACCGATACATATCCGAAAATCTGGTGAACTATATCAATGAAGGTGAGGCGGATGCCGGCAACACCGAATTTGATTATGTGGCTATGTCCGATGAGGACGCAGAAGAAGCACGGGAAGGTCTCGTGGAAGAAAAGGGCTTTTTTATTCTGCCCAGTGAGCTTTTCTGGAATGTGCTGAAGTCCGCTCCAAATGACGAGAACCTGAACATGACGCTGGAGACGGTTTTCCGGCACATTGAGGAATCGGCAAAAGGCAGTGAATCTGAGAACAGTTTTGCAGGCTTGTTTGATGACTTCGATGTCAACAGCAACAAACTGGGCAGCACTGTGGCAAAGCGCAATGAAAAGCTGGTCAAGCTCTTAAACGGCGTGGCAGCCATGAACCTGGGTGATGTGAAGCACCACGACATCGACGTATTTGGTGATGCTTATGAATATTTGATGACTATGTACGCCAGTAATGCAGGCAAGTCAGGCGGTGAATTCTTCACACCGGCAGATGTATCCGAATTGCTGACGCGGCTTGGCACGGTCGGCAAAACCGAGATAAACAAAGTATACGA
>JAJQBC010000045.1 GCA_021203465.1 Lachnospiraceae bacterium | reverse complement strand
CATCATAGGGAAGATCGGTCTTTTTGCGGTCTCCGACGAAAAACAAGTAACCTAGCATCCGCACCTTATCTCTCTGCTGCCCCTCGCCCAGAAGTTCGCACACCGGGACGCTCAGCAGCTTGCCCAGCAGATCCAGACAGGGCGCCTCAATCGCCGTCTGCACATGAACGCCGGTGCGAAGGTCAAAGGTCTGATTTCCACGCACATCTTCCTCGCCCTTTGACTCGAGATGACGCTTTACCTTCTGAAGGGTACTCTTATATTCTGCAAGACAGGAGCCCTCGACAATCGGCTTCACTTCCTCCAGCGCGGCCGTGATCTTCTGTCCGCCCGGCACTTCTCCGATCCCGATCTCTCCATTATCCGCATGAAGAATCACGATATTTCTGGTGAAGAACGGAGCATGCGCTCCGCTCAGGTTCAACTCCATGCAGTCCTTGCCTGCAACCGGATAAACTTCCATCTTTTCAATCTTTACCATAGTAGCCTCTTTCTCCTTTTTCTCTCGATATTTCTCTGTTTCCGCAACGCTCACATTTTTCAATATTTGTTTATTTTATCACAGGAATCACATGGTTACAATGCAATTTGGCAAAATTACAGTCGAAATTTTTTCTGCATCTCCTTCCACACATCCCGTCCCTGAAAGATTGCCAGCCCCGCCAGTACGAGCAGGCTCACGCCCGTGCAGAGAGTGGAAAAAACCGGACTTGACACCACGCCGGCAAACAGCAGAATCGCAGGAAGGCAGCCGAGTGCACAGGCCTGTATCAGGTAAAACAGATATTCCTGCTTTTCCAGATGCTGAACCAAAGCAATGATCGGCATACTTCCGAGGACTGCCAGCACTGCGATCGGGATGAGATAGTTCACCGACCAGGCATGCCAGCCTGTAAAGACATCCCACAGAACGCCGATCACGGAGACCAGCACCAGCTGCCAGGTCACATTTTTCAGGAGATTTCTCCGCTTTCTGTGGGCGACTTCCACCAGCAGCCAGGTGCAGAGCGCGCCCGCCGCCACGAAGCAGGACCAGCCAAGTCGTCCCGCCAGCATGTAATTGATCGTGCAGCAGATAATCGACACAGCGACACAGGCAAATGAGAAAGCAGCAAGTGCCGGTCTTGCCGGCCTTCCCGCAGGCTCCCGCTGCCCCGGGAAATCATTTTCCAGCTCCGTCACGGGAATGCCCTCTTTTTTCAGGAGCTGCATGAAATTGCGCTGAATATTGTCGTTCGGTATCTTCGATGTAAAGCCGAGCGTCAGGTTCTCCCCGCTCGAACAGGAACACAGCTGCAGCGACTCCGTGCTGGCAAAAATGCCATAGCGGGCAATCCATCTCTCGTATTCCGGCGCCATCTTCACGATGCCCATATTGGAATAAACCGCCGTGACAGACTTCGCCCCCAGGCTCGTTCCCGTCATGAGGAAGAGCTGCTTGATCTCCAACGGCACCACGCGCAGGAAGGGATTCTTCTCGAGACGGACCAGACGATCCATGCGCTCTGCCACACGTTCCTTCGAGAGTCCCTGCTCAAATTCCTCCTTCACCTGCTCCAGCACATCCTCAAAACCTGTATCCTCCCTGAAATAACAGCCGACCTCGAGCCAGCCGAAGAAGTTCCCCATGGACTGGGACGGGAAATAGTTCCTGAGATTCACCGGCACCATGAGTGCGACCGGCCTGCGCAGCCTGCTCCTCGGAATCTCCTCGTGAATAGCGTACAGCAGCATGGCCGTCAGGTACATCGTCACGGAGACGCCCCGCGAACGCGCCTTTCCGAGCAGCGCACTCACCGGTACAAGCGCTTCGGTGATGCGCATCTCATCCTGCGGGAGCTTTTCTCCTCTCAGCTGTACCGCAGAAACCACCCTTTTCTTCTCCTTCGATTTTGTGGCGGAATAATACTGAGAAAAACTGTCCTCCTCCTGATCGCGGCCGCTCGCGCTCTCCTCCTCCGGCACCTCCGGAAAACTCTGCTCCGGGTGTACCAGCCGAAGATATTGCCGCACCAGCTCCCGCAGAAACTGCATGGCTCCGGTGCCGTCCATCAGCCCGTGAAACACCTCGAAATTAATCCGCTTTTCATGATATGTCACCTCAAAAAGCAGCGACTTCTGATCCGGGATGTACAGCCGACTGCAGGGAGTCTTCTGCTCTTCCGCCACCAGCGGACGAATATTCCGCCTCTCCAGATAGAACCAGAACAGTCCTTTTCGCAGAACGGCCTGAAAAAGCGGGTATTTCTCCATCGTCAGATCGAGTGCCTGCTGCAGAGGCTCCGACTCCACCATTTCCGCCAGCTCACAGTAAAAGCGAAATACCCTTGTATCATTTTTCCCCGCGGCTGCCGGAAAGGCCAGCGCCGCGTTATCCAGCTTTCTCCACTGGGAATATCCAAACTCTAACAAGTCCTCATCTCCAGAAATTGATTAATGCAGGTGAAACTCTCCTGCACATGCAGCAGCTTGATGCCGAGCGCAAAATAGCCATGCAGCGCTGATTCGATGCGGTGCACCCGGACCTCATTTCCCGCCGCACGCAGGCGCTTCCCATAGGCCTCCCCCTCGTCGCGGAGCGGATCGTACTGCGCCGTCAAAACCAATGTGCGCGGCATGTGCTGCAGATTTTCCGCGAGCAGCGGCGCAAAGTACGGATTCTCGCGATCCTCCGGTCTGCTTTCGTAAAGGTTCAGGTAATCCTCCATCTTTTTCGCGGTCAGCAAATAGCCCTCGCCGTTCTCCTGCACGGAAGAATACGGAGAGTCTTCCGTGTAACAATTATTTAATGCCGGATAGATAAGCACCTGACGTTTCACCTGGAAATCGCCCGTATCCCGCGCCTTCAGGCAGACGGCCGCTGCCAGATTTCCTCCCGCACTGTCGCCCATAATCGTGATCTCATCCGGATTTAAATCTGTGAGAAGCGCATCCTGATAAAGCGCCCGGGCGACCTCATAACAGTCCTCAAATCCCACCGGAAAGCGATATTCGGGCGCCAGACGGTACTCGACCGAGACCACCGTATGTCCGGTGGACTGTGCCATCTGTGCGCAGACGCGGTCGTAAGTCTCCACACTCTCCGTCACCCAGCCGCCACCGTGGAAGAACAGAATTACAGGTCCTCTGATTCCGTGCTCTTCCGCCTCCCGCTGCACTTCCAGGGACGGGAAATACAGGCGCAGAGGAATCTTGTGCTCCCCGTTGTAGACCTCTCCGTCCAGTTTTCTGCAAAAAATCCGCATGGGATCCAGTTTTTTTAAATCAGCAAGCCTTCTCGCCGCCTCCACCTCGATGCCTCCGTAGGAGAGCGCATGGAGGATCGTTTGCATCGTCTTGGGAATCATACTCTGCCTCTACATCATGATAATTCAGTTCACAGCCCTTTGGCCCTTGCATTATCATATCATTTTTACGAAACAAAGACAAGGACACCCCTTGCCTGTCCGGGAAAAGTATGCAAAAATAAAACAGAAGCCTGAAGCCCCTCTGAAAGGAATGAACACATGGACGCAAACAGAAACTCGCAGCCCCGCCTGAGCTCAAAAAAAAGCACCGACATACTGAAATATGGCTACGATACCCGCTTTTATTCCGCTGACCGCAATCCGATCAACTACGAGCACTATCATGATTATTACGAAGTCATCTTCTATCTGGGCAACAAGAATCTGAGCTACCTCTGCAGCGGACGCACCTATGAGCTTTCCCGCGGCGATATCATTCTGTGCAGCATGTTTGAACCACACCGCTATTTCTGTGAGACAAACCTCTCCTACGACCGTGTCAGCGTCGGTATCGAGCCGGGCCTTCTCCTGCATTTTTCCACGGAAGACGCGAATCTTGCCTGGATCTTTAACCGACAGAATCAGAGCTACCCGATCTTCCACACCGACGCGTTCACCTTCAGCAAGTATATGAATCTGCTCTCGGACTATCGGAACCTGCACCTGCAGCACGGACAGCACGCGGTCCAGCTGGCGATCATCCACCAGCTCCTCGCCTGCCTGTACAGCGACTGCTGCGAGGA
The DNA here is from genome assembly GCA_021203465.1 of Lachnospiraceae bacterium. Lineage (GTDB taxonomy): Bacteria > Bacillota > Clostridia > Lachnospirales > Lachnospiraceae > Hominiventricola. Next base: position 13,886 of record JAJQBC010000045.1, on the reverse strand, counting down.
AACCGCCATGGATTCCGCGGAAGCGCGCCGGATCGCGCTTGTCTCGAATCTGGTACACTATATCGACGGGCATCTGGCGGAGCCGCTCTCTCTGGAGGCGCTCTCGGAATCCGTGAATTACAGCGTTGCCTACATCTGCAAGGTCTTCAGGGAGACCACCGGAGACACGTTGATCCAGTATATCTTGAAGAAGCGGGTCGCCCGGGCCAGACAGCTTCTCACGGAAAACATATCCGTCGCCGAGGCCGCGGAACGGACGGGCTTTTCCAGCTACAGCTATTTCTACAGGACTTTCAAAAAGCTGGAGGGCTGCGGTCCCGGGGAGTTTAAAGCAAAATATTATAAAATCGGTAATGTTTCAGACGATCTCGAGGACTGAAACATCCAAAATTTCACGAAATGAGCGTTTAAAGTTGTATAAGATTGTTCATGTTTGATTGATAATTCTGCATGGACTTTTCATAAAGAAGCCCTTATAATAGCACCATAAAACAAACGGACGTCCTCCTTCGGGAGACGGGGAAAGGAGAAAACATGAAAATTGTAGTATTGGACGGTTACACCGAAAATCCGGGCGATATCAGCTGGGGACCGCTGGAAGCGCTGGGTGATGTGACCGTGTACGACAGGACATCCTACGTAGAATCCCCATTGATCGCGGAGCGCATCGGGGACGCGGACGTCGCGGTGATCAACAAGACGCCGATCAGCCGGGAGACGATCGACAAGTGCCTGAATCTGAAGACGATCGCGGTGCTGGCGACCGGCTACAATGTCGTCGACTACGAGTACGCGAAGGCAAAGGGTATCCCGGTTCAGAATGTGCCGGTCTACGGGACCGACAATGTGAGCCAGTACGCGGTGAGCCTGCTGATGGAGATCTGCTCCCATATCGGCGCGCACAGCGATTCTGTCCACGCGGGCGAGTGGGCATCAAATGCAGACTGGTGCTACTGGCATTATCCGATGATCGAGGTATCCGGAAAGACCGCCGGCATCATCGGCCTGGGCCGCATCGGGACAAACACGGCGAAAATCCTGCGAGCCATGAATGTGCGGGTGATCGCGTACGACTCCTTCCAGAGCGAAACCGGAAAGGCGGTGGCCGAGTATGTGGAGCTGGACGAGCTGCTCGCCGAATCCGACTTTATTTTCCTGCACTGCCCGCTGTTCCCGTCGACCGAGGGAATCATCAACAAAGACACGATCGCAAAGATGAAAGACGGCGTCATCATCATCAACAACAGCCGTGGCCCGCTGGTCGTCGAGCAGGATCTCTATGAGGCGCTGGAGAGCGGAAAAGTGGCGGCCGCCGCTGTGGATGTCGTATCCACCGAGCCGATCAAGGCGGATAATGTGCTTCTGAAAGCGAAAAACTGCATTATCACACCGCATATTTCCTGGGCGACAAAGGACGCGCGCGAGCGCATTATGAACACAACCGCGGAAAATATCAAGTCCGTCATCGACGGCACGCCGGTAAACGTTGTAAATAAATAAGGAAAAAACATACAAGGAGGAACCAATCATGAAGGAAAACAAGCTGAGAAAAATCTTAAATGAGGGCGGTACTTCCGTCGCCACGAGAATGTGGAGCACCTGGCCGACGCTGACAGAGGCCGCCGCTTCCACGGGAAGCTTCGACTACATCGAGTTTGTGGCTGAGTATGCGCCCTTTGACATGCTGCAGATGGAGAATCTCGTGCGCGCCTGCGAGCTGCACGACATTGCTTCCATGATCAAGGTAGATTTCCAGAACCGCGCCTACGTCGCGCAGCGCGCGATGGCGGTCGGCTTTCAGGGAATCCTGTTCACAGACCACAAGACGGCCAAAGAGGTCGAAGAATCCCTCTATGTCGTAAACCCGGACTGCCCGGAGTACGGCGGGCGCTTCGGCTTCCCGAATAACCGCTGGGTCGGCTTCCAGCCTTACAAGACGCAGATGGACTACGCGTCGATGGTGAAGGATACCGTCAAGGCGTTCATGGTCGAGAAGGAAGAGACGATGGCCAACCTCGAGGAGATCTGCTCGATCCCGGGCGTGGACATGGTACAGTTCGGGCCGTCCGACTACAGCATGAGCAAAGGCTGGGATGCGAAGGATCACAAGGCGGAGACCCTGAAGGTGGAGGAGAAAATGATCCAGATCGCGCTCGACCACGGCGTGGCTCCCAGATGTGAGATCGACACGCTCGAGCAGGCAAAATACTATAAGAGCCTCGGCGTAAAACATTTCTGTGTCGGCGACGAGTTCCGCAATCAGATGGCCTACTGGAAGGGCGTCTGCATGGACGTGAGAAATTTCGCTGAAAACTGACTGAGGAGGCGCAGGAAACATGAAACAGATTTTATTTGCATATCCGCTCCCGGCGGAGTGCTATGAACCGTACCAGAATGAATTTTCCTTTACTGTATCCGACCATATTCTGACGCCGGAAGAGATCGCGGAGCGCGTTCCCGGCTTTGACGCCTGCATGGTGGCAGGCAACATTGTGACGCCCGCCGCGATCGACAGAGGCGACAAACTGAAGGCGATCGGAAATCTCGGCGTAGGCTACGACAACATCGACTGGCAATACGCGACGAAAAAAGGAATCGCCGTTGTGAACACGCCGACCCAGGTCACGGAGACCACCGCGGAACACGCGGTCGCCCTGATGATGGCGACGATGCGCGGCGTGCTGCACTTTGACAGACAGCTGCGTGCCGGACAGTGGGGCGCGGATCTGTTCCCGAAAGAAAACATGGAGCTGCACGGAAAGACACTGGGCATCATGGGCTTCGGACGCATCGGCAAATTTGTCTGCAAGAAAGCGCAGGGACTGGGAATGAACGTCGTCTACTATGACGCCTTCCGCGCAACGCCGGAGATCGAAAAAGAATACGACGTCACATATCTCGAGATGGACGAACTGCTGAAGGTCAGCGACTGCATTACGCTGCATATCCCCTACACGCCGGAGAACCATCATCTTTTCAACAAAGAGACTTTCGCAAAGATGAAGCCGGGCGCCTATCTGATCAACGCTGCGAGAGGACCGGTCGTCGATGAAGCCGCCCTCGTCGAAGCGCTGAAAGACGGCACACTGGGCGGCGCCGGCCTCGACGTGTTCGAGGAGGAACCGAAGGTTCATCCGGGGCTCCTCGAGCTGGACAACGTTGTGCTGACTCCGCACATTGCGAGCGCGATCAGGCAGACCCGCATGAATATGGCCACGGAATCCCTCAGTGGAGTGATGGGTGTGCTGCGCGGCGAAAAGCCGGTCAACGTCATCAATAAGCAGGTTCTGTAAGCATCATCGAAAAAGCCTTTGCCGCGCGGTTGCAGCCGTATGGCAGAGGCTTTTTTAGAGTATCTTCATTTACTTTTTCCGCCAGTACGGAAACCGCAGGGAACGCCGGATCCCTTGCGGACTTCCTTTCTCTGTGCTATAACAGAATCCGGAGGGATGAACACCATGAAAACAGCGATTGTGACAGGCGCGTCGAGCGGCCTTGGAAGTGAATTTGTACGGCAGATCAGTAAGCAGGAACAAGTGGACGAGATCTGGGTTATCGCGCGCAGAGAAGAGCGATTGCGCACGCTCCAAAGCCGGGTAAAAACGTGTCTTCGCTGCATTCCTCTGGATCTCACAGAACGCGATTCCTTCCGCATCCTCGGCGAGATGCTCGAACGCGAACAGCCGGACGTACACGTACTGGTAAACGCAGCGGGCTTTGGAAAGATCGGTTCCTGGAAGGACATCTCCGCCGCGGACTGCGACAACATGATCGACCTCAACTGCCGCGCAGCCGTGGACATGACGCAGCTCGTACTTCCTCATATGAAGAAAGGCGCTCGGATTCTGGAAATCTGCTCCACCTCTGCCTTTCAGCCCTTCCCCTATCTCAATATCTACGCCGCTTCCAAGGCCTTCCTCTACCGCTACAGCCGCGCCCTGCGCGTGGAACTCCTCGGCGAAGGCGTCCGTGTGACGGCTGTCTGTCCCTACTGGATCAAGGATACCGAATTCATCGGCACCGCGAAAAAGACAAAGGACAGCGCTTATATCCGGCATTTTCCACTCGCCTCGAAATCAAAGAATGTCGTGCGCCGCGCGCTTGCGGACTCCCGTCTGGGTCTCGCCGTATCCACGCCCGGCCCAGTCTGCCTCGTTCACCGCATTGCCGCGAAGTGGATCCCAAGTGAGTTGATGATGGGCGGCTGGGCAGTGCTGCGAAGAATCTGACATTTTCCCGCTTCTTTTCCATATTCAGAAAAATATTTTACAGAATTTTAACAGTCAGGATAACATTTAATTTATAATCCCGCGCCATACTCTCTCTCAGCGGAGGTATGGCTGTTTGTATTGCCAAATTCAGGAATGAAAAACAGAAAAACAGTATACTATAAGACATACGATGAAGATATCGTGAGAAGCCGGTCGCAGGACCTGCAGCTGCCCCCGGGATATCAACGGTATCACAAAAACCCCGTTTACTGCGCAGTTTCCAGCCTTATCTATGCGGTTTTTGCCCCTTTCGCACTGCTTTATGTAAAACTCGTGCTGCACGTAAAGACGGTGAACCGGCACGTCCTGCGGGAGTGCCGAAATACCGGATATTTTTTATATGGAAATCACACACAGCCGATCGGAGACGCTTTCGCTCCCGGCCTCTATGTTGCGCCAAAACGGATCCGCACGATCGCCGCGCCGTCCAACCTCGGTATCCCGATGCTCGGAAAAATCCTGCCGATGCTCGGCGCGCTCATTATTCCGGATTCGCCCGGCGATATGAAGGACTTTCTGACGGCAATGGGAAAGTATCTGGAACAGAGAGATTGCATCGTCATCTATCCGGAAGCGCACGTGTGGCCCTGGTGCACGTTCATCCGGCCCTTTCCGGAGACTGCTTTTCGCTTCCCTGTACGCTTCCACGCACCCTGTTTCTGCATGACGACAACCTATCAGAAGCCGAAGCGTGGTAAAAAGCCCCGTATCACGGTGTACTTTGACGGGCCGTTTTATGCGGACGCAAGCCTGAAGCCAAAAGAGGCGCAGCGCCGACTGCACGACGAGCTTGCCGCATGCATGGCCCTGCGCAGTAAAAACAGCAACTATGAATACATCCACTATGAGAAAAGAGACCCGACATGAATAATACGCCTATACCCATCTTTTTTACCGTTGATAAAAGCTACGCACCGTGGCTGGACTGCGCGCTGCGCTCGCTCATGCAAAACGCTTCAAAAGACTACTACTACCATATCCACGTCCTGCATCAGGATCTGACAGAACAGGATATCAGGCGCATCCGCTCCGGCGTACATCCGCCCTTTGAGATCTTCTTTACCCATATGAAAGAAAGCTACGCCGGGCTCACGGATCGAAAGGAAAACCGCCTGCGCTGCGACTATTTCACGATGACGATCTTCTTCCGGATCTTCATTGCGGATATGTTTCCTCAGTACGACAAGGGCATTTACCTTGACAGCGATATCGTCGTGCCCGGAGATATTTCGGAGATGTTTCGAATCAGCCTGGGCGGAAATATCATTGGCGCCTGCCCGGACCACTCAATCATGGGCATTCCGGAGCTGGTACACTACATAGAGCAGGCCGTCGGCGTGAATAGCACAGAGTACATCAATTCCGGCGTACTGCTCATGCATCTGAAAAAAATGCGTAAAGTTGATTTCAGCGGAAACTTCCTGCGTCTTCTGAATAAATATCACTTCGATTGCATCGCACCGGATCAGGATTATTTCAACGCAATGTGCCGGGAAAATATCCTGTTCCTCGACGAGCGCTGGGACACCATGCCGCCCGAGGCCGGCGAGCGCAAAACCGTCGAACATCCGGGGATCATCCACTATAACCTGTTCCAGAAACCCTGGTGCTACGATAACATCCCTTATGAAGAGTATTTCTGGGAATACGCCCGTATATCTCCGTTTTACGAGGACATTCTTTCTTTCAAACAGAATTATTCAGAGGAGCAGAAAGCCTCCGACCGGGAGTGCCTGCGCGCACTCGTTGCGAAAGGCGGTGCGCTGGACCGGCAGGATATCACCTTCCGCAGGGTGCGTGAACGCGGAGAAAAATTTATCTGACACAAGAAACAACGCTTTCATGGTCGGCTGCGGAGGAAAAGGACAAGATGAATTTGAGTAGGGCGACATCATCTGGTGGAAATTTTCTCCATAATATGCTATGATTCCTGTCAAAGGAGATGACAGTATGGAGTATCTGTGGTACATCATTGCAGCGGTAGGCGCAGGCGTGGGAACCGGGCTGGCAGGACTCTCCGCGGCAACCGTCATGGTTCCGATCCTGATCGTACTCTGCCCCTCATTCGCCGGAGAGTACGGCGCGTATCAGGCGACAGCGATCGCGCTCGCTTCCGACATTCTCGGCTCCGCCGTGACCTCATACACCTACGCAAAAAATAAGAAAATCGACTTGAAGCACGGCTGGGTCATGCTGGCCTGTATCGTATGCATGAGCACTGTCGGCAGTTATGTCGCCTATCTGGCCGGACATCAGGTGCTGGGCGGCTTTACGCTGTTTCTGACCTTCTGCATTGGTATCCGTTTTCTGGTCAAGCCGGACACTTCAAAAAAAGGATCCGAAAACGCTTCTGTCCGTCTCGGAGCAAAGGAAATCGCAATCTCCCTCTTCTTCGGCCTGACGATCGGCTTCGGCACCGGTTTCGTCGGGACGGGCGGCGGTATGATGATGCTGATCGTCTTTACCGCATTCCTCGGCTATGAGCTGAAAACCGCCGTCGGCACGAGTACCTTCATCATGACTTTCACGGCGCTGATCGCCTTCGTCAGCCACACACTGATTCATCCGGCCATCGTGCTGGAACGCTGGAACGTGCTGATCCTCTGCATCGTTGTGGCGACATTTTCATCCCTTATATCTGCCCGTTTCGCCAACCGTGTCAAAAACAGGACGGTCGGCCTCGTCACCGGCGTAGTGCTGACTGTGCTCGGCGCCGCGATGATTTATCTGCAGTATTTCTAATCTTACTTTATCTCATATTTTGCCCGACCTTCTTTGTAGAGATCATGTCCATAGCAATCAATGACGACCGTGCAGGGGAAATTTTCCACTCGCAGCCGATAGATCGCCTCCGCCCCCAGCTCGGGGAAGGCGACGACCTCCGCTTCCTTGATGGACTCGCTGAGCAGCGCGCCCGCGCCGCCGATCGACGCGAAATACACGCAGGTATTTTTCTTCATGCTCTCCACGACCTCCGGCTTCCGAAGTCCCTTTCCAATCATACCCTTCAGGCCAATGTCCATCAGGCGCGGCGCATAGGCATCCATGCGTCCGCTCGTCGTCGGTCCCGCGGAGCCGATCGCCTGGCCGGGCTTCGCGGGACAAGGACCGACATAGTAAATCACTGCCCCCTTGATCTCAATGGGCAGCTTCTCCCCCCGATCCAGCATCCGACACAGATACAGGTGCGCCTCATCACGCCCGGTATAGATAACGCCGTTCAGCAGTACCCTGTCTCCGGCATGCAGATTCTTTATCATCTCATCTGTCAGCGGCAGATGAATCACTTTATCAGCCATAGCTTCTCTCCCCCCCCCTCTAAAGCACGATCGTCCTGTGACGCGCCACATGGCACTGGATGTTCACACCCACCGGAAGGCTCGCCAGATGCACCGGATGCGTGAGCATATGGATAGCCAGCGCGGTCCTCGTACCGCCGAATCCCTGCGCGCCGATGCCGAGTTTATTGACCTCCTCCAGAATCTCGCGCTCCATCTGCGCGACCTCCGGATCTGGATTGGGCTCTCCCACCTTGCGACAGAGGGCTTTCTTTGCCAACAGCATAACCTCCTCGGTCGTTCCGCCTGCCGCGCAGCCCACAATAATTGGCGGACAAGGATTGGAACCTGCCCTGCTAACCGTATCCACGATAAATTTTTTCACACCGTTCCAGCCCTGAGAGGGCGTCAGCATCCCCAGCGCCGACATGTTCTCGGAACCTCCACCCTTCGGACAGACCATGATCGTCAGCTTATCTCCCGGCACAATGTCTGTGTGGATGATCGCCGGCGTATTGTCCCCCCGGTTAACCCGCTCTCCGAAGACATGATCCTGACTGCTCTTGCGCAGATAACCCTTTTTGTAGCCGCGCGCCACACCCTCGTCCATCGCCGCGCGAAAATCGCCGCCCACGATGTGGACATCCTGCCCCAGCTCGACGAAAAAGACCGCCAGCCCCGTATCCTGACAGATTGGCTGCTGCCGCTCGCGCGCGATGTCGGCATTTTTCAGAATATCGCCAAGGATCTCCCTGCAGAGATCGGACTCTTCCTCTTCCCGCATCTTTTTCAATGCATTCTTTACATCCTCAGGGAGATAATAATTTGCATCGATCACCAATTTTTCCACGGCGTCTGTGATCGCGGAAGCCGTTATTTCCCGTACACTCATAATAAAATTCTCCTGTTTTTGCTGCCAACGTTATTATAACACGACTTCCAACCCGTGCAACTCTTTTCGATGACCTTTGTATTTTCACCCGGATTGTGCTAGACTGATATGAAACAAAGGAAACGCAAGAGGAAATGGAAAATGAGAATGAATGAAAAAAGCGGCGCCTCCCGCAGCGAACGGATGCTGAACGAGCCGGTGCAGAAAATCATACCGGAACTCGCGGTGCCGACAATCATATCGATGCTGATCACCTCCGTCTACAATATGGCGGACACCTTTTTCGTGAGCCAGCTCGGGACTTCCGCATCCGGCGCGGTTGGCATCATCTTCTCTGCCATGGCCATGATCCAGGCTCTCTCCTTTATGATCGGCATGGGAGCCGGCAACCATATTTCACGCCTGCTGGGGGCAGGACACGAGGAGGAGGCAAAGCGCTACGCGTCCACTGCCTGGTTCACCGGCCTGCTGATGGGCTGCGTCATCGCTGTTTTCGGCACAATATTCATGAACCGAATCGTGATGCTGCTCGGCTCGACGGAGACGATCGCACCCTACGCGGCGGATTACGCCAGATATATTTTTCTCGCCGCTCCGTTTATGGTGTGTTCTTTCATCATGAACAATATGCTCCGCTTTCAGGGACTCACCACCTATGCGATGGTCGGGATCACGATCGGCGGACTGCTCAACATGGCGCTCGACCCCATCCTCATCTTCGGCTTCGGAATGGGGACGGCAGGCGCGGGCGTTGCGACCGGTTTCTCGCAGTTTGTGAGCTTCTGCATCCTTCTTGGCATGTGCAATCTGCACCGGGACGCGATCCATATCAGCCCCCGCCAGTTTGCGCCCTCCCGGAAGCTTTACGCGGACATTCTGTATACGGGCGCCCCGTCCCTCGCCAGACAGGGAATCGCCAGCATTTCCTCCGTAATGCTCAATACGATAGCCGGACAGTATGGTGACGCGGCGGTCGCGGCGATGTCCATCGTCTCGCGCTTCACCCTTTTTATCAATTCTGTCGTCGTCGGCTTTGGTCAGGGCTTTCAGCCGGTCTGCGGCTTCAACTATGGCGCGAAGCAGTACGATCGCGTGAAGGAAGCCTTCTGGTTCTGCGTCAAGGTGGCGACCGTGATTCTGCTCGTCCTCTGTGCGGTCTCTCTCCTCTTCTCCGGAAACATCATCGCACTCTTCCGAAGGGACGATGCGGAAGTCATCGCCATCGGCACCTTTGCGCTACGGGCACAGCTCATCACGATGCCGGTCTGGGGCTACTATGTCATGTGCAACATGTTCTCCCAGTCGATCGGCTACGGCTTCCGCTCCTCACTCATCTCCTGTGCACGGCAGGGACTGTTTCTGATTCCCACGCTGTATGTACTGCCCCGTCTTCTGGGACTTCGCGGGCTGCAGCTCGCTCAGCCTGTCGCGGATCTGTTTTCTGTCGTCTTTGCCTTTATTCTGGTGAGGAGTATTCTGAAAGATCTTGATTCCTGACGTTGCATTCCCGAAATAGCTGCCCTTTCTGCCAGCCTGTTTTTCCGATAACACCGGTCTAAACTCTTCCGTGCGGCGTGTGATGTAACAACCTTAAATACCGGCTTTACATAGTAAACTGCAGCGCACAGTAGCTAAAATACACCGCAAGCAGTACAATCCCCTGCACACGGGAGAGCTTCCCTCGCACGAGGGCCGGAACCGTCAGAAAGATCATGACGAAAAACATGACCGGAATATCCAGTATCAGGGAAGCGTTATATCCAAAAAGAGTCGATGAGACCGGAATGTCGAAGGGCTGCAGAGTAATCGCCATACCCGAAACAAGCACAAGGTTAAAGAGGTTCGCGCCGATGACATTTCCGAGCGAGAGCGATCCATGCTCCTTCATCAGCGAAGTGATCGCCGTGACGAGCTCCGGCAGAGACGTGCCGAGTGCGACAAAAGTCAGAGCAATGACCGACTCCGGTACACCGATCGCCTGCGCGATCAGGGTTCCGTTGTCCACCAGCAGATCCGCGCCGACCGCGATCAGCACCGCGCCAACGATCAGCAGAAGGATATCCTTCGAAATCGGGGAGGAAGCCGACTCTTCCTCTTTCACTTCTTCGCCTTCACTTCTTCCCGGCCCCGTCATTCGCCGCACCGTCAGAACCATATAAATCGCAAAAATAAGGAGCAGCAGAATGCCGTCCATACGGCTGAAACTGCCTCCGGCATAGGCATTTCCCGCATAAAAAAGCGCCGCGGTAAAAAAGAAACTGATCGGCAGAGTCAGATCCTTTCGCCGCACCTCTCCCGGGCGAACCGCCACCGTCACCGCCGCGATCAGCGCCGTATTGCAGATCACAGAGCCGATCGCGTTTCCATAGGCGATCTCGCTGTGTCCGGTCAGCGCGGAGGTCGCGGAGACCATGACCTCCGGCAGTGTGGTGCCAATGGAGACCACCGTCGCGCCGATCAGCAGCTCCGGCAAATGAAAGCACTGCGCAATATGGACTGCGCCGTCCACAAACCAATCTCCTCCCTTGATCAGGAGCAGCAGCCCCACAATAAACAGAATCACCGCTGTAAGCATCTTTTATGTCACTCTTTTCGCATCAGGATGTTCCCATTCTACCGAAATCCGTCTCAGAATACAAGAACTATTTAAAAAACGGGCGACTTTTTCAGCCGCCCGCTGGATATTTCTCTATCAGGCCGTCTTCTGCATGGCCTCGTTCAGCTCGCGGAAGGTCCGCGTGATCATGTAGATCGCGAGCAGGAAGGTCAGCGCGTCCGCAGCCGGGAAGGAATACAGTACGCCGCTGAGGCCAAAGGCCATCGGCAGCAGGATCGGCAGTCCCACACCGAACACGATCTCACGAACCAGCGAGAGAACCGTTGACTGGAAGGCCTTCCCCAGCGCCTGCAGGGAGATGAACGTGCCCTTGTTCAGCGTCGCCAGCGTCATCAGGCAGAGGTAAACGCGGAAGCAGCGGACGCCGAATTCCATATAATAGGAGCTCTCATTTGCCGCCCCGAACAGCGCCAGAATCGCGCCGGGGAAGAACTCCACAATCAATGTCGCGACAAATCCGGTGATCAACTCCAGAATGAGCAGCAGCTTAAACAGCTCCTTCACCCGGTCCGCACGCTGCGCGCCCACATTGTAGCCCATCACGGGGATATTACCCGCCGCAAGTCCGACCGAGATCGAGATAACGATCTGGAAGAACTTCATGACGATACCGATAACCGCAAGCGGAATCTGGGAATACTCCTCCAAGCCGAAAACCGGGTCAAGCGCGCCGTATTTCGCGACCATATTATTTACGGCAGCCATCGAGGCCACCAGAGAAATCTGCGACAGGAAGCTCGTGACGCCGAGCGGCAGGAACTTCTTCATCAGATCCCCATAAAAACCAAAACTTGCACGTGTGAGCTTCACAGCCTTCATGTGGCACAAATACCAGATCGACGCAAGCGCTGTCAGGATCTGCCCGGCCACCGTCGCGACCGCGGCTCCCATCATGCCCCAGCCAAAAATATAGATGAAAATCGGGTCCAGAATCAAGTTGGCAAACGCACCCACCAACGTGCAGGCCATCGCAAAGCGCGGGCTGCCGTCAGAGCGGATGATCGGATTCAGGCACTGTCCGAACATATAGAAGGGAACGCCCAGCGTAATGTAAAAGAAATATTCCTTTGCAAAGGCAAAGGTCTGCTCGTTGACACGGCCTCCGAAAGCGCCGAGGATCGGCTCCTGGAAAATCAGGTAGAACGCGGTCAGGACAAGGCTCACCACGATGCAGAGCAGGACCGAGCAGCCAATGCTTTTGTGTGCCTCATCCTTCTTTCCCGCGCCCAGACTGATGCTGACAAAGGCGCAGCAGCCGTCGCCGATCCAGACCGCCAGCGCCAGCGCCACGACCGTCAGCGGGAAGACCGCCGTGTTGGCCGCATTTCCATAGGAGCCGAGATAGCTCGCATTCGCAATAAAAATCTGATCCACGATATTGTAGAGCGCCGCCACCAACAGCGAGATGATGCAGGGTAGCGAATACTGCAGCATCAGTCTCCCCGGTTTCTCCGTCTCGAGATAACTGTTTGTTTTCTGTTCCATTTTTTCATTCCTCCTGTTACTTTATTCAGAACCACAGGCCACAGACCGCCTGCTTTGCAGGCTATATGCCGCCTGTGGCGTCATATGTCTGAGGCTTGATGGGCGTTCCGCCCATCCAAAAATGAAAATCCAGCCTTTTGCAGATAAATCTGCAACGTCTGCCTTTTCATTTTGCTGCTGTCCTGAATTGTTAGACAAAAAAGAACGTGCAGCACAGAACAACCGGACTTACGCTGTTCCTACTACACGTTGTACGCCGATTATTTTAACAATCGAATTTTTATTTGTCAAGAATCAGGCTTCCATTTTTTTGCCTCCTGTGCTAAAATAGATCATATGTTCGATTCAGGAGGAGACTGATGGCCAAAAGCAGCAGAAGGAAGAAGCAAAAGAGACATCCCATACTTGCCGCGGTGGTTTTCCTATTGCTGGGTCTCGCCGGCTACAGTGCGGGACAAAACGGAGATTTCATCACAATCGACACCGGCTCCGAAGCCTCCACAGAGGTCACGGGAGATCTGACCGTCCACTTCATCGACGTGGGGCAGGGCGACTGCACACTTATCACACAGGGTGAACACGCGATGCTGATCGACGCCGGGGACAATTCTCAGGGGGAGAATGTCGTCTCCTACCTCGACTATCTGGGCATTGATACGCTGGACTATCTGGTTCTGACGCACCCGGACGCCGACCACATCGGCGGCGCAGATGTAGTTTTATACAATATCAGCTGCGAAACCATCCTGACTTCGGATCGGGAGGCGGATACAAAGTCCTGGAGCGACGTTGTCGACGCCATGGACGAAAGGGATTATGAGGCCATACACCCGCAGCCCGGCGACAGCTACGCGCTCGGGGAGGCTTCCTTCACCGTGCTCGGCCCTTTGCAAGACTATGAAGACTCCAACGACTGCTCCATCGTCCTCCGCCTGACCCACGGGGACAATGCTTTCCTATTCACCGGCGACGCGGAGGAGACGGCGGAGGCCGATATCCTTGCTTCCGGATACACCCTGTCCGCCGACGTACTGAAGGTTGGCCACCATGGCAGCCGCAGCTCGACCGGCGATGACTTTCTCGCCGCCATCTCCCCGTCCTATGCTGTCATCAGCTGCGGCGAGGGAAACGACTACGGCCACCCGCACGCCGCAACCCTGAATAAACTGCGCACATCCGATGTCTCGGTTTATCGCACCGACGAGCAGGGCACGATCACCGTCACGTCCGACGGCAGCGAACTCGTCTGGAATATGAGCCCGTCCGAGACCTGGCAGGCCGGAGAGTGAGATATCCGAAGCAGGAGCCCCTGTATTCATGGGCTCCTGCTTCGCAAAAAAAAT
>JAJQBC010000121.1 GCA_021203465.1 Lachnospiraceae bacterium | reverse complement strand
GGCTGTTACCGGAACCGGAATAGTAGTAGATGATAGTTTTGTTTGCCATCAGACATCTCCTTCAGACAGAGCAGCAACATATGTTGCATAATAGTATTGTATTATGGGACAGGAAAATGGTCAAGCGACAATGAAGAAAAAGTGTCGCATTATAATAAGCGTCGGCGTCGGTGCAGCAATCCTCCGTGAAGAAACTCTTGATATTATTCCATATTATGAATATAATAGAAACATCTGAAGAAAGGAACTATATCAGATGAGATACATTTCTGCTGCTGAGGCTGCTGAGCGATGGGGTCTCTCCAGACGTCGCGTGATAACATTGTGTAATGATGGCCGGATTCAAGGCTCTCAAAAAGTTGGTGCTACATGGATTATTCCTGAAACCGCTCAAAAACCAGCAGATGCCCGTGTAAAAAGTGGCAGATATATCAAGAAGTGTGAGGAAAAGACGAATGGGAGTCCCGACTAATATAAAAACCCTGCTCTCCGGAAATGTAGTGGAGTGGGCGAGAATTGAATTCAAGGAGACATGGGATGCGGAGAGCTCGTTGAAAACCATCTGCGCTTTTGCGAATGATATAGACAACTGGGGAGGTGGGTACATCGTCATTGGTGTGAAAGAGAAAGATGGCCGCCCGGATGTTCGGAAGGGCATACCATTGGAAAAGATTGATTCATACCAGAAAGATATACTCAACAAGTGCAAACTCATTCAGCCGGAGTATCTTCCTATTGTTGAGGTTGCAGATTATAACGACAAAAAGTTTATTGTAATCTGGGCGCCGGGCGGATATCTGCGTCCATATTCCTCTCCGAAATCTATGTCAAGGGAAGAAAAAGGCCGTATTTATTATATTCGAAAGATGGCGAGTACAATCGCGCCATCCGAGGAAGAGAAAAGGGATCTTTACAATTTGGCTAATAACATTCCCTTTGATGACAGAATTAACCACGAAGCAGATATTACGGATTTGAACCTGACATTGATTCAGTCTTACTTGAAGGAAATTGGGAGCTCCCTTTATGAAGAATCGCAGCATATGGATTTTGTCGAACTTTGTCGGGATATGAATATCGTAAATACTTTGCCCGAATATACAAAACCTAAAAATGTTGGTCTGATGTTCTTTAGTATGGAGCCGCACCGATTTTTCCCGTATGCACAGATTGACGTCGTCCAGTTCCCGGATGACTTGGGTGGAGACAGGATTATAGAAAAGATTTTCAGGGGACCGCTGCATCAGCAGCTTCGCGAGGCACTTCAGTATATCAGGAACAGTGTCATTCAGGAGCAGATTGTGAAAGTGCCGGAAAGAGCAGAGGCAGATCACTTTTTCAATTACCCATATGCCGCTGTTGAGGAGAGTCTTTGCAATGCCGTGTATCATAAAGGCTATGATGTTCGTGAACCGATAGAGGTTCGCATTTTGCCGGATCGGATTGAATTTGTCAGTCATCCGGGTGCGGATCGTTCGATTACAGAGGAGGGACTGCGTACATACCGTGTGTTCAATCGTCGATATCGCAACCGCCGGATCGGCGAATTTCTGAAAGAAATGCACCTGACAGAGGGGCGCAACACGGGTTTTCTTAAAATATTAAATGCGTTGGAACGGAACGGTTCGCCGAAACCTGTTTTTGAAACAGATCCGGAGCGACTCTCATTTTGTACGACGCTGTTGATTCATCCGGCCTTCCTTAATCAAAATGAGGGAATAAATGAGGGAATAAATGAGGGAATAAATGAGGGAATAAATGAGGAGCTGACTGAAAAAGAGCAGACGGTTTTGAACTTTATCATAAATAATCCATCTGCTTCCGTATCCATAATGGTAAAAGAATTGGAGATTCCTAAGGCGTCCGTTGAACGAGCAATAAAGAGGTTAAAGCAAAGTGGATTTATTATTCATGACGGACCGAAAAAGAATGGCAGATGGATCGTCCTGAGGTAGGTGTAAAAGGCGCGATAAGGCATAATTTTTTCAGAAATGGCTGTAAATGCATCGGCAGAGGACATTAGTGCGAGTGGTTTGTGAATTCACATAGAAAATTATGAAAAAAGTATAAAATATTAGCACTCGGCATTGACGAGTGCTAATATTTGTGCTATCATCTGTATAACAAACAGAACAGGACACCTGCCAGAACTTAAAAAAGTCCTCCGGATGCCATATTTGTGAAAGGAGAATCGATATGAAACTGAAACCATTGGGAGATCGGGTAATTTTGAAAAAGCGAGAGGCCGAGGAGATGACGAAGTCGGGGATCATTCTGGCGGCGAAATCGCAGGAGAAGCCGCTGGACGCGGTGGTCGTTGCGGTTGGCCCGGGCACGGTGGAAGATGGCAAGGAGATCAAGATGTGCGTGAAACCCGGCGATCATGTGATCTATTCCCAGTATGCGGGAAATGAGGTCAAACTTGATGATGAAGAATATGTGATTGTGAAGCAGAGCGATATTCTCGCGATTATGGAAGCATAGACGGAGGCGAATGAATTATGGCAAAGGAAATTAAATATGGTGTAGAAGCGAGGACTTCCCTCGAGACAGGTGTAAATAAACTGGCGGATACGGTGCGCGTGACGCTGGGGCCGAAAGGCAGAAACGTTGTACTTGACAAATCCTATGGCGCGCCGCTGATCACAAACGACGGCGTGACGATTGCGAAGGAGATCGAGCTGGAGGACGCGTTTGAGAACATGGGCGCGCAGCTTATCAAAGAGGTCGCGTCGAAGACAAACGATGTGGCGGGCGACGGCACGACGACGGCGACGGTGTTGGCGCAGGCCATGGTGCACGAGGGCCTGAAGAACCTCGCGGCGGGCGCGAATCCGATCGTCCTGCGCAAAGGCATGAAGAAGGCGACGGATACGGCGATTGACTCGATCAAATCCATGAGCGAGAAGGTGAGCGGCAAGGAACATATCACCAGAGTGGCGGCGGTTTCCTCCGGGGACGAGACGGTCGGCGAGATGGTCGCGGAAGCGATGGAAAAGGTCACGAACGACGGCGTGATCACGATTGAGGAGTCGAAGACCATGAAGACGGAGCTCGACGTGGTCGAGGGCATGCAGTTTGACAAGGGCTATATTTCTTCCTATATGGTGACCGATCAGGAAAAGATGGAAGCGGTGCTGGATGATCCGCTGATCCTGATTACCGACAAGAAGATCAGCAGTGTGCAGGAGATCCTTCCGCTGCTGGAGCAGATCGTGAAGATGGGAAAGAAGCTTCTGATCATCGCCGAGGACATCGAGGGCGAGGCTCTGACGACTCTGATTGTCAACAAGCTGCGCGGTACCTTCCAGGTGGTCGGCGTGAAGGCTCCGGGTTATGGCGACAGCCGCAAGGCGATGCTGCAGGATATCGCGGTGCTGACCGGCGGCCAGGTGATCTCCGAGGAAGTGGGCATCGAGCTGAAGGACGCCACGATCGATATGCTGGGCCGTGCGAAATCCGTGAAGGTCCAGAAGGACAACACGATCATCGTGGATGGTCTGGGCGATCAGGCCGCGATCAAGGGCAGGATCGGACAGATCCGCGCGCAGATCGAGGAGACGACTTCAGATTATGACAAGGAGAAGCTGCAGGAGCGCCTTGCGAAGCTCTCTGGCGGTGTGGCGGTGATCCGCGTCGGCGCGGCGACTGAGACAGAGATGAAGGAAGCAAAGCTCCGTATGGAGGATGCGCTCGCGGCCACGAAGGCGGCTGTCGAGGAGGGCATTATCGCCGGCGGCGGCTCCGCCTATATCCACGCTTCCAAGGAAGTGGCGAAGCTTGTGGAAGGGCTGGAAGGCGATGAGAAGACCGGCGCGCAGATCGTTATGAAGGCGCTGGAGGCTCCTCTTTACTATATCGCGGATAACGCAGGACTGGACGCATCCGTCATCGTAAACAAGGTACGCGAGTCCAAGGTCGGCATCGGCTTCGATGCTTACAAGGAAGAATATGTCGACATGGTGAAGGCAGGCATCCTCGATCCGGTCAAGGTGACGAGGAGCGCGTTGGAGAACGCGACCAGCGTGGCCTCGACCCTGCTGACGACGGAAGCGGCGGTCGGCACGATCAAGGAACCGATTCCGGCTGTAGCGGCAGGTACTCAGGGCGGTATGGATTACTAAAATAATTTCTGAATGCAAGACAAGCGCACCCCTGACCGCGTAAAAATCACAGGCGGTCAGGGGTGCTTTTCTTTTATTCTGATGGCAGGAGGTCAGCATTTCATTGGGGAAGGAGTATATGGGTAAGATGCATAAGAATGATAGATCGAAGGCTGAATCATTTTTTATGAACAGCTTTACAACAGAAAATATATTCCGCGGAGTGAAAAGGAGAGACTATATTTTCCTGTATCACATCAGAAAATGCGCGGAAGAGGATGCGGAGAACGGGAGGGTTTATCTGTCCCGACTGGCGGAAAGCATGGATTTGCAGATGTCGGTCATATCAAAGGCAGTGAAACGTCTTCATGAAAAGGGCTACGTCGAATGGATAACGGATACCGAACAGGGGCGGACTTATGTTGTCCTGACCAGTCAGGTGGTGGAATTGATGGCGGAGGAATACGAGCGTATGAAGAAGGGATATAATAAGATTCTTACTGAAATCGGAGAGGAAGCGTTAGAGCAGGCAACGCAGACGATGATAAAAGTGAAAGACATCATAGACCAGATTTAAGGAAAGTGAGGATACGAAAATGAAGGCACAAACAAAGATGCAGTTTTCATTGCCATGCAAAGTTAAGCTGCTTCAACACAGCGTAAAAGTTTACACAGGAGCCGGTTACGAGTATGTTCAGGCCGGTTCCGTCTCGAGGACAGATTGCCCTGAAATAGATGAGGTACGCGAAGGAAAGCAGTCTGTATTGTGGGGGCATTTAAAATCCGGAGCAGGCTGGCTTCCGCTGGATCAGGTGAAGATGATTCAGTAGTTTGTTAAGAATCAGATACGTCTTTTTTCTTATCCACTTTCGGCAGGAAAGGAAACAGCTCTTCATAGTGCTCCCATTCCTCCTCATTTTCAATCCCGGCAGGGATCAGTCCGGTCATGTCCCGCGCAGAGCAGGTGCTCAGATCATCATATTTTTCCGTGTGTTCTTTGTAGTTCATAATTTCTCACTCCTTTTTCACAGTATGTGTTAGAATAGGGAAGGCTATGCAGAGGGAAAAAGGGATTTCTTTGGAAAATCTTCAGAATTATATGCGTTTCCTCTTTAGATTTGGATTTTATAGTGAGAGCGGAACAGGAGAGAAGCGATGATGGATACTTATCATGTGCTGGTCGTGGAGGACGATCAGGAGATTCGCGACGGGATTGCGATTTATCTGAAGAGCCAGGACTACGAGGTCTACAAGGCCGCGGACGGCATCGAAGGGCTTGAGATCATCTACCGGGAGGAAATTCATCTGGCGATCGTGGACGTCATGATGCCGCGCAAGGACGGCATCCAGATGGTCATGGAGATGCGCAAAGACTACGACTTTCCGGTCATCATGCTCTCGGCGAAATCCGAGGAGGTTGACAAGATCCTCGGGCTCAACATGGGCGCGGACGACTATGTGACGAAGCCCTTCACGCCGCTCGAGCTGCTCGCGCGCGTGAACTCGCATCTGCGACGCTACCGCCGTTACCTCGAGATGGCGGCGAAGGGCGGGGCGGAGGAGGAGCACGTCTACCGCATCGGTGGCCTCGAGCTCAACGAGGAGAAGGTCGAGCTGCGCGTCGACGGCGCGCCGGTGAAGGTAACCTCGACGGAATACCGAATCCTGCTGCTTCTGATGAAGCACCCGGGACGCGTGTTCTCCGCAGACGAGATCTACGAGCGCGTCTGGAATGAGCGGGCGGTGAACTCTGACACGATCATGGTACATGTGAGAAACATCCGCGAGAAGATCGAGATCGATCCGAGAAATCCAAAATATCTGAAGGTGGTGTGGGGAGTTGGCTACAAAATGGAAAAACAGTAAGGCTATCGGAATCCTGCTCGTGCTTGCCCTGTCGATGCTCGCGGGCGTCGTCATGTGCAATCTCTATCCCTTTTTTCGGGAGCAGGCAGCGAGGCAGATTGCGGAAGGACCAGAAGAGGAGACGGTGGATGAGACGAGCGCGGAGGAGGTCGTGCTCGAGGTGGATGAGGAGTACGCGCGTTATCTGCTCTCGTCGATCTGCTATCTGGACTATGAGATCATGCCGGACACGGACGCGTTCGCCTGGTTTACGCAGAACTACGACGTGGACGGGCTCACGGTCGCGCAGCGGGAGCAGCTTACGGATGAAGCGAATCAGCTGATGGCCAATCTGCGGAATCAGTATGTGAACATGCAGGGGCTGAACGGCTGGTATGGCTATGCAGTGAATACGGAGAAGAGCTACGGAAGTGGTGGACTGAGCGCGGAAATCTCAGGCTCCGAGGCGGAGGATTACGGCGCGGTCGTCGTGATCAGCTATGACAGCCGGGGCGTGCCGAGTATCATCAGCAGCCGGGGAATGATCTTCGAGGACACAGAAGGGCTTACCTATCTTATGAATGCGTCCATGTCGGTGCTTCTTGAGGATAATGGGATGGTGGAAGCAGATGAGGCGGACGCCGCAGAATCGTATTCAGAAGCATCCGATCAGGAAGTCGCCATCGAAGAGGACAGCTCGAATTCAGAGTATGGAGCGGCCACAGAGAGCCCGTCAGACTACGGCGAGGTGACGATCGAATCGTCGAATACCTCGACGGCGGAGCTGTTACAGGAGGTATCCCTTCCAAAGATCCAAAATGCGACCTTCGTGTTCGGCGTCTGCACCGGAGCAGCGCAGAGCGGCTATGTGTCGGATTACTACACGCAGCTTTCTGCATATCAGCAGAGCGGCTATACGATCGCGGTGATCGGTATCATTCTTGCGATGCTGGCGTTTGCGCTGCTCCTGCAGAATATCCCGGCGCTGCGGCTTCGAGAGGTGCTGTTCTTCCGGCTGCCGTCGGAGCTGAGCCTCTTTCTCGCCTACTGCGGAATTAGTGTGACTGTGATTCTGGCACTGGTGGAGACAGGCTGGTATACGCTGTCGGGGGAGTTTACAGATGATTTAAGCCGTCTGGGCTTTGGGGACGCCGCGCCACAGGCCGCGACGGGACTGCTCTGGATTCTGTGGAGCCTCTTCGCGCTCGGCTGGTACTGGATGGGTGCGTCGCTGCTGCCTTACCTGACACATCCGATCCGCACCTTGAAGGAGCAGACGCTCTGCATCGGCGCCTGCCGTTGGGTCAAAATGAAATGGCTGAAGCTCTGGAGCTGGGCGACAGAAGTACAGCTGGACGAGAAGAAGGAAAAGACGCTGGGAAAGCTCGTTCTGGCAAATGCGCTGCTTGCGTTGTTGTTTGGCGGCGTCTGGCTGCTGCTTGTCCTGCTTTTTGGGTGGAGATGGTCACCCGCGGTCATGCTGTTCTCCGGAATCCTCTGGATTCTGCTCTATTCGGCGCTGTTGTATGTACTGGCAAAGCGGAAATGGGCGGGTGTGCTTTCCGATTATGAGAAGCTGCTCCGGGCTGCGAATTCGATCGCCGAGGGACGGGCGGACGAGACGCTCGCTGAGGAGATGGGCGTCTTCGAGCCGGTGCGTGCTGAGCTTGGCAGGATACAGGACGGTTTCCAGAAGGCCGTGCGCGAGGAGGTGAAAAGCCGCAATACCAAGGCGGAGCTGATCACGAATGTCTCGCATGACCTCAAGACGCCGCTGACCGCGATCATCACCTATGTGGATCTTCTGAAAAAGGAGGATCTGACAGAGGAGGAGCGCAGGAGCTATGTGGCGACGCTCGAGCAGAAATCGCAGCGGCTTAAAGTGTTGATCGAGGATCTCTTCGAGGTGAGCCGTGCGGCGACTGGGGACGTCGTGATGAACTACGACGAGGTTGACCTCGTGAACCTGATCAAGCAGGCGCGTCTGGAAAATGAGGACAAGATCAGGGAAAGCCCCGTTGATTTCCGCTGGAATCTGCCGGAGGAGAAGTGCGTGCTGCGGCTTGACCCGCAGCGGAGTTACCGGATCATCGACAACCTGCTGCAGAACATTCTGAAATACGCGATGCCGCAGTCCCGCGCCTACATTGAGCTGCAGGAGCGGAATGGGAGAGCGACCGTTTCCTTCAAAAACATGTCGGCTGTGGAGATGAATTTCACGCCGGAGGAGATCACGGAGCGCTTCGCGCGCGGCGACCTCTCGCGAGGTACCGAGGGCAGCGGACTGGGCCTCGCGATTGCGCAGAGTTTCACCGAGCTGCAAGGCGGTGAGTTCAAGGTCGAGACGGATGAGGATCTCTTCAAGGTGACGCTTATCTGGAAGCGATAGGACACTTTTTAAGTGAGTAAAAAATCTTGCCCTGTGGACGTAAACATATAAAACGCATACGTTCACAGGGCAGCTTTATTACAGGCACGATCAAAGGCAGATGCTTTTACTGCAAAACAGCTCATTGCATGGCTGCGGACGGACGACGCGATGTATGATTTACAGTTCGAAGGGATCGTCCGTCGCTTCATCCTCGGATGTAGATTTCTTCACATTCAGCGCGGCTTTCTTCTCCTCAATATTCGCCTTGTGCACGAGAATCGCGGTGCAGACCTCGCGCACATCCTCGTCGACCTCTTCCCCGGCGGCAAATTTTTCAAAATAATAAGCGCCGAGCTTGATCTCCAGCTCCTTGATCGACTTTTCATCGTTCGCGATCTGTGCTTTCAGGCGGGCGTCGTCGGCGAATTCTGTGGTTTTCTCCGCGGCGGTCTTTGCGAATTTGTTTACCTTGTCCATAAAATCCATAATGTTTTCTCCTTTTTTACAATATATTGTATAATCGGTTTGTGAAAATTTTATTATCGATGTGTGAGGAAATTCTCAACCTCCTCCACCGTCGGCATCACCCGCAGCGCGCCCTTGCGCGTCGTGATGAGAGACGCGGCGGCGTTCGCGAAGACGAGCATCTCTTTGAGCTGCGCCTCTGTCAGATTTTCCAGCCCATGATCGAGTACATAGTTCAGCACGCAGGCGCAGAAGGTATCCCCGGCGCCGGTGGTTTCGATGGTGTTCTCCTGCAGGAAGGGCGCGGCTTCGACGAAACCGTCTCCATAGTAGGCGCGGCTGCCGTCCCTGCCCATTGAGACAAGGATGAGCGGAATCGGAAACTCCGAGCGGATTTTCCTGACGCCCGCCGTAAAGTCCTCCTCGCCGGTGTACCATTGGATCTCATTGTCTGAGATTTTCAGGATATCGCACTGGCCGAGTCCCCAGCGTACCTGCTCCTTCGCGTCGTCCAGCGATTTCCAGAGTGACTCGCGGATATTGGGGTCAAAGCTGACGAGCGCGCCCGCGGCTTTTGCAGTGGCGATCGCTTTTTTCGTAGCAGCGCGCACAGCGTCGTGCGTCATCGAAATCGTGCCGAAGTGGAACAGGCGGGTATCCGCGATCAGATTGAGGTCGAGCTCATCCTCGCGCAGCATCATGTCCGCGCCCGGATTGCGGTAGAAGGAGAAATCCCGGTCGCCGTCCGCGAAGGTGTGCACGAGCGCGAGCGTTGTGTGGATTTCTTCGTCCATCAGCAGATTTTCCGTGCCGATATGGAGCTCAGTAAGTGAACGCTTCAGGATGCGGCCAAACTCGTCGCTGCCGACTTTTCCGATAAAGGAAGTCTTTTTTCCAAGACGGGTCAGCATGGCGAGAACATTACAGGGCGCACCGCCCGGATTGGCCTCGAAGAGTCCGTTTCCCTGTTCGCTCAGGCCGTTCTGTGTGAAATCGATCAGCAACTCGCCGATGGCGATAACATCATATTTTTTCATGCAAATTTTCCCTCCCGCAGTTTTCATTATTATACCGCAGCCATTTCAAAAAAGAAAGGGCGGCATAAAAAGTTTACGCTTAATTTATAAGCATCCTGTAAAAATAAATGAAGCTTTAAAAACAATAAGAGAGATGAGGTTGCAATATATGAAAGAAGTAAAGAAGCCCAGCAAAAAGCCGTTGATATTTTATTATCTTATTGCGCTGCTGGTAATGATCATTCTGAATACCTTTGTGCTGCCGTCCATGCTGCAGACGCCGATTACGGAGGTGGATTATGGCACCTTCCTGACGATGCTCGATGAAAAGCAGATCGACACGGTGCAGGTGGAGGACGACGTCATTTATTTTACGGATACGGAGGAGGAGCCGAACTATTACTCCACCGTGGTCTTCAATGACCCGGATCTGGTGGACCGGCTCTATGAATCCGGCTGCTCGTTTGGCAAGGTGCAGACGGAGGAGGCTTCGGTATTCAGCCAGATTATTCTGTTTGTACTGCAGATTGTAATCTTTATCGCCATCGGGCAGATGATTTCGCGCTGGCTGATGAAGCGGATGGGCGGCAATATCGGCAACGCGATGCAGTTCGGAATGGGAAAGAGTAACGCGAAGGTCTATGTCGCGAGTGAGACCGGCATCAAGTTCAGCGACGTTGCAGGCGAGGACGAGGCGAAGGAGCAGCTGCAGGAGATTGTTGATTTCCTGCACAATCCGGCGAAATATCAGGCGATCGGCGCGACGATGCCCAAGGGCGCGCTGCTCGTCGGCCCTCCAGGAACCGGCAAGACGCTGCTCGCAAAGGCGGTGGCCGGAGAGGCGGAGGTTCCGTTTTTCTCCATCGCAGGTTCAGAGTTCGTGGAGATGTTCGTTGGCATGGGCGCGTCCAAGGTGCGCGACCTCTTCAAGCAGGCGAATGAGAAAGCGCCCTGTATCGTGTTCATCGATGAGATTGACACGATCGGAAAGAAGCGTGACAGTCAGGGCGTGGGCGGCAACGATGAGCGCGAGCAGACGCTGAACCAGCTGCTGACCGAGATGGACGGCTTCGACGGTTCGAAGGGCGTCGTCATTCTCGCCGCCACGAACCGTCCGGAGACGCTCGACCCTGCGCTGTTGCGCCCGGGGCGCTTTGATCGCCGGATTCCGGTGGAGCTGCCGGATCTGAAGGGTCGCGAGGAGATCCTGAAGGTGCATGCGAAGAAGGTAAAGCTGGGCGATGATGTCGATTTCCATGCGATCGCGCGGGCGGCGGCCGGGGCCTCCGGAGCGGAGCTCGCCAACATGGTCAATGAGGCGGCACTGCGCGCGGTGCGGGAAAACCGCAGCTTTGTGACGCAGGCAGATCTGGAAGAGAGCATCGAGGTGGTCATCGCGGGTTATCAGAAGAAGAACGCGGTGCTGTCCGACAAGGAGAAGCTGATCGTGTCCTACCATGAGGTCGGGCATGCGCTGGTGTCGGCGATGCAGACCCATTCTGCGCCTGTCACAAAGATCACGATCATTCCGCGCACCTCCGGCGCGCTCGGCTACACGATGCAGGTCGAGGAGAAGGATCAGTACCTGCTGAGCGAGGAGGAGCTGATGGACAAGCTCGCGACCTACGCGGGTGGGCAGGCTGCGGAGCGTCTGATTTTCGGTTCGATCACAACCGGTGCGTCCAATGACATTGAGCAGATGACGAAACTTGCGCGCGCCATGGTCACGCGCTACGGCATGAGCGATGAGTTCGGCATGATGGCGCTCGAGACGGTGAACGGTCAGTATCTGGGCGGCGACGCATCCCTGGCCTGCGCGGCGGAGACCTCCGCGGTTGTTGACCAGAAGGTGAAGGAACTGCTGAAGCGGCAGTGCGACCGCGCGATGGATATCCTGACGGAGAATAAGGACAAGCTCCACGCGATCGCGAAGTACCTCTACGAGAAGGAGACGATCACAGGCGACGAGTTCATGCTGCTCCTGCGGGAGTGCTCAAGGCCGAAGGAGCTGCCGGATCATTCCTGAATCTGAAAAAGTGGCAGGCTGTCATGAGTCCGTGGAATATCTTCTTTGAGAAAGTAATTGACGAAAAGCTGTTCTTTGCGCTATATTCAAGTGGATTCCACTTTTGGAGGAGCTTGAAATGGCGGCATACAGTAAGGGCAATGAGACAAAAAAACGGTTTATCCTTGTGACATACCGGATGCTGTGTGAGAAGGATGCTTCCGAACTCACCGTGCGTGAAATTGCAAGGGAAAGCGGCTGCTCTGCAGCAGCTTTGTATAAGCATTTTGATGGGTTAGAGTATCTGATCACCGTGGCATCTGTTCGCTTTCTGGATGAATATATGCTGGGATATGCAGAATTGCTCGACAGCGATGAAGATTTTTTGGAAATCTATATCCGTGGATGGGAACTCTTTAATCACTATGCCTTTGAACGCCCGGATATCTATTATCGCCTGTTCTGGGGAAAGGACAATTGCATTTTCAGTATAGCGTTTCAGGATTATTTTGAATTGTTTCCCATACGGGGGTCAGAGAAATATACAGCATATTATTATACCCTGTTGTTTAATGACAATATGCAGGAGAGAGATGCTTTGGTTCTGCGGCGCTTGGAGAATATGGGACGTATGAGCGGAGAGGATGCCCTGTATTTCAGTTATACGAATCCCCTGATTGTAAAAGGCGTGCTGGAAGAGTCTATAGAATATGATGCTTCCGGGAGAAAGAAGCTTGAAACTCTTTGTAATCAGCTGCTTCGAAAGAATATGGAAAAGATACCATAATGACCGCACAAAAAAATATGAGAAAGAAGTTTGGCCCAATGCTAAAAAGCATTGGGTTTTTTACTTCTATCAAAAGTGAATGCGTTCACCTTTTTCTTGACATAAGAAAGAATGAGCGATATAATCAAAGAAATGTAAACACGTTCACTTTTTTAACCTTATTGTCGTGGATCCTCTGAGTGTTCACGACATTGGAGCGGCGCATGGACAGGGGGCAAATGTGCTGTTAACAAAAAACAGGAGGATAACTTTAGCTTATGAATTTTAAGATGCAGGCGGAAATGATTCAAAATGAAATAGTAACATGGAGAAGAGAACTTCATCAGATTCCTGAAGTCGATAATAATACCTTTGAAACCGCAAAAATGATTGTGAGGTTTTTAAAGAATATTGGCATACCAGAGACGGATATTCGAACAATGGTGAATGGGGCTGGTGTTGTGGCTATGATTCATGGAAAAGAACAAAAAAATGTGTCGGAATTCGTGTAGATATTGATGCATTGCCAATTAAGGAGGAAACAGGTTTATCGTTTGCTTCCACGAATGGTAATATGCATGGCTGTGGCCATGATACGCATGCAGCAATGGGATTAGGAGCGGCAAAAATATTATTTGACAACAGAGAAGATTTGAACGGATCTGTAAAAATAATTTTCCAACCTGGCGAGGAAAATTATCTGGGAGCAAAAGCAATGATTGCGGAAGGAGTATTGGAGGATCCTAAAGTTGATGCATGCATTGCAATTCATGGCATGCCTAATCTTGTGGCACCTGGATTTTCCTGCGGAAGTATATCGGTAACAAGTGGTTTTCCTCCCTTTGGATGCAGTTCTTTTTTTGAAATGAAATTTATTGGGAAAGGAGGTCATACATCTCATCCGGAGAATTCAATCGATCCGATATTTATGCAGGCAATTGCAATTCCTCAGCTTTATGGAATTATTAGTCGTGAAACGCAGCCCGGCGTTCCCGCAGTCATTTCAGTAAGCTATGTACATGGTGGAACCACTGGTAAAATCCCAGAGGAAGTTTCGATTGGCGGTCTTTTTCGCTCTCTCGATCGAAACCGCAATAAATAGATGTTCCAACGCATGAAGACAATCTGTGAGTCTGTCGCGGAGAGTATGGGAGGAAGATGTGAGTGCAAGATGACGCCAGGAGTACTGGAAACTAAGATGGATCCTGAACTATTGGAATTGGTAAAAGTTTCGGCAGAAAAAATTGTGGGAAAGGAAAGAGTGGTAATTCAGACAGAGCCGGATCTTGCGGGGGAGGATTTTTGCTTCTTTGCTGACGAGATTCCATGTGTACATATTAAACATAGTCAAAGATATAACGACGGATCAAACGATTTTTTCCTGCATAATTCACATTATGCCCCATGCGAGGATGCATTTTGGACTGGAAGCGGGACAATGGCGCAGTTTGCGTATGATTATCTGGAATCAAGATAGAGTGGTTGTGTGACTTGTAAACACATTGTAGTAAAAACGAGGAGGTATGATATGTCATTTATAAGCGAAACAGACAGTTTGTCATTATGGGCTGTAATATTGGTAGTTGTTGCAGTCTCAATCATTTTGGAACAACGTTACAAGTGGGCGTCGTTTATTTCATCCTGTTTGATATGTATTGCCCTTGGATTCCTGCTTTCGAATCTCAAGATTGTGCCCTATGAGGCAGATACCTATACGGCAGTGTCTTCAATTCTTTTGCCGTGTGCGATTCCACTGCTTTTGTTCAAGGCAAATTTGAAAGTAATCATTAAAAGTTCAGGGAAACTTTTCTTAATTTTTCATTTTGCAGCAGTTGGATCTTTGATTGGAGTAATGTTGTGTTGGCTTTTGATGCATAATATACAAAATGCGGATGTCATGTTAGCTGCTGGTGCGGCAGGATGGGTGGGCGGAACCGTTAATATTATTGCCGTTGGTAATGTTTTCAACATTGATCAGGAAATTTTGAGTTCTCTGCTGGTTTATGCAAACTTTGCATGTGGAATTTTAATGATTGCAATACGAATTTTCTGTAATTCCCAATTTGCAAAGAGTCAATTAGCACATCCACATATTGATGCTCTTGAGTCAATTGAAATGACAGAAGAACTGAAGAAACAGGGTAAGACCGCGACGGCTGCGTTTTGGGGAGGAAAGGAAGTAAGTCTTAAAGATATTGCTTTGGCTTTGGCAGTTACATTTTCAATAGTCGGTATAAGTACGTTTATTGCCAATGGTGTGACAGCGTTAAATCCTCCCATGGTCATTGCTCAGCTGTTTGGAAGCTCATATATGATAATAACGCTTATCACTGTTGCAGCAGCGACTCTGTTTCCAAAGTTTTTTGATTCGATACACGGAGCCATGGAGTTAGGTAACATTGCGTTGCTTGCCTGGTTCGTCACCGTTGGATTCAGTGGAAATATTGTACAGATGCTGCAAAATGGACTGCTGTTTATTGCCATGTTTTGTATTGTTTCTTTCTGTAATATGGTATTTGCTTTTATTGGTTCAAAGGTATTAAAAGGTGATTGTGAATCTGTGGGTGTTGCTTCTATGGCCAATATTGGAGGACCTCCAGGGGCTGCGGCTGTTGCGGCAAGCAATGGATGGACTCAATTAGTAACGCCGGCAATTCTTGTAGGTTTATGGGGTTATGTGATTGGAAGTTATTTTGGAATTATTGTAGGCAATATTGTGGGACTTTGATTTAAAAAAGGCAGGAAGGGAAATGGATTTCATAGATATAATTGATAAAGTGAATAAAGAGAAGGAACAGATGTTTCGGTTCCTGCGGGAAATCATAGCAATCCAGAGTTTCGATATGAATGAAGGGGCTGTGCTTCAACGGATCGAGCAGGAAATGCGCAGTATAGGTTTCGATCATATAGAGAAGGATTCCATGGGAAACCTGTTAGGCTATATTGGACATGGAAAACATCTGATTGCCATGGATGGACATGTAGATACGGTATCGTTTGGTGATATTGCGAATTGGACTTTTGATCCATTTGAAGGCATGGAAGACGAAGACACAATAGGGGGCTTAGGTAGTTCAGATCAGAAGGGTGGCGTAGCAGCCATGATCTTTGCTGCCAGAGTGATTAAAGAATTAAAGATGGAGGATGATTATACGCTATTGGTTGTGTGTAGTGTACAGGAAGAGGACTGTGATGGACGCTGTTGGCAGTATATCATAGAAGAAGATGGTATTCGACCAGAATTTGTACTGCTCACTGAACCTACAGATGGAATTGCTCACAACGGTCAAAAAGGCCGTATGACAATTCGAATCAAAATTCCCGGTGAGAGTTGTCATGGCAGCATGCCAGAAAAAGGTGTTAACGCAATATACAAGACAGCGCCTGTTATAAAAGCAATTGAAGAATTGAATAAAAATATGACAGATGACAATGTTCTGGGAAAGGGTAGTGTCACTATTTCGCAGATTTCTTCGACGGCGCCATCTCTCTGCGCGGTGGCAGATAGCTGTACAATTATGTTGGATCGTAGACTAAACATGAATGAAACGCCAGATTTAGCTATAGAACAATTAAAAAAGTTGCCAGAAATTCAAGAAAGTGGAGCGGAGGTAAGCGTACTTTTATTTGATGATCCGTCCTATACTGGGCTTGAATTTCCAGTAGAAGTTGGATTTCCGGCATGGATTCTTGATAGAAGTTCAGATGTATGCAGTGCATTTGTGGATACATATGAGCGTTTATTTGGGGAAAATGTTGAGATTAAGCCCTTTTTTGGTTCAACGAATGGTGTGGCCATCATGGGTAAGCATCATATTCCATGTATTATTTTTGGGCCAGGACATGGCGATCAAGCTCATAGGCCTAATGAGAGAACCTGGAAGGAAGACATTGTTAAAAGCTGTGCAGTCTATGCAGCTCTGCCTGGTATCTATGTGGAAAAATGTCAAAGTAAAAAAGAAATAGATGTTCGAAATGCAGACATCTAAAATTTGGGTAATGGTTATGCATAATAAATTTGACATGAGAGAGGCGGCTGCTCAAGAATCGAGACTGTGAGAAAAGTCTGTAAATATTTCATTATCAATAATAGGCCTTCTATGATAAAATCTAATTATCATGGTGGGTCTGTTATTTTTGGACGGAACCAGTCATGAGATGTAAGGCGAGATGGACGAGCACCTTGGATAAAATAAACCGGACAGTCAGGGGGTGTTTTGATGTCTGGAATCTATCTGGCAGTAGCGGCAGCGCTAGTACTTACAGACCTGGTTGTTTGCTTTACTATTGGGTTTCAAACGAGAAGTGGTGCGGAAAATGCGGAAGAATATTTTATCGGCGGGAAAAAGACTGGCACGATACTTCTGTTCCTGACAGCCTGGGCAAGCTTTAGCGGCGCGGTGTTTGTTTTTTATACCGTCAGTGGAGGGGTGAAGGCTGTCATTTATGCGGATGTGGTGCACGGAACGATTCAAATAATTTTTGCAGCCTGTGTGATCTGGTTCGGCATGAAGCTCTTTCATTTTGATTTTGGCTGGCTGGGAGAACAGATTATGCAGATTGATCCGACAAAGTGGGATTTTTTTGTGGATAAACCAGTTGCCATTCTTTCCAGTTTTCTGACAGGTCTTTTGGGAGCAATCTCGAATCCAGCATTCTGGAACCGCGCTTTTGCTGCAAAAGATGTGCAGTCGGCAAAGAAGGCGTATGGTGTGACCTTTTTTATGAATATCATTCTTGTTTTTATGATGATTCTTCTGGGAATTGTTTCTTTGCTGTTCATGGATCAGGGGGATCAGGCGCTGGTATGGCTGATCTTGAACAAGATGCCTGTATTCTGCGGCGTAATTCTGGCAGAAAGTGTGCTCGCGGCCTGCATGTCCTGCGCGGATACGCATCTCAACTGCGCGGCGGCAAATGTCGTGTCGGATATTTTGGATCCAGAGGGAAAGCTTGACGGTGCAAGTAGTGTAAAATATGTGAAGATTGCCACGTTCTGTGCCGGAGTCATCGCTATCGTCTCTGCTATTTTCGGGGATTCTATCTACGCGCTGGGAACCTATGGCTATACGGTCTGTGGTGGTGTATTAATCCCCGCATTCGTCATCGGACTCATCTGCCGTGACCGGAAACAAAAGGAATTCCGTTCCAAAATGAGTGTGACAGCCGCTAAGATCGGTATGGCACTTGGCATCATCGCTGCGATTCTTTTTGAAATTGTTCCGCGTCTTTATAATATTTTCGGCGGAGGAGTGATTCCAGCGACCGCCTGTACTTCCATTGGCATGCTGATTGCAAACCGCTTCTGCGTAGATCAGACGTGGAAAGCAGAAAACTGAAGCAGGTGGTAATGAGTTCACATGCCTTCTCAGAAAGAATGAGACGTTTGGATGGAATTGTTTCAATATTTTATAAT
>JAJQBC010000151.1 GCA_021203465.1 Lachnospiraceae bacterium | reverse complement strand
AGAATCTTCGAAGATCTTTTCAAAGCACTATTTAATTATCAAGGTTCGTCCACTGTCCGCTCCCACAAGGGGAGTAATCAAATAATTATACCAAATACTACCGTCTCTGTCAAGAGCTTTTTTATTTTTTCAGCTCCCTGATCGGGTGCTTCGGTACTCTCGCCAGCCCCTTTTCGCGGCCAGCTCGATTATAATATCACCGTGATTCCGGATTGTCAACACCTTTCGGCAAAAAAATTCGACAATTTTTTAACAAGATTTATATGCTTTTCAGACTCCAAGAAGCAGTAAAATAATGACGAGGAGGAGAACATTATTTTCGTATAGATAAGACAGATACGCGCAGCCCTGAATCTGCGCGTGCAGAAACGCCCCCCACGAGCTCGCGCTGAAAATCGCAATGACAAGCATAAACAGCCATAGGACAAGCAGCTGCTGAATCAATCCAAAAACCGCGCCAAAGATACGGTTCAGAAAGCTCAAACCCGGAACCTTTGTCAGAATTTCCAGAGATAGTAGCAGCGTCCGCAGAAGAAGACGCACAACCACATAGGTCACAACCACCGACAACACCCTTGCCGCCAACACATACATAAAGTTCTCTGCATCGTCGCCCAGCCCACTCAAGACCAACAGGCGATAGAGCTCGCTGTCCGTGTTCAGCACATTTTCCAATGTGAAGGTCGACGGCAGAACACCTTGTAAAAACTCCGCCACATATGGCGCGGAAATGTAGACCACCGCCATGGTCAGCATCATAATGGCGAGGGAGACTCCCTTTTTGACAAATCCCTTCCAATAACCGTCTGCAATACCGTACCCGAGGAAAAGCAAACCTATTATACCGGCCACGTTGAGTATTCCCATTTATACATCCTCTTTATCTTAAGCGAATCTGATCCGTCCTGGACGCGTGCATGACAATATAGCGCGTACTGCCGGACATCGTATACAGATTGGAGATCGCTTCCTCAAAGCTCGTCTCAAAAATCACTTTTCCCGCATGATTCACGATCATGCAATCGTAGTCATTGTAAATAAGAACCGATTCTCCCGAAAATTTTATCGTTTTGTAATCGAGGTCGAACTCCAGCTCGAACTCCAGATTTCCATGACTGTTATATACCTGAAGGGCATAGCTTTCCTCCTCGCCCTCTGTGACAAATCCCAGATAGTCGTCGGACGTAAATACACTCAGTATTTCTTTTTCCAGACTAATCTCCGCAGCCTCCTCCGGAATCTGGCTTCCCTCATAGAAAAGCAGCCTGTCCGTTCCCACAACATAACAATGCGTACTGTCCAGATAATGAACGCTCGGCAGAATCTCGCCTTTTATAATTCGCGACGCGACCAGATGATCGGAGGAATTCTCACCTACTGAATCAAAATTGTAAAAAGCAATACAGGTATTCACGCTGCCGTCCTGAATCTGAAGAAAGGTGACTGCAAGCTTCGTGGCGTCCACGCTCAGCGACATACGAAGCGGATAGCCGGTATCCTGCAGCTCGAACTTCGCCTCCACCAGCACCGTCCCCGCACTGTCATAGAGATACAACCGCGTAATATCCCCGTCCTCGAGCAGCGCCGCCAGCACGCCCTGAGAAGAAACCTCAATCTGTCGAATCGGGTACGAGGTCTGAACACTCCCGAGGAGGCCGCTCTCGCCAAAAATCATCGCCTCCGTCCCATTCTCCTCCGCAATAGCCGCGCTGTTTCCACAGACCGCCACCATCGGGCTCTGCATACTGTAGGTCTGGCTCCAGACGAGCTGGTTGCGGGAGTCCACGCATGAAATTCCATCCTGACTATATTTGAGCACATAATCCAAAAATTCTGTATACTGCGTCGTCACGGTATCCGAGCGCTCATAACTATTCACAACCTCGTAGTCCGAGTAGACCTTATTTTTATAATTTACCCAGAAGGTTGCCGCCGCGACCAGTATTAGCGCAAGGACACCCACCCAGAAGGCAAAGACTCTAAACCTGTGTCCGCGGAGATTTTTCTTAAAATTCTCCATATCCGCATCAGTTCCGGTATTTTTCTTCAGTAATTGTATCGCCATTCGTATTCTCCGCTGAATCTGCAGTTCCTCTGTAGTATACCATTTTCCACTACGGAAGTACAATGGTTTGTCCGACATAAATTTTGTCGCTGTCATCCAGACCGTTCAGTTCACAGATTTCATCAAGCCGTTCATCCCCACCGTATTTCGCTCTACAGATTCCAAGCAGTGTATCGCCTGCCTGTACCAGATAACGTTCCGGCTCCGTTGCCGCAGTCGTATCCACATCCGTCTCCTCCGTACTGTCTTCCTGCGCCGCCACTGAATTCTCCTGTGACGTTTCTTCGCCCTCTTCCGTAGCAGCTTCCGCATCCTCCTGTCCCTCCTCCGCCTGTGACGTTACAGCCTCCGACAGTGCCTCTTCCGTCTGCGCTTCCTCCATCACTGCTTCCTCCGCTGCCAGACGATTCTCCTCCTGTACCGCCTGCTCCATATCCTCGCCGGTCTCCTCATCCAGACTTTCTGAAATGCGGTAAAGAGCGCTCTCCATACTTGTCATCCGGTCATAATTGTTGATCATTGTCACGCCGATAACAAGAATGACCATCACGAGAAAGGTACAGGCCGTATAAAGAACCGTCATCAATCTTTTCTGCGAATTCTTCTCCTTCTTCTCCTGCATGGCACTTCGGAAGCGCACCGCCGCCCGATCCGTCAGAACGCCCTCCGGCTCGATGCTTAAGCCCCCGTGCTGACGGCTGATATACGCCTGCATCTGTTCATTCTTTTCATAATAAATATAGTAGCCCGGCAGCGGCGCAAGTCCATTCTCTCCTTGCCGAAAGATAGTTTCCTCGTTTTCCAGAATGTCGGTCAAGAAAAACAAAGTATCCTGTCCCGGAAAGTGTCTCCTGTGCAGGGACTTTAGTTCATCCGTAAGCGTAACCGGAAAGCCCGGGTTCGACAGATACCAGCCGAGCACCTCCAGCCCATCAAACCAGATCTGCACATTCCGGAAGATCCCGCTCCAGTTCTCATTGGAGAACCATTTTCCGCGCTCCTGCCCCATATCAGCTTCCAGCGCGCCCTGTATATAGATGCCGGACGTGTCGCGCCGTCCCAGCAGCGCCGCCGTCCTCATGCAGGTGAGCTCGTCCCCTGCCAGCTGTCGCAGATAGGTATATACATAATCCTCTATAAAAACCCGCGCACCCTGTCCCGGCTCTCCGATCTGCCGTGTATTCCGGGGAAATATCCCTTCTCTCTTTTCCATCAAGGATCCCCTCCCTCCGACTGTATCGTAGCACAGGGCAGGCCAAAGTTTTTGGCGAAATGCAGGAGGAAGGACACGTTTCTTATCGACAAAAAAAGACGCCGAAGCGTCTTTTTTATCTTAGCGAAATCTGTCACTGCAGCCTCCAGACCGTTTTCATTACGCAGCGTATAAAGCGAGGCCTCTTCCCCTTCTCTTCCCCTTTAGAGTTCCACACGCCCCTCCAGCGCACGCAGCAGGGTCACCTCGTCAATATACTCCAGATCGCCGCCGACCGGCACGCCGCTTGCGATCCGGCTCACCTTAATCCCGGTCGGTTTTACGAGCCTGCTGATATACATCGCCGTCGTCTCCCCTTCCAGACTGGAGTTTGTGGCAATGATTACTTCATCCACATCCTTCTCCAGACGGTGCATAAGCTCCTTCAGGCGGATATCCGAAGGGCCGATGCCCAGCATCGGAGAGATTGCACCGTGCAGCACATGGTAAACGCCCTCATATTTTCCCGTCTTCTCATAGGCACTCATATCGCGCGGATTCTCAACGACCATGATCGTCCTGTGATCCCGCCGCTCATTTGCACAGATCGGGCAGAGTTCCTGATCTGTCAGTGTCAGGCACTCCCGGCAATAACGGATTGTCTTACGCGCCTTCACCATCGTCTCTGCCAGCTTCTCAACTTTCTCCTCCGGCATGTCGATCATGTGGAAAGCCAGACGCTGCGCCGTCTTTGCTCCAATCCCGGGCAAGGAGGCGAGCTGCTCCGCCAGTTGGCTGATCTGCTTGCTGTAATACTCCATCAGAAACCGAGTCCTCCCATGCCGCCGGTCATCTTCGCCATGTTTGCCGCGGCTGCCTCATCCGCCTTGCGCAGCGCCTCATTCGCCGCCGCCATGATCAGATCCTCGAGCATCTCCACATCATCCGGATCCACAGCCTCCGGATCCAACTTCACCTTTGTGATCTCCTTCTTCCCGGTCACCGTCACCTCAACCGCTCCGCCGCCGGCAGCCGCTGTGAATTCCGCGCTCTCGAGCTCCTTCTGGCTCTCCTCCATCTGACGCTGCATGCGCTGCGCCTGCTTCATGAGATTATTCATATTGCCCGGCATACCGCCCTGAAATCCGCCTCTTCTTGCCATTGTGTCTCTCCTCCTGCTTTTTCTTTATCAGCGATCACTCGCTGTCCACTTCGATCTCCATATTGATCAGCCCCGATAAATCCAGAACCGCTTCTTCCGGCCTCGGGTCACTGCGCGGTGTATGCACCTTAATATTCATCCGTACCTGCATTTCTTTCTCAACCAGCTGCTCCAGATCCCGCGCGAGTGCCTGCTCGTCCACCGGCAGCTCCCTGCCGAGGATAATCTCCGCGCCGGAGTGATCCGGCAGCTCCCTGCACACCGCTCCTTTCAGCTGCTGTGCCTGCATACCGCCAAGCTTTTTCCGAAACTCCTGAAACCGCTTCACGAACTGCTGCACATCCTCCGAGAGCGCTTCCTGCAAAAGCGTCTTTGGGCGCGCCGAAGAAGCCTCCTTCACTGGCTGCGCAACCGCCGGTATTCCCTTTTCCATGCGCTGCTCAAGCTGACTTACGCGCTGCAGCAGGGAGCCGTAATCCTGCTCCATCGCCGGTCTGCATAGCCGGATCAGCGCAATCTCTACGAGCACCCGCTTTTGCGTCGAATAGCGCAACTGCCCCGAGAGCTCCGAGAGCACACGGATATAACGCATCAGAGTCTCCGAATCACATCGGGAGGCCTCCTCCCTCATACGGGCAAGATTCTCCGATGAAACGTCGACCAGTTCCTCCATCCCGTCGCCGCTCTGCAGCATCAGAAGGTTCCGCAGATACCAGATAAAATCAGTCGTAAACTGGGATAGCTCTCTTCCCTGCAGAATGACCTTCTCCACACCACTGATCGCCTTTGCCAAATCCTGTGTGCAAAGCTGCCGGAACAGTTCGCTGAACACGTCGATATCGACCGCGCCGAGCACCTCCAACACATGGTCATAGGTCAGCTTTTCTCCAAGGTAAAATGCAATACACTGGTCAAGCAGGCTCAAGGCATCGCGCAGCGACCCGTCTGCGGCCTTCGCTATATAGGCAAGTGCCCGGTCCTCCGCCTCTACCTGTTCCGCATCCATCAGCTCTTTCATACGCGCCATGATCGTATCTGCTGTGATCCTTCGGAAATCATAGCGCTGGCAACGTGACAGAATCGTCATCGGAACCTTATGGACATCCGTCGTCGCCAGAATAAAAATCACATAGGACGGCGGCTCCTCCAATGTCTTCAAAAGCGCGTTGAACGCTGCCGGTGTGATCATATGGGCCTCGTCTATAATATAAACCTTATATTTCCCCTCCGTCGGAGAATAGGACACCTCTTCACGGATCTCGCGAATGTTATCTACGCCGTTATTGGAAGCTCCGTCAATCTCAATCACATTCATCGACGCTCCGGACGCGATCGCGCGGCAGGACGCGCACTCCCCGCACGGGCTGCCGTCTACTGGATGCTCGCAGTTCACTGCCTTCGCGAAAATCTTCGCAACCGTCGTCTTGCCTGTGCCGCGTGTCCCGCAAAACAGATACGCATGGCCAACACGATCCGCGCGAATCTGATTTTTCAGGGTGGTCACAATATGATCCTGCCCCTTTACATCCGGAAATTCCGTTGGCCGGAACTTCCGGTACAGCGCTGTGTAAGACATTCCTTAATCTCCAAAGCTGATTCCCGTCAGCTTCGCTTCCTCTATAATGCCGGAATCCGGATCTACCATCTTCAGGCGGCCCGCCACTTCGCCGAGCGGAACCTTGCAGGTCTCGCCGTTCACGATCGCTACCATGTACCCGTATTCCTTGTCGATAATTAGCTTCGCCGCCCGCGCGCCAAGCCTCGTGGAAAGCACGCGATCGTAGGGATCCGGTGAACCGCCCCTCTGCATATGCCCCGGAACCGTCACGCGCACATCCGCTCCCGTCTTTTCCTTAATCTGCTCCGCTATCTCATAGGACACTGACGGATACGGATAACTTGCCATTTTCGCCTTATATTCCTTCTTCGAAAGCGCCGCGTCCTCCTTTGAGATCGCACCCTCCGCAACCGCCAAAATCGTGAATCCTTTCTTTGCCTGGTTACGACGCTCAATCGCTTCACAGACCTTATTGATGTCATAGGGAATCTCCGGAATCAGAACAATATCCGCGCCGCCCGCGATCCCCGCATGGAGCGTGAGCCAGCCTACCTTATGCCCCATAACCTCAACGATGAAGACTCTGCCGTGGGACGCCGCCGTCGTATGGATGCAATCAATGCAATCCGTGGCAATGTCCACCGCACTCTGGAAGCCAAAGGTCATGTCCGTACCCCAGATATCATTGTCAATTGTCTTCGGCAGATGAATAATATTCAGCCCTTCTTCACGCAACAAATTGGCCGTCTTCTCCGTACCGTTCCCTCCGAGAATGACCAGACAGTCAAGTCCCAGCTTCCGGTAATTCTGCTTCATTGCTTCAACTTTATTAAGGCCATTTTCATCCGGATCTTTCATACTCTTAAAGGACTGTCTGGAACTGCCTAGAATCGTCCCGCCCTTTGTGAGAATGCCCGAAAAATCTCTCGAATTCATCATGCGGTATTCATTGTAAATCAGGCCTTTATAGCCTTCTTCAAAGCCATAAATCTCCACATCGCCCTTCAATCCATTGTAAAGCCCCTTCACCACGCCGCGCATCGTCGCATTGAGCGCCTGGCAGTCGCCCCCGCTCGTCAGCATACCTACCCGTTTCATAAGCCCTATCTCCTTCTCTGCTTAATTTAGAAAACCACGTTATTTTTATTATAACCCACGCGCCACATTTCCACAAGAAAAATAAAAGCCCCGGGCAGCGCCCATGCGCCATTCCCAGAGCAAAACAGAAATATCTTTTAAATCCGTGCATCCTGCTTTGAACCGCCGACCCGCACGTTACCTGTACAGTTAACTCAGCCCAGGCACCCTCACGGCACACAAAAGATCCCGCTTAGTGCTGCTTTGTTCCCAACCTGACACGGTTCACGGGTTTCTGTTGCGCAAGACCCGAACATCAATGCCACTTATACAGGGCTGCTGCGAGCCGGACAGCCCGGGGCAGGATATCACCCCTACTAAGGCGGATTGTAGGTACAGGGCACCGCCATCTCCCCGGCTGCACGGAAAGCTTATAACTTTTTCATCACACTCATGCCGAGCGTGCTATCAGTATAGCGTCTTTCGAAGTCTTTGTCAAACAGAGCCTTTGCGCCGCTCTCTCAATTCCCGGAAAAATTCGCTCAACATCTCCGAACATTCTCTTTCCAGCACGCCCTCTGTCAGATCTACCTGATGATTGAAGGCCGGGACGTGCAGAAGATCCAAAACCGAACCCGCACAGCCGGCCTTCGGATTGCGCGCTCCGATCACCAGTCGAGGAATACGCGCCTGTACAATAGCTCCGGCGCACATCTGGCAGGGTTCCAGAGTAACATACATCGTACAATCCTCAAGCCGCCAGTCACCAACCGCGCGGCTTGCTTTCCGAATCGCGGACAATTCCGCGTGCGCCAACGTGTTTTTATCGGTATTTCTCCGGTTATAGCCCCTCGCAATGACATGGCCATCCCTCACGATGACGCAGCCAATCGGCACCTCGTCAAGTTTTTCTGCTTTCTTCGCCTGCCTGATGGCTTCCTTCATATACCGCTCGTCCTCTGTCAGTTTCATTCTGGTCGCTCCTCTCACAGCTTCCAAACCACGGACAGGAAATACACTTCTCACCGCCCTTCGGATACAACAGGAAACGATTCACATCCACCGGGTAATCATCCCATTCAGCCACATAGTCCCGTCCGCCGGGACGGCGCACCCACAAGCCGCGAATCCGGTCGAAGCTGACGCCTTTTCCGAGTATATTATCTGTGGAAACGCTCCCCCGCCACTCAAGCGCGCCGTTCCGCCTTTCCAATTCTCCCACCGGAATGCCCACCGCCCGGTTCCGATGATAAAAATAAAGAAAAACCTTTCCGGCCTGCTCATCCGCATGGCAATATCCCTTCAAATGAATCGCCAGCCTGCA
Source organism: Lachnospiraceae bacterium (assembly GCA_021203465.1). Classification (GTDB taxonomy): domain Bacteria; phylum Bacillota; class Clostridia; order Lachnospirales; family Lachnospiraceae; genus Hominiventricola. The sequence goes on along the minus strand of JAJQBC010000151.1, from coordinate 64,742 downwards.
CTGCCCGGCTCGTTCTTCCGCCTTCACAAAGCCCGCGCTTCGATGCGGTTCGCCGTGCTCATAAGCATAGAGATAAGCGATCTGCCTTCTGTATTCCTGCATAGAATCCCCTCCTGTCCTTCGGGTTTATTCTATGCATGTCCGAAAACACTTATGTCCTATTTTCCTGCGCCAAATCGGAAAACCGCGCAAACTGCGCAAGGGTCAGAGCCTCCCCGCGCACCGCGGAAGGAAGTCCCATTTCTTCCAGAATCTGCGCGGCCATCTCCTTCGTAACCCCTGTCTCCGGACTGTGGCTTACACTGTTCTGCAGGGTTTTTCGCCGCTGGTTGAAGGAAGCCCGGATAATACGGAACATCCTTTTCTCGTCACACACCTTCACCGACGGTTCCGTGAGAAGCGAAAGCCGGATCACCGCGGAACCCACCTTCGGCCTCGGCATAAAACAGTTCTGCGGTACATAGGCCGCAATGTATGGTTCCGCATAATACTGCACGGCCAACGACAAAGAACCATAGTCCTTCGTCCCCGGTCCCGCCTGCATCCGCTCCGCGACCTCCTTCTGAATCATGACCGTCATACTCTCCACCGAGTCATGGCGTTCAAGCAGTCCCATAATGATAGGCGTCGTAATATAATAGGGAAGATTCGCCACAACTTTCACCGGCCGACCGCCGTTCATCCCCTCCACAAGCTGACGGATGTCCAGCTTCAAAATATCCTCCTGAATAACCGTAACATTCTCATATCCGGAGAGCGTATCCTCCAGAATCGGGAGCAGCGCCCCATCAATTTCGACCGCCACAACATGCCGGGCACGGTATGCGAGATACTGCGTCAGTGTTCCGATACCCGGTCCGATCTCAATCACGAAGTCATCCGGCTCAATCTCAGCCGCACGGACAATCTTCTCCAGCACAGACTCATCGATCAGAAAATTCTGTCCGTATTTTTTCCGAAATACAAACTGATACTTCTGCAGAATCTCTATGGTGTTCTTTGGATTTCCAAGGTACGGAACCGGTCTGTTCATACGCCCGCTCCTTCCCCGATCTTATAGAAGCGTCTGGCATTCTCCTCTGTGACGCGGATCACTTCCTCCTCCGAAATCCCCTTGAGATTACTGATCTCCCGCACTACATAGGCCAGCTTCCCGGAATCATTGCGCTTTCCCCGGAAGGGAACCGGCGCGAGATAAGGGCAGTCCGTCTCAAGCAGTATCCGCTCCATCGGCAGCTCTACCACGACTTCCTTTAATTTTCTGGCATTTTTGAAGGTAAGAACCCCGCCAATTCCAAAATACAATCCCATTTTCAGATATTCCCTTGCCTGCTCCGGCGAATAAGAATAGCAATGCATGACAACATGCATTCCCGATCGAAATTCTGCCTTCACGATGTCAAAAGTATCTGCGGCAGCCTCACGGCTGTGGACAATCACCGGCCTGTCAAACTCCGCTGCAAGCCGGAACTGCCGGACAAACCACTCCTTCTGAAGTGCGTGGTTCTCCTTATCCCAGTAATAGTCCAAACCGATTTCTCCAACCGCGACAATCTTCGGCAAAGCAAGATACTCCCGCAGACGGAAAAGCTTTTCCTCATTCAGTTCTCCCACGCTGTCCGGATGCACACCAACAGCCCCATAGATAAACGGGTATTGCTCCGACAGCTTTACGCTGCGTGCACTGCTCTCCATATCTGCTCCGACATTGACAACCAGTCCTACTCCCTGTTCGCACAGAGAGGCAAGGAGAATATCCCTGTCTTCATCAAACGCGCTGTCATCATAGTGGGCATGTGTATCAAATATCATCGATTCACCTCTGCGTCATCGTACCTGCTTCACGACTTTTTATCTTCCGTATCACAGTATACTGATTTCACCAGAGCAATGCAAGTCCTGTTCCCCTCCGAAGTGAACGCAAACTATACTTCCACCACATAAGACGCGCCCGCAAAGCGGATCTGCATCCCATCCAGCAGCGGACAGAGTTCATACGGATTCAGCTGCACCTGATCCGCCCATGTCCCGTTCGTAGAATTCAAATCTTCCAGAAAATACTGCGCGTTCTGCTTCGTGATGCGCGCATGGATTCTGCTGATCGTAGGAGCCGGAATGCACCCATCCACATTATCACTTCTTTTTCCGATCAGATAAGGCCCTTCTATTATATGTAAATCCGGATATTCGCCATCCCGGTTTTTCAGAGTGAGCCCCTCCCTTTTCGGCTCTGCAAGGCACATAGTCTCCTTTGGAGCGCCCTGCTCCCGCAGGAACAGTACGGAACCGCTTCCCAGACGATCCGCTTCCTCCACGTAATCCTCCATCCGTGGCTTTTTTGTCTTTTTTCGGAAGAAGTTCTTCCAGCTGCCAGTCTTCTCCAGTGTCTGCGCCTGTACCGATGGCCGTTCTTCTGTCGACACCTCGATGATCGGTTCCGGTTCCTTCTTCTCCTCCGCCGGACGGTAACGCTGCAGGACTTCCTTCAAACTAAAGTTTGGCTCCATCGCCCGCTGATACAGGTCATAACCAAATTCAATTCCCGCTGTATCACCCTTATCCAACTTTCCGAGCAGATACTCCGCCAAACTTAAAAAAGACTCCCGAATATTTTTCTCCTGCGCCGGATAATAGCAAAGGCAGGGTCTCTCCGACTTTGTGTGTAGGTATATGTATTCCGGTTCCAAAATAAAATGGTCGGCACAGAGCAGATATTCTTCCGCGTTTTCCAGAATCTTCCACAGTCCCCGGAGAAACTCCAGAAGCTGATCATAGGTCAGTTTCCGTCTCTCATACAATAGCGTCATACTCTGCTTTCCGGTAATCTCATAATAATATTCCGTATTTTTTTCACGCTGCTGCATCACGCAGGGCAGAAGTCCCTGTATCCGGTTTTCTGTGATCATTCGCTCCTCATAACCATTATCACCCGTCTTTGCGTCTGTCAGAATCATATAGTTGCTGTTCAGATCCCGCTTATAATGTACCTCTCTCATCCTTCTTCTCCTACCATACTTGTCAACCAGCGAGTCGTCCGCAACGTATCACACGGATTCACCCGATACAGTGTTCGATTTACCTCTATCGAATACGAGGTGAGAAATCTGCCGCTTCCCACTATGTGGATACTTACACTCAATGGGCTGGCACTCACTTCCACCTCCGGATCGCTGATCCAGATCAATCGTTCAGCTAACTTTTCCTCCAGGTCAGCCTTTATCTCCGTCTGTTCCGACGTCACCGTCCTATCCATCCGATAGATTCCCTTTGTGCCGGATTCCAGCGCCACGTGAGTACAGACTGCATAGTCGTGCGCATACAGCGTAAAATACACCAGAAATACCAGCAAAACACAGATCCCCGGAACCAGATAAGCCGCTTCCAGCACAAATCGTCCTTTTTTTCTTACATACATATTTCTATCCTCCCCCTGTCACAAAATATGCTGCTGTCAGGAACGGGACAAAGGGCAGCTCTCTTTTCCCCATACCAAGTCCCGCCACCGCGCACAGAAAACACCCGATCACAAGCATCAAAATCAGCCTTTCCGATGGAAGCCACATGCCGAGGGCAAACGTCAACCAGCCGTCTCCGTATCCAATCCGCTCCCCGCTTAAGTACCCCGCACACAGCAGTAGCGCCCCAGGCAATGGTGAAATACGTGCTCCTGTCACGGCTGCATACAGAAGCCCGACGAGTGCTAACTCCACTACCGGCAGCATCGGTACCTCTTTGCTGCGTAAATCCTCCACAGACAGGAGCAGCAGATGGGCTCCGACCCACAAGCCGCTCACTGTGCACCACAGCGGGAGCAGCGACGAAGACCGCTCACTTCCGACAGCGGCACCCCCATCACCGTCCGCTTCAGGCCTCTGCAGCTCCGCGAATTGTGATAACACTCACCATAATCCGTGATATAAACGAGCGCGTTTGCCGTCCCATCTCCGACACAGTACTCGCAGGCTGTATAACGGCTTCCTGAACTGTTCCGCTCCCCTGAGAGTTCCGAATACGCCAGACTTCTTACAGATAAAGCCAGATAGCTGCAGTCGCAGCTCAGATGATAAACCTCTCCATTCGGCGTCTTAAAGACAATCTGCTCCCCGCCCCCGGCTTCAAAACTCTCCCCGGTATAGCCGACCCATGCCCGGACCTTCACATGCCGGAGCACAGAACGATTGCCAAAAGACAGCGTAGAAAATGGTGTGTTCGCCGTATCATAATCGTAGAGATCTATGTAAGGATCATCCGTCAGTCCCTGTCCTGCTGTGACCGCCAGAGTCTCCGCTTTCTCCATCAGCGCCCGGTAATCCACTCCATTTGAAGCGCTGAACGCAAACAAATACAAAAGCGCGGTGACTGCACAGAGCAGAAACGGGAGCGTCAGGGTCGCCTCCAGAGTCAAGCTTCCCTTTCTGTGGATGCAGAAGGAAGCCCTCCCGGCTTTCTTTCGATAATCGGAGTTCGGGTTGTTCCATACGTGGGGTGTCTGGAGAGGGAAAAAGCGCTCACAATTCCTGTGTCGGAAGGGCATCCTTCTGCACCCCCTCTCCGCCCCGTTTTTCTTACTCATACTGATAATTCCTTTCCATATAAATATCATTCATCCAGACCTGTGCGGTCAATTCCTCAATACAGTGATCCAGATGAACATTTTCGCGGTCTGCCTCACACTGAAGCGCTCCCTCGATCACGTCGAGGCTTCTCATCGCGAGCGTCTGTGCAGACAGCGTCGTCAGAAAGATACGAAGACAGGTCTCATAGCTGATTCCCTCCTGAGCTGTACTCTGCTCATCGTATCTGCCCGGATTTCCGATCAGAGCCAGAACTCCGTTGAGCGGCACCTGCCAGTCCGACTCTCCTTTTACAATGGCGAGCTCATATCCCTGAAGCAGCTGTCGCACCTCCACCAGACTTTCACCATAGGCCCAGCCGAGCAGAATCAGCTGCTTTACACTCTGAATCAGCGCCTCGTTCAATGTAATACCGGCCAACAGATACGCAAGCGTCTCTGCTTTCTCGCTGTAAGCGGGATGGCTCAGTAGGAAAGCATAGTTTACTCCCTCATGCATCAAAAGAAGCATTCGAAGCGTCTGTTCGAGGTTCTGTTGGTCGGAGGCCTGTCCACAGAGCACATACTCCATCTGATAATCGAGGTAAGCGCTCTCGTCCTCCTCCGCGGACAGTGTTTCCTGTGCATTCGTCATATAATCGCACAGATAACTGATAAACAGCTGCTTTTCCAGAACGCCATCCTCGCTCCCATCCACGCTTCCCACACCTGTGCTTAAGGTTCGCCGCGACGGCACTCCCGACAGATCTACGGACTTTTCCGAAAGAGACGCGGAGCTCTTCACCGCCTGCGAGAGCGCAAAGTGATTCCAGATCCCGTCCCACTCGAAGGCCTCCGCCTCCACTTCCTCCTCTTCCTCGTCCTCATAGTTCACCACGCTTCCCTCAAAGTCCGCACAGTCCTCCTGAAATTTACTGCTGTTTTCCTCCGTCTCCGATTGAAACGCATCATCCAGTATCCATTCCTCTGCAAGCGAAATCCCTGTCTTCTGCTTCACGACCTCGACCGCCTGCCGATAGAAAACCGCTCCGTTCCCATCTGTGGCACGCACGAAATCCTGCACATTTACTCCCTGAAGCGTCAGTCCCTCCAGCGCATTTCCTGTCGTTCCGGTGATATTATCCCCGATGAACTTCCACAGATGGCTGCAAATTTCATCTGTCAGCTCTGTCCCACTCTGAAACGAAGTGTCCAGATAAAACAAATCATAGTTTTCCAGAAGATATGGCTCATATTCAGAAAAAAGGGAAAAAAGCCCGCTCTCCACCGCCTGCTCCGCCTGTCTTCTGGCCGACTGCTTCTGAACAGACTGCAGGCAAACCAGATACAGCGACAAAAATACCAGAAAGCTCAAAGACAGCCAGACAGTAATCTGCCCGGAGCAACGCTTAGATACTGCTGCTCTGAGATACAATCTTTTCAAAAATTGTGTTGACAACATTGGTAATCTGACTTTTAAAAATGATAACCAATCCTATAAGTACCACGATGATCAGAATGACCTCTACGGTTCCCATCCCCCGCTCATCATTCCAGAAATCGCTCCAAAACCATCGGAACCTGTTCCCTAAATATCTCATAATTTTCTTCCTCCTCTACGACTGAAATGATACGACCGCCGGATACATGATCATAATCAGCACGGTCAACAGCATCAACAGCATCGGCAAAAGCAGCTTGCTCTCGCACTCCTCACCCAGCTTTTTTGCATAGGCTTTCCTGTTTTCAAAGGCTTCCCTCGACTCCTCCTGTAGAAGTCCGGACAGATTTCGTGTCCCTTTTCTCAGGTTCTGGCTCAGGAGCGTTCCAAGCTTCAGATAAGACGGCAGGCGGCAACGGGAGCCAAAGCGCTCATAAGCCGCGCCTTCTGCCACGCCGCTGCGCATCTCGCGCAGCATGACGCGCATTTCCTCGTAAGCATCGTTACTGGCGCCACTCTCTTCATAGCTCTCCACAATCCGCTCCCAGGCATTTCTCATACTGATCCCGGCTCCCATGTAAAGCCCCAGACGGCTGACAATATCCGGATAGGCGAGCTGCAGGACACGTTCCCTTTTTGCCCGCTCTTTCTCCTCTTCCTGACGCTTTCCAAATGTCATAGCGCAAAGCGCAGCCACGGTCAGCAGCGCAATCAACAGCCAGCGGTCATCCTTCACCGAATACCAGATCACCGACTCGCCAAGAAGGCTGTCCGGCAGCAGAATCGTTTCTGATCCGCCCTCCTCCTGCGCAGACTCTATCTGGTATGTCAACATTTCTAATTTTTCCTGCCCGTCCGGATCACCCGGTGGACAAATCGCGATCTCCCGCGTCTAGTCGATCTCCTGATCCGATAGAGAAAGCTCCGCACGCACCTGAAGAGACTCGATATCCTCCAGCCCTTCATTTGACACGGTTCCATCCGGCGAGATATACTCCCAGGAGCTCAGATACCACTGTAACCCAATCTCTGTATCCGGATAAGTAGACGGCATCGACACATCTGTCATAATATGCGCCATATCCGTGTTCCCGTTCAGGAAGATTTCTTCCAGCCCCGCGGCGGCCTCACGCAGAAGCGTCCCCGCCTCCTCCTCCGTGTATGGCAATTCCTTCAGTGTCACTTCCAACGTGTAAGTCGAGTCCGCGATCTCTACTTCAAGCTCCTCTGTCCGATCCCCTTCCCCGGTTCCCGGCCGCGCCAGTTCCGTCAACGGTTCTCTGCCGTACAGACTGTACACAAGAAAGGCCAGACTCAGCAGGCCGCCTGTTGCCGCAACAAGTGTCATCTTTGTTCTCTGCTTCATATATCAAACTGCACCATCCTTCTGCCCATCAGGCATGCCGCCAGATAAATACCAAGACATACTGTCATAACTGCCATCCCCGGCAGATTGTGATACAGGTCTTCCACAAACTCCGCGAAACCGAGCCGCACATACAGCAGAACCCCGGCCGGCATAACCATCATGATCTTCTGCTCAAACATCTTTGCCACCAGAAAGGTATCAATCTCCCTGCGTGTGTCCATAATCTGTGCCATCTGCTCCGCGGTGCTGCGAATGATTGCGCTCAGGCTACCTCCGCTTCCACGCGCTGTACAGAACACTTCTACAAAGCTTTTCACTTCCTCAAAGGGATATTTCCGCGCCAGATCTTTCAGAAGTGTCTCTGGCCTCTGGTTGTTCTCAGCCTTCTTGAGCATCTCCTTCAACTCGTCCAGCATCAGTCCACCGCCCGGAAACATGAGCTGTAATTCCCGGTAGGACTGCGCAAACGCATTTTCCACAGAATATCCCGCCGTCAGCGAGGACGACAGCAGAAGAATCCATTCCCGGAACATCCGAAGGAAACGATCCTCGGCCTTTTTCCTTCTGGAGGCACTGCACTCCCTGTGCCAAAACACTAACAACGGTGACAAAACCAGTGCAGCGACGATCATATCATAGTAAAGCCACGCCAAAGCGGTCACGAGCAGCCCTCCCGTCAGCAGATCAGGAAGTATCTCCCGACCGGCCTTTAAAAATTCCGGCACGCGCCATCTTTTCAATATTTTTCAACTCTCCTGTCCTTTCCTGTACCCCGCAGATCCTGCCAGATACCTGACCGGTCTCCCGGAAGGAGAACAGCGGGTTTAAGGCCACCTGCTCCCCCTCCATGCCGGTCACTTCCGTGATTTCGAGAAGCCTGCGGCTCTTGTCGCGCAGTCTCCCCAGATAAACGATCAGGTCGATACCAGATGCAATCTGCCTCCGGATCGCCTGCAAGGGCAATTCCATCCCCATTAGAACCATGGTTTCCAGCCTCGAGATCGTATCCCGGGTGCTGTTCGCATGACAAGTGCTAAAACTCCCGTCATGTCCCGTGTTGAGACAGGTCAGAAGTTCAAATGTCTCGGCGCCCCTCACCTCACCCACAATGATCCTGCTCGGACGCATTCTCAAAGACGCCCGTATCAGATCGCGGATCGTAATCTCTGTACAATCCTCCGTCCCCGCCGCACGGGTCTCCATCCTCACCAGATTCGGCACGCCCTGTATCTGCAGCTCCGCCGTATCCTCGATAACAACGACCCGTTCTTCCTGCGGAATATATTCCGAGAGCGCATTCAGAAAGGTGGTCTTCCCGGAGCCTGTCCCACCCGCAATCAGGATGGAATATCCGGCCCGGACCGCGTCTTTCAGGAACAATGCCTCTTCTTCGGAGATACTCTCCATATCCAGCAGCCTTTGCATAGTCATGGGCTCTGCAGGAAATCGTCGTATTGTGATGATCGGCCCATTCACCGCGATTGGCTGGAGGACAATGTGCACGCGATCGCCATTTTTTAGTCGCGCATCCACGATCGGCTGTGACTCATTGACAACACGGTTGCATGCCCCCGCAATCTGCTGAATAATATCCTGTATCTTTTCCTCGGACGCAAAGCTTTTCTCCCAGCGGGACAGCTTTCCCTCCCGTTCCAGAAAAATACCGTCGGTTCCGTTCACCATGATCTCCGTCACGCCGCGATCCTCCAGAAGTTCCTGAAGTACATCCAGCTTTCGCAAATCATAGAACAGTTCCTGTTTTAACCGACATCTCTCATTGAGCGGAAAATGACGCTCCTTCCCGCAGGAAAGCACCACCTCATCGATCAGCTCCTGCATCTCCTCATCCGAAACTTCCCGGCTTAAATCCACCCGCTCCAGAATCTGTCTCTTCAGCTCCGCATACAGCCCGGAGCTTTCCGACTTTTTTGCCATGGTCCCTCCTCATTCCTTCAGCAGTTCCCTGATGTAAACACCAAGCTCCCGCTGCCGCAGCATAAGAAGATCCTCTGTGCTCCCCGGCGTGCTTCTGCACATCGGAAGCTCCAGCTTCTGCATTTTTTCCAAAATGTCCAGTCCATCTAAAATCTGTAAATACATTTCGTATTGATCTACCTTCGCTCTGGAGATCATATCCTGACGCACCGGTACGTAGATGCCGTCGCACTGCCTCAGCAGCTCTGCCTCATGTCCCATCACATTCCCCAAGTCCAAAATTATCGAATCATAATGGGTTTGCGTGCGGATCAGCTGCAGCAAACGCTGCCATTCATCCGCTGTGATCTGGCAGAAATCCGTATAGGATTCACAGGGCGGGATGTAATCCATGCGATCCAGTTTCTGGATCATACTGTTCAGCCGGTAGAGAAACTGTGCCTTATTTTGTCTTAAAAAATAGATCAGATCGGATGCATTCCAGTGACCGCCGCCCAAATATCCGGCGATTCCGGAGCACTCCTCCAAGTTCAGATATAAAACGTTCTGATTTTCTTTCTCCGCAAGTATTTCTCCCAATGTCAGAGCAAAAACAGTTTTTCCAGATCCCCCGCAGGGGGAGAAGACACCGATCACCCGCGTATCCCTGCGAACTCCGATATAGGCCCGTTCACTGTCCTGTTCAGAATAGTAAAACATCACCTCCCGAAGGATATTCTCGACAGACTGATACTTGTATACAGCCGGACAGTTCCCGATATCCCCGGATACGCTCCCCTCCGACAGGATGATCACACTCTTCTGGTGAATGAGTTCTCGGAAGGTCTCATACCACTCTGCTGTTATCAGCAATATTTCAATCTCCTCGTCGGACAGAATCTTTTTCAGCTGCTCTTCGTCCGTACAGACGCGTACCTGAAACAAATGATTTTTCTTCAGATTGACATACTCCATAAAGGCCTTTGCATATGCCTCCTGAGAGTCTGCAACCCACATACCTGTGCTTTTCACATAGCTACCTCCAGCAGCACCATGTTGGTCCTCCTTACTGCTATACTTCATGGAATCCGGCTCAGAATAAAACTGTGAGCCTATGGCGAAATGCCACTTCAAGATAAACGTTTATCACGGTCTCTATTATAAATCCTCTTTTTTCGTCTGTCCATAGAGTTTACAATTTGTTAAAATTATTTGTGCAACTTTCACAAAAAACGAATCGCCGCAACCGCGTAAAGCAAAGAAACCCCACTGATTCCGAGGATTCCGGATGTCAAAAGACTTAAGGGACCAATGCCCACAAAACAGGGAATTCCCCACAATGCGAGCGCCGTATTGACTACGTGAATCGCAATTCCGCCCAGAACTGCCCTCGTACAGAAATTCAGCAGGATCTCGGCCTTACGTTTCACTGTCACCATAAACAGAACCAGAAGGCAGGCTCCCGCGATGACAAAAATTCCGCCCGTCTTATCCATCTGACATGCCCCCTTTTTCCCAATATATAGGCTCTCTGTGAAAAATATTCCAGAATCCGTATAAATTTTCCAGTCTGCGACTATACTGATAGAAACCGATTTGCCCCAATACAGAAGGGAGAAGCCAATGAAGACGAGAGATGCAAACCCGCTCAGAGAAGCCCGAAAGAAGCAGCTTCTGGAGGACATCGCCGACGCCAAATCTGCACTAGACCGTGCCTACTCCAACTTTGAAAATGTGATCGATCCGGATCTCATTGATTCCTCCATCTATGAGCTGCAGGCTGTGCAGCTGAAATACCGCTTTCTCCTGAAACAGGCAGAACTTCTGGATCTGTCCGGCGGATGACGTCCCGGAAGAACCCGCGACTCCTAAGAAGGCCGCGGGTCTTTTATTGACTTCTTTTTCTTCGTGTGCTACTCTGAGAAAAACGGATAAACAGAGGTAGAAATAATGGAAAAGAAAAAATATTATATGACGACCGCCATCGCCTATACTTCTGGAAAACCTCACATCGGAAATACCTATGAGATCGTGCTGGCCGACAGTATTGCGCGCTACCGTCATTTTCAGGGCTATGATGTGTTTTTCCAGACCGGTACGGACGAGCACGGGCAGAAAGTCGAACTGAAAGCCTCGGAGATTGGCGTCACGCCAAAAGAATTTGTGGACGATGTAGCTGGGCAGATCAAGGAGATCTGGGATCTGATGGACACCTCCTATGACAAATTCATCCGCACGACGGACGCGGATCACGAGCGACAGGTACAGAAAATTTTCAAATATATGTATGACAAGGGAGACATTTACAAGGGCTCTTACGAGGGGCTTTACTGCACCCCCTGCGAATCCTTCTGGACACCGTCACAGCTCGTGGATGGCAAGTGCCCGGACTGCGGACGCGAGGTACAGCCCGCGCAGGAGGAAGCCTATTTCTTCCGTATGAGCAAATATGCCGACCGTCTGATTCATCACATCAACACCCACCCGGAGTTCATCCAGCCCGTCTCCCGCAAGAACGAGATGATGAACAACTTCCTGCTCCCGGGGCTGCAGGATCTGTGCGTGTCGAGAACTTCCTTCAAATGGGGCATTCCCGTCACCTTCGATGAGAAGCATGTCGTCTATGTCTGGCTTGACGCGCTGACCAACTACATCACCGGCATCGGCTACGACTGCGAGGGGAATTCCACTGAACAGTTCAAAAAGCTCTGGCCCGCGGATCTCCACCTGATCGGGAAGGACATCATCCGCTTCCACACGATCTACTGGCCGATCTTCCTGATGTCGCTCGACCTGCCGCTCCCGAAGCAGGTATTCGGCCACCCGTGGCTGTTGCAGGGCGACGGCAAGATGAGCAAGTCAAAAGGAAATGTCCTCTACGCGGACGAACTTGTCGACTTCTTCGGCGTAGACGCCGTGCGCTACTTTGTCCTGCATGAAATGCCTTTTGAAAATGACGGCGTAATTACCTGGGAGCTGATGGTGGAGCGCCTGAACTCCGAACTGGCCAATACGCTCGGCAACCTCGTAAACCGCACGATCTCCATGTCAAACAAATACTTCGACGGCGTCGTGACCAATACAGGCGTAAGCGCAGAGGTGGACGATGATCTGAAAACTACCGTTCTCTCCACGCTCACAAAGGCAAATGAGAAGATGGATCAGCTGCGCGTCGCGGACGCCCTGACTGAGATCTTTGCCCTCTTCAAGCGCTGCAATAAGTACATCGATGAGACGATGCCCTGGGCGCTCGCAAAGGATGAGGCGCAGAGGGACAGGCTCGCCACCGTACTCTACAACCTTGTGGAGAGCATCTGCTATGGCGCCACACTCCTTGAACCCTTTATGCCTTCCACTTCCAGAAAGATTCTGGAGCAGCTGAACGCGGCACCTCGAAGCATGGAGGAGATGGATCGCTTCGGACTGTATCCGTCCGGCACAAAGGTCACCGATCAGCCACAGATTCTCTTCGCGCGTCTCGATGTGAAGGAAGTGCTGCAGAAGGTTGAAGAGCGGCACGCTGCCGAGGAGGCGGCAAATGCACCGGCGGAACCGGTCATTGACCTCGAACCAAAGACTGCCGTTTCCTATGATGATTTCTCAAAGCTGCAGTTTCAGGTCGGCGAAATCGTTTCCTGCGAGGCCGTGCCGAAGGCAGACCGCCTGCTCTGTTCTCAGGTAAAGATTGGGAGCCAGACGCGCCAGATCGTCTCCGGCATCCGCAGTTCCTACACACCGGAGGAGATGGTCGGCAAGAAGGTCATGGTACTCGTAAACCTCGAACCACGCAAGATCCGCGGTCTCGTCTCCGAAGGCATGCTGCTCTGCGCAGAAGACGCGGACGGAAAACTCTCGCTGCTGACGCCGGAAAAGGAGATGCCGGCAGGCGCGGAGATCTGCTAGAAAACATTAAAGAAAGCAAGGCCGGCAGGGCGGAACTTCCGATACCCTGTCGGCCTTTTTATTCTTCGATCCATCACTGCTCAGCCATGCAGACCTCCCGTTCCACTGCAACTTTGCACTGACTCTTATAACAGGCAAATCCATACTTCGTTACTGCTTTCCGACCTGTGGAATCTTCCGCTTACCCGCGGCATATATTGTCCTGAAATGATCATACGGCGAGGCACGACTATGCGCAGGCGGCTGTACAAAGGCATCATTCCGGTGATTTTCTGCCTCCTTATCCTTTTTTTAATCAGGATCCTTAACAGGACAACTTTTGATGATTTTTCCACAGAGTTCTTCCGCCACGAGGTCTCACAGAGCACAATCAGCCTGCACTATACCCTGGCTGACCCGTCCGCCTACGGCATTGAAGAAGCCGCGGCATCCTTCGGCCTTCTGGACGAAGAGCAAGCCGCCACGGAACAGGCCTGGCTCAGGGAAAGCGCCGCAGAGCTGAGAGAATGGCTGAACAGGGGATTAGAGGAAAAGGACGAAACCACCGCCCGCGTCCTGCTCTGGTGGATCGAGGGACAGCTCAAAGCCGACGACTTTTATTACTATCAGGAGCCGCTCGCACCGACGCTCGGCGTACAGGCACAGCTCCCGGTTCTGCTGGCAGAATTTCCGTTCCGCTGTCAGGAAGATATCGACATCTACCTGGAACTGATCGGAAAACTGCCGGAATATTTCGCGGAACTGGCCGCCTTCGAGCAGGAAAAATCCGCACTTGGCCTGTTCATGAACGACGAGCTACTTGATCAGGTAACCGAGCAGTGTCGCGCCCTCACAGATCTTAACTCCTCCCATTATCTCGTAGAGTCCTTTCAGGAGCGCCTCAAAAACTGCGATTTTCTGTCGGAAGATCAGCGCTTCACCTATGAGGTAAAAAATCAGGCGACGCTCCTCGACGGCCTGCTCCCGGCTTATGAACAGCTCTCTGCGGAGCTGGAAACACTGCGCGGCACGGGAACCAACGCCAGCGGCCTTTGCTGTTACGATGATGGGCTCTCTTATTATCAGTATCTTCTGCGCTATTCTGTCGGTATCGATCGCGACCTCGAGGATATCGAGACTCTGCTCGAGGAACAGATCGCGGACGACTATGAAACGATCCTCTATGCGATCTCCGAGGGAGAAAATCTCCTCGAAGAACCGACTTCTGACAGCTCTCCTGCAGAGATTCTGAACGCATTACAGGAGCAAATCCGCACAGATTTTCCGGAAAGCACAGATATCTCCTGGCAAATTCGGGAGATCCCCGCTTCCCTTCAGGACTTCTTAAGCCCCGCCTTCTATCTCACCCCCGCGATCGACGCGGCGGAGGAAAATACGATCTACATAAACCCTTCCTATGAAACCACCTATGTAAATATGGTCACGACGCTCGCACATGAGGGCTATCCCGGCCACCTCTACCAGCATTCCTTCGAGTCCGCGCTCTCCCCCGCCCGCTCGGTCTGTGAAATCGGCGGCTACACGGAGGGCTGGGGGCTTTACAGCGAACTGTACACCTATGATTTTCTCGGCCTCTCCGGGCAGAAAGCAGATGCGCTGCGCGCGCTTTCCTCTCTCAACTACGCGGTCTGCGCGAGTCTCGACCTCTATATCCACAGCGCCGGCTGGACAGAGGAAAACTGCATGGATTATCTCAGCGCGTTCGGTATCACGGATACCGAACAGGTTCACTCCCTTTACCTTAACATCCTCGCCGAGTCGTCCAACTATATGAAATATTATCTGGGTTATCTGGAAATCTGCGAATTAAAGGAGAGCTATCTAAAGCTCTCCCCTGACAATACCATCTATGACTTTCATAAATGGTTTCTGGAAACCGGACCGGCTCCCTTCTCCATTCTGGAAGATCTCCTGAATAAGGAGACAGACACATCAGAGATTTCGAAAATATTTCCGCAGCTTCAGAAACGCGCGGGATAGAACGTCAAGCTCGTTCTCCTCAAAACCCTCCATCACCGTCCGGATCATATTTTTATGGAAAGCCGCGTGACTCTCATAGGCTGAATGCCCCTTTCCGGTCAGGGAGAGCAGCACGACCCGCTTATCCTCCTCGCTGCGCACCCGGCGCACATAGCCTTTCTTTACAAGATTGTTGATCGCGGTCGTCAGCGTGCCAACCGTCACTGAGATAGCCTTCGCCACCGCAGACATATTCTTCGGCTTCCCGACGCCGATCGCCTCAAGGATGTGCATGTCGTTGATCGAGATATCCTTATAATTTCCCGTAATCAGCGCGCGCCGCTCCGCGTCCTCGATCTCCCGGAACACCATCACAAGCATGCTGTTGAAAAGCTTTTCCCGATCCACATCCATACCGCGTTACCGTCCTTTACATGTCAACGCCAGTATAGCATAAAGCGGGAAATCACGCAACGCGCGGACTCTGACATTCATACCCACATCATCCCCGCCAGCGCAACGCTCGCCGCAATTCCGGCCAGCGTCGCGATCAGGGCCCCCGGCAGCGTCCAGCGGGTCTTCGTCACCTTCGCGGTCAGGAAGTAGACGCTCATCGTGTAGAAGACCGTCTCCGTGCAGCCCATCATGATCGACGCCGTCAGACCAATGCGGGAGTCCGTCCCGTATTCTTTGAAAAGATCCAGCGCAAGCGAGGTCGCCGCGGAGGAGGAAAAGAGCCGTACGAGCGCCAGCGGAATGAGCTGCGCCGGAAAGTGCAGCAACTCCGCCGCACCGCCCAACAGCTCCGCAACAAAATCCAGAAAGCCCGACGCGCGCAGCATTCCGACCGCCGCCATCAGCCCGACCAGCGTCGGCAGAATCTTCAGGACAGTCCGAATTCCGCCCTTGGCGCCTGTGACGAACTCATCGTAGACCGGAATCTTCTCTGCCAGCCCATATGCAATGATATAAAAGATAAGAATGGGTATAATAAAATCGGAAAGATATAAAAGAAATTTCAAGGACAGCTTCCACCGCGCAGTTCTTTTTCCCAGTCTATTCCGGAAAACAGACAATTATGCCGCGTCAGACGCTGCCCTTCACCGAAAGGAGCCAGACATGAATAAAAATCCGGAACCCAATCCTACACCCGAGACCAAATATTCCGGCACGCAGACCGAAAAAAATCTGATGACTGCCTTCACGGGCGAGTCCGAAGCCAGAAATAAGTACACTTTCTTCGCCGACATCGCGCGCAAAGAAGGATATGAACAAATCGCAGATATTTTTCTGAAAACCGCCGCGAACGAGCAGGAGCACGCCGAGCTCTGGTTCAACGAACTGAACGGCATCGGGGATACCTCCTACAACCTGAGCGCGGCCGCCGCCGGTGAAAACTACGAGTGGACCGACATGTACGCCGGCTTCGCGAAAACCGCCGAGGAAGAAGGCTTCCCGGCACTGGCCGCCCGCTTCCGCATGGTAGCTGAAATCGAGCGGCATCACGAAGAGCGCTACCGCGCCCTCCTGAAAAATGTAGAGACCGCCGCCGTGTTTGAAAAAAGCGAGGTAAAAGTCTGGGAGTGCCGCGTCTGCGGCCACATCATCGTCGGCACAAAGGCTCCGCAGGCCTGCCCGGTGTGCAGGCATTCCCAAAGCTACTTCGAGATCCGGGCGGAAAACTACTGACATTCTGCCCAAACGCGCCGTCCGAAATTTTGTATATTATTCCTTTTGATTTTTCCGGCAGAAACCTGTAAAATAACAGGCTGTCAGCTTTTGACAGAGAATTAAATATTTTATAAGACATGAACGACACAAGTGGTGCTATGCACGTAAATCTGATCACGGTACGATGTAAAACCTGACTGGATTAAGATGCTGTAACCCCTTGTGTTTTTCTGTTTCAATGGGAGGAAGAAAATGCCGGAAAATAAGTTTCAGAGAATGATTTTTGCACTAATCACTGTGATCATCACTGTACATGGATATGTATTCTACAGCCTCTATGTCGTCAACGGTACGACACTCATGGAGGTGACGGGCGCTGACAGCGTACTGCACGCAATTCAGGCGCAGGGCGGTGTCTACATGTTTGGACGCATGCTCCCAATCTGGGCGTTGGTCCTGATCGAGTTCTGCTTTGCCTACCTGCTGGAATGCACCGTGGGCAGTCCCTTCTCCTTCAAGCTCGCCTGCATGAATTTTAACCCGCAGGAAACGCATCCCGTGATCTTTGAGAGCGCGGTGATCTGCGCCACCGTCGGCCTGATGGTACCCTCTATGAGCTTCCTGGCCGACATATTCTACTATCCATATTACAACGGATTTCACATCCTGACCTTCCTGGCGAACTGGCTGAAGCTGGTATGCTTCAATTTCCCATTCGCATTTTTCAGCCAGCTGTTTTTCATTCAGCCGCTGGTACGTACAATATTCAAGCTGCTGTTTTCGCGCAAAAAGTAAATTTCGTTTTTAGTTGTTGACCTTAAAAATTCATGATAGACTGAAAGCAACTTTTCATATGTAATGTAAATTTGGAGGTTGCTCACTTGTCAGAACGTTCCTACATTGCCATCGACCTGAAATCCTTCTATGCCTCAGTAGAATGCGTAGAGCGCGAGCTTGACCCGCTGACCACCAATCTGGTAGTGGCGGATCTAAGCCGCACGGAAAAAACCATCTGCCTTGCCGTGTCACCATCCCTGAAGTCCTATGGTATTTCCGGACGCGCCAGACTGTTCGAAGTCGTTCAGAAAGTAAGGGAAGTCAATGCCGAGCGTCGTCGCCGTGCCCCGGGGCGGAGCTTTTCCGGCTCCTCCACGGATATCAACGAATTAAACGCCGACCCGACGTTATCCGTGGATTATCTCGTCGCCACCCCGCAGATGGCACACTATATCGAACGCAGCACTGACATCTATCAGATCTACCTCCGCTTCGTCGCCCCGGAAGACATCCACGTATACAGTATCGACGAAGTATTTCTGGATGTCAGCGATTATCTGAACACCTATCGGCTCACCCCCCGTGAACTCGCAATGAAAATGATACAGGAAGTTTTGAAGGAAACCGGTATCACTGCCACCGCCGGCATTGGCACGAATCTTTATCTCTGCAAAATTGCCATGGATATTGTGGCGAAGCATATTCCCGCGGATAAAAATGGCGTGCGTATTGCCGAACTTGATGAAATGAGCTATCGGCAAAAGCTGTGGGCGCACCAGCCTATCACGGATTTCTGGCGCGTAGGGCGCGGTTACGCCAGACGTCTGGAAAAACTAGGACTGTACACGATGGGCGACATCGCCCGATATTCCCTGAACAGCCTCGGAGAAGATCAGTTATACAAGGAATTCGGCGTCAATGCCGAGCTGCTGATCGACCACGCTTGGGGTTGGGAGCCGTGCCGCATCTCCGATATCAAAGCTTATACCCCCAGAAACAACAGCATCAGCTCCGGGCAAGTCCTGCAGATGCCCTATGAATTCGAAAAGGCCAGACTGGTTGTCCGGGAAATGGCAGACGCCCTTTCCCTTGATCTCGTAGACAAAAAACTCGTAACCGATCAGATTGTGCTGACCATTGGATATGATACGGAAAACCTGAGCACCCCGGAGCGAAGGAAAGCCTATAAAGGCGAAATCACCACCGATCACTACGGCAGAAAAGTTCCGAAGCAGGCTCACGGCTCCATCAACCTTGGATCACAGACCGCTTCCACAAAATTGATCACCAGCGCGAGCATGGAACTGTTCGATCGTATCGTGGACCGCAGCCTGCTGGTACGGCGCATGTACGTGGTCGCTAATCATGCCGTCAGCGAGGACACCGTCAGGGCTCCCGAACCGGAGCAGCTTGATCTGTTTACTGACTACGCCGCCCTAGAGCAACAAAGGGAAAAAGAACGCCTGACACTGGAAAAGGAAAAACGCGGGCAAAAAGCCATTCTGGAAATTCAAAAGAAATTTGGAAAGAACGCCCTGCTCAAGGGCATGAATCTGGAAGATGGCGCCACCGGCAGGGATCGCAACGCACAGATCGGCGGTCACAAAAAATAAGGAGACAGAGCAATGGACAAAAGGAAAATCGAGGATTATCAGGATATCATCCACCTGCCGCACTTCGTCTCAAGAGAGCGGCCGCATATGTCCATGTCAGAGCGCGCGGCGCAGTTTTCCCCCTTTGCGGCTCTCACCGGCTATGAAAGCGCTGTAGAGGAAGCGACTCGTCTGGCCGAACAGGCGGAGTCCTGATTTACTGTAATTTCATTTATGGCATATGTCAACAACGCTTCTTGACATATGTCACAATCGAGCGTATGATAAAAATGACCGCGAATTTAAGATAAAGAGGAGGAAGGAAATGTCGAGGCCAACCAAGTGCAGGATGATCTGCCGATTTCCACAGACGCTGGAATTTATCCCAGCAAAAGACGAAGCGAAAAAGGAAGCTGTCATCCTGACTCTGGATGAATATGAAACAATACGCCTGATTGATAAAGAAGGATTATCTCAGGAACAGTGCAGCCAGAGAATGCAAGTAGCACGGACTACCGCCCAGAAAATCTACGATTCAGCCCGGAAGAAGCTGGCAAATGTCCTGGTGGAAGGCCGTCCGCTCAAAATCGAGGGCGGCGAATATCGGCTCTGCGGCGGGATAAATCAGTCCTGCCGTCTGGAGGATTGTTACAAGCAGGAAATCCATAAAACTTTTCAGAGACAGAAGGGAAATAACGTCACAAGGATCGCCGTCCCTTATAAAGACGGCCAGATTTTCCAGCACTTCGGCCGCACAGAGCAGTTTAAAATATATGATGTGGAGGATGGGAAAATCACATCCTCCGAGGTGGTCAGCACAGATGGCCAGAGCCATGCTGTACTGACGGAGGTGCTGAATGCCCTGCAGACAGATGTCCTGACCTGCGACAGAATTGGCAGCGGCGCACGGGCCGCACTCGCGTCATTGGGGATCAAACTGTATGACAATGTGACCGGTGATGCGGATGCCGCTGTAGCTGCCCTGATTTCAAATGCAGCCCATCCTCCCCTGCATTGTCAACACCCGAGGGAGCTTAAATAGCCCTCTATCGTGCTGTAGTCATCCAGCACCTGAAATTCGAAGGTATCGTCGTCCGGAATCACAAATCGCATCTGCGTATATACGTTCCCGTCCAGCTCCGTTACGGATGTCTCGCTTGCGGGCAGCCATTCATTGCCTGCGGTTTCTGTATCGCCATTCATGTCTTCATCATAATTAAAATAAAAGAACTCACTGACGACTCCGTCGTCCTCGTAATTCCAGGAAATTTCGGCATACCAGCCCTGATAAACCCCGTTGTTATATTCACTGTTGTTAAATTTCATATTCCACAGGACAGAAGTATCAAATACATCTTCATCCTCTGAGGCTTCCACGCACAGGATCGCTTCTTTCTCCGAACACACATATAAACTTACCGTTCCGACCGCCGTGTCGTCCGTATAATACAAATCCGCTGTGTGCTTTGCAATATAGGCGATCGTATCCTCGTCCACCAGCGGTTCATCGCCCATGACCAGTTCCGCCGTCTCCAGCTTCTGAGCAATCTCCTCATCACCGGTCAGTTCATATGCCTTTTCCTCCTCCTGCAAATACTGCTCGCCCTGATCATACTGCTCCTGCCACTCGTTCGCCTCGCTCTTCCCGCAGGAAGTCAGCGCAAGAAGCAATACAGCCAAAAGAAACACACCCGATATTTTCTTCATTTTAACTATTCTCTCCTTTCCGCTCTGATTTCGCGTTTGTTTCCAAAACTCAGGCCCCAATCACTGTAAAACGTTTTTCATTATCCTGGCAACTACGATCGAATAGCTGCCTGTCATACCTTTAGTCTACCATAAATATCATCAGGTAGACAGTTATTTTTCTGTCCGCCAATTATAAGATTTCCAATCTTACGCTTGCTATATTTCAGGAATCATTTCTATTTATATCTAAAATAATTATACACTAATGTGACACAAGGCGCATTTGTAAACTACCGTAAATTGCACAATCAAACGCGCGGGCGCGCGCGTTTTCAGGTCAGGATGACCGGGCGGCGGACGGGCTTTGATCCCGTTTTTCCCGCATAAATCACGAATTTTCAGGGATGCTGTTGACCTTTGCGCCGATTCGGTCTATAATGCAGGCACAGAAACGGAAGAGGGAATCCTCCCGATTCCAGTTCTGTACCAGTAACTGTTGTAGTATCAGACAGAAAGGAGATTACGATTATGAAAACATCGAATTATAAACATGACTATCTGGGAGCTGTCGCGAATTCGCTTGGACAGTGCAGGCCCTACGAGGTGGGCAGCGGCATTCTGGTCGCCCCGGAAAACTGGGTGCACAGAACTATCACCAGCGCGATTGGCACCGAGAATCATCCGACTCTGATGTTCTGATCGGAGTTTTGACAAAGCTTAGAGGAGCGGCCGCAATCAGCGAGCCGCTCCTCTAAGCTTTTCTTACTTTTACATTTATCCTCACTGATACAATGAAGCCTCGTCCAGGCAGATATAATCATCTCTGTCCGGAAAAACAGGTATGGCAAACGACCAGATTACACTCTCCTGTATCTCTGGTTCCGGCTGTTTGGCTTATCAGGCACCGTCATCGTAACCAGTCCCTGCTCCATAGCGGGATGCAGATAATTCCGGCGGAAGGTCTCTCTGGATTTTAAATTCAGCCTGTCCATCAGTGTTTTTCCTGTATATGGAATGTTATATTCCATGACCCCCAGTAGTTTTCTGACATATTCGGACATCTGCGCACCTTCTTCATCAATCTGCACCGCAACCTCATCCAGAATCCTGTCAATCTGCGACAGCATAAATTCTATAAATGCGTTCGATTTTCCCTCCACATGACACCTTGCAATCGCTGCATAATATTCCTCCTGAAATCGCTCAATCTGACTTTCCAGAGGAATATATGCAAAAACAGGTTTCCACTTTGATAAAATCGCCGTTTGCCATAACCGCGCAATTCTGCCATTGCCATCAGCAAATGGATGAATAAATACAAATTCGTAGTGAAACACACAGCTGAGAATCAACGGGTGAATACTGTTCTGTGATTCTTCCATCCAGCCAAAAAGGTCTTCCATAAGCTGCGGAACCATTCTGGCAGGCGGTGCCATAAAGATGCACTGATCGCCATGGAATACTCCTTCCTCACCCCGACGAAAAATGCCGGATTCCTCCACAACATATTTTGTTATAATCCCATGGAAACGCTTCAGATCTTCGATACTCCATGGATTTATTTCATCCAGCAACTCATATGCCGCGTAAGCGTTTTTTACTTCCTGAATCTCCTTTTGCTCGCCCAATACAGTTTTCCCATTTATGACATCTCTCACCTGCCCAAGTGTGAGAGAATTCGCCTCAATTTTTAAGGATGAATGGATCGAACGGATTCGGTTATTCTTTCTCAGATACGGCTTAGAATTCAGGCTGCCAACTGCGGTAATCCTTCCGATTTTTTCTGAAACAGAAGCCACATAGGTTAGCATTTTATTTGTTATATTAAAAGGCGGCTTATAATTCTCCATTCTTCCTCCGTATCCGCGTACGTAAAATTCCGCTGTGTAACAGATTCATAACTTGCGTATTATCTTGCTTATTTACTTGCTCATTATACCGCATACTGCCAGAAATGCAAGATTATCCTTTCCAGAAATCTAAGAATCATTTTACGAAGTATATAGAGGATTTATTGCAACGACCCGCCCTGATATCCCGGGCGGGTCGTGTCTTATCATCTGTCTGAGCACAATTTCAGCGCCGGTTTATTGTCGCTTTCAGGCTGTTGGCGCCGGTTCACTGCCACGTCAGGCTGTCGGTGCCGCTTTCCTCAGTTCCGGTCGCTGCGGCGTCTGCGGCGCGTGGAGCGCTGTACGAGCAGAACGACCAGCATCAGGCCGACCGCGCCGCCGATGAGCCCCAGCATGATGAGGCCGCCCTGCTGCTGGCTGGTGACCTCGAGGCTCAGAAGCGCCGTACCCTCGGCGGTCGTCTCGCCGCCGTTCTCGATGTAATCCTTGTAGGCACTGTCGACGCTCATCACTGCCCCGGAGGAGCCGGTCAACAGATCGGAGGCCGCGTAGAGCGCATAGCCGTTCGCGTCCGCGTCGTAGGCGATGATCAGCTCGTCCTCGAGCGCATAAGTGCCCGCCGTGTCCGCGGTATTCTCGGACTCACCCGCTGTGCCGATGCTCTCCAGCGCTTCGTCGGAGGTCACAGCGGCATCTGCCGCAGTCTCCTCCACAGCGCTCTCGTCACCCGTCAGGGCGGAGCTTCCACCCACCGCCGTCCCGGAAGCGCTGTCTGTTTCGACGCCGGTTTCTTCGGCCTCTTCGCCCGTCAGAACCGAGCTGTCGACCGTGCCTGCTTCGCCGTCGATGCCTGTCCCGGCGCTGGCCGCGAGTGCTTCTTCGTCCGTCAGGGCTGCGCTCTCGCCCGCCGCCGCTTCCGTGTCGCCGTCAATGCTGACACTGGCCACGGAGAGTTCCTCGTCCGTCAGAGCCGTGCTCTCGTCCCCGGTCGCCTCCGTGCCGCTGTCTGCTGTGCCAACGCTGGTCAGGGAGGTCCCGTCGCCCGTCAGGGCAGCGTCGACGCCTGTCCCGGCGTCGCTGTCCGTGCCGGAAGTGGCCGTGGAAGCCGCCTCGCCCGTCAGGGCAGCGCTGTCACCTTCGCCCGCTTCCGCATCGCTGTCTGCTTCGGCGTCAGTTTCACCGCTCTCGGAGGCCAGAGACGCGGCGGTCTCACCGCCCTCCGCTTCACCATCGACATACTCGCCGCTGCTGTTCGCCGTAAACCAGTTCTTCCAGGGCAGATCGCTTAAATAGTCCTTCAGCTCCTTCGCGTTCGCGTAGGCCGCCGAGACATCGGCATAGGCCGCGTCCAGTTTGCCGCGGAAGAAGGAACTGATGTAGCTCCAGAAGCTCGAGGTATAGGTGCTCTCCTCCGCGTCAGCCTCCAGCTCATAGAGAACGCTGCCGGTCAGGTAGTTGAAGCTGATGACGGAGCCGTCCTCATACTCGACCAGCACGCAGCTTAAATCGGAGTACATGTTGTGGCTGAGGTTCTTGATGCCGCGGTTCGTGAAGTCGTCGGGATAATTGAGCTCGTCCATGAGGTCGACCATCACGCCGTCGTTCCGCAGCACGGTCATATAGGTATTCGTAAGATAAGTGTCAATAATCACGCAGCCCGGCACGACCTCGTCCGGCGCGTTCAGCGCAAATAGCTGCCCGTTTTTCACGAAGAGCTGCATGTTCCGCTGTGTCACGTTCCCGTCCTCATCGAAAATGAGCGAGTAGGTCACGTAGGTGCAGATGTGGTAGCTGCCGTAGTCAAACTCGAAGAGCGGCTCCGCATCGAGCAGGCTCTCATCGAAGTCAGATTCCGTCTCGTCGTCCGCCGACAGGTCGACGCTGTCCACGCTGCCGCTGAGGGCGCTTTCCGTACTCTCCGACTCATCCGCGCCAGATGAAGACGAAACCTCCCCCGTCGAACCGTCCGAAGTTGTCGTAGCTGTGGAACTGTTCGTCGTACTATTGGATGTTGTTGCATCCGATGTGCCGTCCGAGCTGTCCGTCGATGAGGTGCTGTCCGCAGAGCTCCCGGAGGATGTCGCATCCACTGCGCTCCCCGAGCTGCTCGTCGAACTGTCTGTCGTCGAGGTGCTATCCGCAGAGCTCCCGGAGGATGTCGCATCCACTGCGCTCCCCGAGCTGTCCGTCGACGTCGTGCCCGATGTGCTCTCTGTCGAGCTGTCAGACGTGCTGCCGGAGGAACTTTCCTCCGACTGATCTGCCGTCGCATAAAGCCGCAGCTGCGCGCTCAGCTCCCCTGTCAGAAGGTCCTTCCCCACCAGATAGTGCTGCGTACAGGTGTCTGCACCCGCTATTATACTCTCACAGGCCGCGTCGGCGAGGAGGATCCCCTCGCTCGCGCTGCTCCCTGTCATCATGACATTGTCACCTCCGCTCACTGTGGCCACAGCCCAGCTGCCGCCAGCTTCGTTGACAGTTGATGATGCGCTGCCCACTGCCTGCCCCGCGCTCGCCGTCTGCGTTCCGCCGACACTGCCGGTGCCTCCGGAGTCCGTCGTAAAGCTGGCATCCGCCACCGCTCCGGCGACGACGTTCACCGTATAGCCAACGTGGGTATCCGTGCTCGAATCACTTATACGGACAATCTTGCCCGCGCCGGTGAGAGCCAGTACATCGGAGCTCGAAGCGTAGATGTGGATGAAGCCGTTGTCATCCTCCGCCACCAGATCCTGCGTTTCCTTGTCATAAGTCGTCTTATAGCGGTAGACCTGCCCGTCGCTGCCGATCACATAGAGGTAACCGCTGCTGAGAACCACGCGGCTGCACAGGCTGCCGGCGTCGAGGCTGATCTCGTTGACAATCTGCTGCGTACCCGTCGTGTACTCTGTGTAACCCTCCGTCGTAGTCGCATCGTAAACATACAGCGTATCGTCCCCGCCCGCCAGCGGTCCGCAGTCCGCGACGACGATCGTGATGTCGGTGCTGAAATCGTAGACCATGCTGTAGCTCAGGGTCGAGCTGTTCGCGAAGAAGGTATATACCAGCTCCTCCTCATCCTCCGTTCCGTAATCTGTATAGACGCCGACCCACGCGCCCGCATAGGAGTCGGTCGAGCTGAACTCGACGTTCAGGGTGTAAGCGCCCGTCGCGTAGACCTGCGGGGCCGTCGCGATGCTGAGCGTCGGTGCGGTCGCCACCGTCGTGCTCGAGCTGGCCGTACCGGTCTCCGAGAGGATCGAGCCGCTCGTGCCCGGCACGCAGATGCCGTCGGTCAGGGAGTAGCTCAGCACCAGCGGATTTGTCTCCACGCTCGCCGAAATCAGGCTGGCTGAGCCGAAGTAATAGCCGTTCGTTGAGCTTGTCACCTTGCTGTTGCCGGTGTAGTAATTGCTCTCGTTCAGGTTCTCCGTCAGATCCACGCTCAGGCGCAGCGGGTTGATCGGCGAGGGCAGGTAGATCTTGCTGCCGCCCGTCAGGCTCGTCTCAAAGCCCAGCAGGCTCCAGTACTCGGAAGTCGCCACCAGTCCGCTGTTCGGCACGCTCACTGTGGTGGTGTCATTCTCGGTCGTCACGGTAAAGCTGTAGGTCGTGCGGGTAAGGCCATAGCAGGAGCTGTCAAAGTGTTTATAAGTATAAGTAGTATTGCTGATGACCGGGTTCGCCGTGGTATTCTTAAGGTCAGCCGTCGTCACCAGCTGCGCGACACCCTTTCGCCCGGCGTTCCAATAGGTCAGCTTGTTTTTAGCCCAGGTACTCGTACCTGTACGCTGCCAGAATGTCTGCCCGATCGCCGTCGTCGTACTGCTGCCCGCTGTTATCGAAGACTTCTCCCACAGCCGCAGGTAGTAGGGATAACCATAGGAACTGGAATTACCCGACACATCCACCTGATGCTCCCCGTCTCCCGTCTGATAATAGAAGAAGGAAGTCGTCGCATTTTCCGCCGCGGTCACATTCGTGGCCACAACATTGTTTCTGGCATCCGTACCCAGCGTGCCGTCCACATAGCCGAGCATGCCGCTCACGTAGTTACTGCCATTCACGACACTCACGACCTGATTGTCATACATGCTTCTGCTGCTCGCCAGGCTCATATAACCGACCAGGCCGCCCACATTGTCGCTCGCAGTCGAAGAGCCGGTCACGGTCGCCTCGACCGAGTTCCAGTACAGGTACCGGAGATAGGACGCTCCTCCGATCGCGCCGCCTACATTGTCGCCCGTGGCCACGACCGTCGCCTTGATCTGGTTCTTGTTGATGCCCATGCCGCCGGTCGTGCTCGTATTCTCCATATAACCGATCATGCCGCCGACATTGCTGCCTCCGGAGACCGTCGCATCCAGCGCGTTGGTACCCCAGTTATTCGCGCCCCGCGCATAGCCCGCGACGCCGCCGACGTAGTCCGCGTTCGCCGCCAGGACCTGCGTCTTCGAGACCGAGGAGCTGGTGAGATAGCCGCCCCTGACGACGCCGAAGATACCGCCCACATACTGCGCACCGGAGACGCTGTCATAGACCTTCACGTTCGTGAAAGCATCGTACTGAACCACATTCCCATAGCCCGCGCCGATCAGGCCGCCCACGGCCTCTCCGCTCACGATGCTGTCCGCGTCCGTGGAGGAGGTGATCGCAGAGGTCGCGCCGGTCGCCGTCTTCGTGCCGGTCGCCGTGACCGTGACGTTCGAGAAATCGCAGTGCGACCAGTTGCCGCTGATCGCCTTGCCGGCGCCGCCGCCCACCGCGGCGCCGCCGCCGACGACCGTAATGTTCGAGGCTGTCACATAGCTCACGCCCACCGTGGTATAGCCGAGGAGGCCGCCCACATAGTCGCCGGTGCCCGTGACGGAAATGCCGTCAGCATACAGGTAACGGATAGCGCTACTGGTGTTCGAGCCGGCGATACCGCCCACGTAGCTGCGCCCGTAGACGCGCACATTTTTGACAGTGTTCATCGTGTTGCTGTCATCCGTCGCATAAACATCCGTCGCATAAGTGTACAGGTTCGGGTGTATACCGGAGATGCCGCCCACATAGGAGCTGTCGCCCGGAGCCAGCACGAGAATGTCCTGCGCATCCAGATCCCGGAAGTAGCCGTACCGGCCGGTCAGGCCGCCGGTGTACTTCTTGCTCGTCGAGCTGGAACCCGTATTGTAGATGGAGATGCCCTTCGCCGTGATCTCATTCATATAAGCATTGGCGACAGTGCCATTGTAACCGTACAGGCCGCCCACGTAGGTCGCCGCCGCCAGTACGGTGACATCATTCATCTCCACGGCGTCAAGGATTGTCGCCGAGTTCCCCAGACCGTAGATGCCGCCCACATACTGCTCGGAGCCGCTCACGGAGATGTCCGTACACGCAATATCGTACAATACACTCAGGAAGTACTGCACCCGATCCCCGGAGCTGTTGCAGGCCGAGTAATCATACGTAGTGGAGCCGTACACGCTTCCAAAGAGGCCGCCGGAACCGTACGTGCCGCCTTCCACCGCCACACTCGTCGCCTTGACATCGTACACCATGGCAGTCCGCGTGAATCCGAAAAGACCGCCCGTATAGGAGCCGCTGCCATACACGCTCACATCCTTCGCCGTCAGGTGCTGTGCAATCAGATAACCGTAACCCACGTTCGTGCTCTTGGTATAGGTCTGCTGCCCGGCGATGCCGCCCACATAGCCCGTCTTCGCGGTCACCGCCACATCCGCGACGGAAATCGTGTCGACAAGTGCATAGTCGTAGGAGAGGCTGTCACGGTACCAGTATTCACTGCTCGAGGAGGCGGGGTAATTGCCCGTATCGCTCATAAATGTCTCGTACCAGCCGCCGACAGTGTATGTCGTTCCCTCCGCCGACTCCGAATAATCCGTTCCGCCGATGAGCTCATGTCCGCTCGTCTCCTGCTCGCTGCTGTAGATGATGCCGACAAGGCCGCCGACGTAGCTGCTGCCCGTCACGTCGAGGCCGCTGCCCGTCACGCCCACAAGGTCGCCGTGCAGCGCGCCGACGAGGCCGCCCGCATAGCTTCCGTCCGTGTCGACCGAAACATTCGAGAGCGTAATATTTTTAAAGACTCCGCTGCCATTGCCGACGACGCCGAAATAGGAAGCGCCGCGTGCAAGCGTAATATTGCTGAACTCGCAGTCTGTCATGCCGCCCGAGAGCGTGCCGACAAGGTCCGCGTTACTCGGCCCCACCGAACTCGCCCACCAGAGCGTGCAGTCGGAGAAGTCCACGCCCGTGAGCGAACCGGAGATCGTCTTGAAGAGGCCATAGGTCGTGGTCGTGAGCGCCGTCTCCTTCAGGTTCGTGACGGAGGCTCCGGCTCCGTCCTCGCCGAGCACATTGTTCGCCTGCACGTTCATGACCGGCGACTCGGAGACCGCCAGATATGTCTCCAGCTTGTCCAGCACGCTGAAGTCGATCGTTCCCGCGATCTTTATGTTCATCGAGGAGGCCGCATAACCCTTGTAGGTATAGCCGTAATAGTCGTCCAGCAGATCCGCCACTTCCTCTGCGTTTGTCTTAAGATCTGAATACCCTGTATAAGTGGTATACGCGCCGCCTGCCAGCAGATCGTCGAGTTCGCCCTCGCTACCGAAGTAGAGGTTCCAGGCGATGGCGTCCGAGATCTCGAGGTACTTCGCCTCCTCCACTCCCGCGGAATTGCGGAACTGGAAGCTCTGCTTGAGCACGATGCCGTTCGTCAGCGTCACGGTGATGCTGTAGGTATCCTGGTAGGAGACCACCTCCGCGCCGTAGAGGCTGATGCGGTAATCCCCTGTACTGGTGCCATCCTTCACCTGATAAGCGTAGAACTTCGAGCCCGTCGTGAAGCCCTTTGTATCAAAGTTTGTATTATCCGTATAATTTTTATTCTCATTCGTCCACTCGATCTCGCCCGCCGCAAGGCCGTCGATCTCGATGGTCGCGACCGTATAGCCGTAGCTGCCCAGGCTCAGCGTGAACTCGATATCGTTCGGTGTGTAACTGACATTCATTCCGCTTACGGTAAAGCCCTCGCTCGCGCTCACCGGACTGCCCGTTACCGCCGAAATCGTCTGGCGGTCGCCCGTCTCAAAGGCCCAGATGTCGCTGATCCCCAGCTCGTCCGCCACGACTGTCGGCACATAGCAGGTCTCATCCAGCACCTGACCAAGAGCCAGGAGGCCGTCCGCCGCCACGCCCGGCAGATACTGCGGCTCCGAACCGCTGTCGGTGCTGCAGTCGGTGCTGCCGACGCTCCACGTATAGACGTAGAGCTCGCTGCCAAAGAGCGTCTGATAGAAGCTCGTCGTCAGCGTGCCGTCGTCCGTCAGCAGCGTCAGCCCGTCGCCGTCGAGCAGCGAGCTGTCTTTGTCAAGATTCGGCTGGTAGGCATAGCAGCCCTCGATCGTCGCCGCCGAGCTGTTGCCGCCCAGCATGAGATGCACCGTGCCGGAGGTCGAGGTCGCGCTCAGGGCTCCCGTGTAGAGGCAGTTCTGCAGCGTCAGCGTGCCGCTGTTCGCGCCGATGAGGCCGCCGCTGTTCGCGCCGTTCAGGGTAATATTCATCGCCGAGTAGCAGCAGGCGACGTCCGTCGTGCTGAGCGTGCGCCCGATGAGGCCTCCCGTGTAGCTCAGCTCCGAGTCGAGCGTGCCCGAGCTGTAGCAGCCGCTGTAGCTGCCGTAGGTCGAGTAGCTGACCAGGCCACCGATGCCCTGCGGGTCAAAGGTGCTCACCGAAGAGCTGCAGGTCTCGAGCGTCAGGTCCGCCGTGAAGCAGCCCGTAAAGCTGTCGTAGCTGCTGCTGACGCCGACGAGGCCGCCCACGTAGAGCTTGCTCTTGTTGTCGTCCGCGGTAGAGATCCGGGCGTCCGTCACCGAGCAGTTCGTATAGTTGTTGTAACCCACCGAGTAGCCGACCAGACCGCCGATGCGGTTCGTCGTGCTCATCTTACTGGATTCCGGCGCATACTTAGCGCCAATGATATGTACATTTTCCAGCTCCGAGTTGCTGCTCAGCTGTCCGATGAAACCGATGTTTGTCAGCGTACTGTTACCGCTGACCGTGAGCGAGCTCACCTTTGCCGTAATGCTGCTGTTGTTGCTGTGGCTGCTGCTGAGCACGCCGGAGGTATAATTCTGAACCGTCAGGTTCGTAATCCTGCCGCTCAGCGTGGGGAAGACCGCCCCCCGCCAGTAGGCATAATTGACCGCGCCGCTCGAATTGTAACTGAACGTGTAGTCGACCATGTTCGTAAGCACATGGGTCTTCAGCGCACCGTTTTCATCGTAGGCCTCCTCCCACTTCCCGGTCTCCGCATTCTGCGCAAACATCGTGCCGTCGAGACTGCCGCTGAAGGTAAAGGTCTTCGCCGACTGGTAGTAGACCACCTTGCCGTCGCTGTCTGTGTAGTATCCGTTAAAGTTCCAGTCGTAGGCGTCGGGGTCGCTGCGTGAGAGGCCTTCCTCCGAGTTCCAGATGCGGAAATTCTCGTCCGCGCGATCCGAGGTGAAGATCGTCGTCCACTCCTCCGCATCGTGCAGCGGATAGTAGAAAGGCACGTCCATCGTGCGGCTGCCGTTCGAGGATGTGTAGCCGGTGACCGTATAACGCACGGAGTTCTGCACGTTGCTGGTCGCGGTACGCTTGTAGCGGACCGTCGCGATGTCGTAGCTGTCCAGATATTTACCCGAGGACTTATTGACCGTCACCGTCGCCTGCACGGTACAGAAACCGCTCTGCTCGTCGAATTCCTGCGTGTCGTCGATCACATCGATCGAGAGATAGCTCGAGGTAACCGCCATCACGGTATAGTTCGAGGGGTTCAGGAAGGTAAAGGTGACCGTCGCCGTCTCAAAGCCCTCGTCGTCGTATTCCATATAGTCCAGCTCCGCCTTGACGAGGTCAAAGCTCGCCGAGGAGGCAATGTCGAGCTCGAGATAGGGCTACAGGATGCTGTACTTGTCCGCCGCCACGCCCATGCTGATCCAGGGGTACCAGCCGAGCTCCAGCAGGCTGTCGATCTCATCCTCATCGAGGCCGAAGGCGCTCACGCTCTCCCAGAGCTCAAGCCACCACTCGGAATCCGCCAGAAGGCCCGCCTCCACGCGCTCGTTGTAGGAACTGGAGGAGTAGTTGTTGCGCTCTCCTGAGCCGACCGTCGCGTAGTACACGTTCGTCGTGGCCTTCTTCGAGCCGGTCCTGCCGACCGCGCATCCATAGTTCGTATAGACCTCCTCATCGGAGAAGAGGTAGTTCGAGCCGGAACGGCTCGTCGTATAGGTATAGACGTCTCCGGTCGCGAGGATGCCGTCCGCCGTGCCGTTGTTGACGCCGATCACCGTGCCGAGGTAAGCCACCGTCTTGATATTACTGCTGCTGCTCAGGTTGTTCGAGCCGGCCGTTGTCGTATTCGCCTTCGCGTCGATCGTGCTGTAGATCCCGCGCACCGTACCGGCTGCATTGTTGACCGTCACCAGGCCGCCCACATAGGAACCGCCGCGCACGCAACCGTCGCCGTAGAGGTAGCCGTTCTCGATCGTCCCACTGTTGCTGTAGATCAGCCCCGCGTACCAGCAGCTCACCAGATCCGACACGTACTCGACCGCAAAGTTGCGGATCGTACCGTAGTTAAGGGTAATGAAATAGGTATTGTATTCCGAGGTCCACATGCTGTTATCGTAGACCGCCGTGCTGCCCGAGCCACTCAAGATCGGATTCGCCGCGTCGATGCTGAACAGCACGTTCTTAATCGTACCGTAGCACTGATAGGTGATCCGGGCAATCGTGCCCTCTGTGCGCTCATAGTCGACCGCGATCGTACCGTTCTTTATGACCGTCGTCCGCTTCGCGGCGGAACCGATATTTTCGAACAGGTATACCCCGCCCTTCGAGGTCGTAAGCGTGTTCCCCTGAAGGTCGAGCGTCCCGTAGAAGGTGCCGCCGTTAAGATTGGTATTGTCCGTAAAGCAGACATCCTGCGTCAGCACGAAGCTCTCCGTGCTGCTGCGCAGACTCGAGATCTGCGCCTCGCTGCTGAGGCCGAAGACCGGCGTGCCGGAGCTGTCCACCGTAAAGTAAGCCTTGCCGAGCTGTACGTTCTGCAGCGAGCTGCCCTTCGTCGCCCAGAGCTCCACGCGGTAGCTCATGCTCTTCGCCACCGGGACGAAGCGGCAGAGGTTGACGCTCGCGAGGCTGTTTACAAGCGTGATGTCGGTCAACGCGTAGTCCGTATAGCCGCCCGCCTCCAGCGTCTCGTCGCTCACCTCGTCGTCCGTCGCCGAGGAGTCATAGGCGGCGCTGTAAACCCGCAGCCAGAACTGGCTGCTCGTATCTCCATAGCCCGCGAAGTTCGAGCTCTCCGTGCCGCTCGGATCACTGATATGGATGCGCAGGTTCGCGTAGAGCTGAGCGGAGCTCTTGTAGACCGCCGACCCATCCGCCGTAAGTTTACTCTCGTAAACCTTCTTGACGCTCCCGCAGTTCAGGAAGAGGATCTTATAGCCGTCTGCGATGTCCCAGTTCGCGCTTGTGCTGTAGATGCTGTTGGCAAAACGGATCTTGTATACGCCATCCGGCACGATGAGATAGTTGTAACCGCTCGACATGCCCTGCGTATAGCTGACGAAGTTCTCATCTTTGTCGTAGAGCGCGATAACCTGCGCCTGGTTCGAGATCATCAGAAGATCGCCCGGCTCTACCTCGATATAGCTATCGGTGACCTCGATCAGTGAGCTGGAGCTCGTGGTATTGTTGCCGCTGCTGGTGCTCAGGCTCTTACCGCTCGTAGCGGTCATGCTCCCCATCTGCGCCTTATAGGCATCGGCGATATCGCCGCCGTCATTCAGAATGTAGAGGCCGAGGCCGACCGCGGAGCTGTCGGACGACTTGTATTCCAGCTTCATGTACGTCGTCCCCGACGGTACGACGAGCAGGGCGCCCGTCATGCCCATGGTAGAGCCGATCACTCCGCTGCTATCATAGAACTTCACACCGCGGATGATCGAGCTCGTGCCGCTCTTGCCCGTGAGCATGACGATATTGCTGTCCGAGACCGGAATATTTACGTCATAATAACTGTCGGCATCTGTTTCCGTCGTCCCGACCGTTATATACTCGCTCCACTGATCCTCGCTGTTCAGCACCTGCCCGTAGACATCCGTATAGTCGTCTCCGAGCTTTGCACTTTCGGCGTCCGCCGCCTTCGTGGTCGTGAAGTAGTCCTCGTCCAGCCTGCCAAAATACGCCTCATTCGCATAGGTATTATAGATACTCACGCGGGCGTAGACGACCTTGGAGAGCTCGAAGGACGAGCCACTGATGAGCGGTCCGCCCGAGAGGCGGAAGATCTGCGTCGTATAGGAGGTGCTGTTAGTGCTGCTGCTTCAGAGAGAGCGCGCGTAGCCCAGATAGTTGTAGCTTTCATCATAAAGCGCGATAATATAGTAGATATTCCGCCCGAGGAAGATGTCCGACTCGCTCAGCTCATAGGTGGTATCCACATTGCCGTTCTCATCGCGTGCGCGCAGATCGATATAGGGCGTCGTACGGTAGCTGGTGCTCGCGCTCAGCGTACCGCTGGTCGTGAGATAGCCGACCTCCCAGCCGCCCTCCGTGCCCGCCGCGATCTGGGCGTCCGCCGTCGTGTAGTCGATGAGCTGGCCCTCGAGGGTATAGGGGTCGCTCTCCTCCACGCGTTCGAGGAAGAGCCCGGTCTCCGCGTCCGCGCCGAGCGTGGTCGCCCAGGTACCGGCGCTCACGTACTTCGAATTCGTCTCATCCTCGCCAATCAGATAGTTGTACTGCGTATTGCTTCCGTCCGCCGTCAGGTCGAGGGCGTCAGCCGTCACCCTGATATAGTAGGTCGCGCCGGAGACAAGGCCGCCGAAGCTGAGATCCTGCGCATAGCTCTCGGTCTCCTCTTCCGTCGTCGCGATATCCGTCACCGTCTCCTGCGCCACGAGAGTCTCATTTCCAGAGTCATCCACGAGGTAGACGCTGACCGTCACCGTCGGCACGAGGCCGCTGCGCTTCGCGATGATCGCCTCGTCGGGGTCGTAGACATAGAAGCCGTAGAGCGTGATCTCCGAGGATGTCGCGAAGACGTCCATGTAGACCTCCGGCTCCGCCTTCGTGGTCATCACCGTGAGGCTCGCATCCGTCGTCGTCACCGCCACGAGCGCCGGCTCGGCGTCGCTGCTCTCATCGTCCGTATAGGTATAGTTGCCCGTCTGCCAGGCATAGGCGCAGGCCGAGGCCGTGTAGGTCGAGGAGCTCGCGAGGTTCCCCACCGTGAGGGAGAGCTGCGCGCGCTCCGCGCTCAGCGCGTAGAGCCAGGTGTAGCCCCAGGTCTTCTCCGAGGCCGCGGTGTCCGTGTCTGCCTGAACGTCCGTGCAGGCCGCGAGGAGCTCCGAAGCCGTGAGCGAGAAGCTGTAATCCTCGTCCGCGTCGAAGAGCACGCGGGTCGAATCGTTGTCATCTGTGATCTTCTTGAAGCTCAGGGAGACCGTGGCGGTGCCGTCGGTGATGCCGGTGGTCGACGACTCCTGACTCGTGTCGACGACGGTACTGTAGCTATCCAGCTCCTCCAGGATCTCCATCAGCTGCGCCAGAATCAGTTCGTTCGCATCATCGTTTGTCGTGTCAATCGTTCCCGAGGCGGGGTAGGTAAAGGTATAGCTTCGATCCTCGCCGTCCACATACACTGTGCGCGTGAAGACACCGTCTGCGTAGCTGATCGTGCTGCTCACGACATGCGAGCTCGTCGTCGTGCCCAGCGTCTGCGTGTAGGGGAAGCTGTAATTCAGCGTCCAGTCTGCGGCCTCGACCGAGTAGCTTCCGGCTGTCAGCCAGATGCCCTGCTGCGAGGAGGAGATCTCCTCGTAGTCCTTCGAGATGAGCAGCGTAAAGACCGTATTGTCGTCTTCGTCCGTGAGATCATACTCATACTTGTAGAGCAGCGGCTGCAGGCTCGTGGAGGGCAGGCTGGAGGTGTAACTGAAGGTCGCGCTCTCGTCGTCCGCGTCCAGATTCTGCCGCGTGAAGCTCACGCTGCCGAGCGTGCTCAGGGAAGCCGTGCGGGCGTTGCTGCGCGTCGCGAGCAGCTGTCCGTACTGCGTGCCCTCGCGGTTGCCCGTGTCGTAGGAGGCGTAGAGCTTGATCGTGTAGGTGGAGCCCGCGAAGGCCGGGATCTTCATCTTCGTCCAGGTGAACTCCGTCCCATTGTCGTAGGTACCGACATTGTTTTCGGTCACGCCGTCCACGGTTACACCGGGATAGGCTTCGTAGTCATCCGTGACGGTCTCGCCCTCGCTGTTCACATAGGGCTCCGTCGTGGCTTTCGCCAGCAGGCTGTAGCGCGCATATGTGCTGTCGGTGAGCTCCGCGGTGCCGATCTCACCCGTGATGTCGTCGCCGTCCGTGTTCCAGAGGATGAAGCGGCCGTAAGCAGTCTCATTCTCGACGAGATAGAGCTCGCTGATCGTAGCGCCGCCCTCATCCTGACTGGAGGAGCTGTCCGAAGCCGCGTTCGTAAATTTCACCGCGATGGTCTGGCTGTCATAGGTCGAGGTGCCGAGCGTCAGCTTCCCGCTCGGATCCGCCGCGCAGGTGTAGGCGTTGCGGTCACAGCTCTCGTCCTGATACGTGAGCGCAGTCGTCCCGTTGGAGGCATAGCGGCTGGTATTCTTCGTGACCGTCCCATCGTCGCTGACCGTGCCGTAGCCGACCTTCATCGACTCGCCGTAGCGGTCGAGCAGCTCGAACTCATAACGGTAATCCGTGCTTGTATAGAGCGCCGAGAGGGAGTCGGAGAGCCAGTCGATACCCTCGCTCATCACGCGCGTGCGCTCGGAGGAACTCAGGAGGTAGGACTGCACCGGCGTATCGCCCGCCGTATTACCGTCGCGCGCATAGACGCGCACGTAGAAGTAGCGGACATAGTCCATCGTGGACGCGTCCTCCGCCATCTGCCCGTCGCTGCCCTCGTAGACACGCAGATCCTGAATCTCGATCTGGGTCGCGTAGATTTCGTCGTAACCCGGATACTCGTATTCTCCGGTTTCCTTGTTATACACTGTCTCGTCGCGGGTCTCCTGATCCGCCGTATAGTCGATATAGAGCGTATTCGTGCCCGCCGCGATCGTGAGCGTCGTGAAGGTCAGCGTGGCACAGACATCCTCGACGTAGTCGCCCGCGCTGTTGCGGTACTTTGCGGTCACGGTCAGCGTGACCGTCTTGCCGGTCTCGAGATTGGAGATGGTGTAAGTACCGTCCTCGCGCACAGATTTACGGACGTTGCTCTCGCCGTTCGTGCCCGTCCAGTTCGCGTTGATCGTCGCCTTCCGCAGCACGCCGCTCTCATCGGTGATGTAGACCTCAAACTCCACATCGTAAGCACCGATGCGCGTGATCACGAGCTGTACGTCCGGCGCCAGCCAGTCCGCATCCGCGGTCTCGCCCGAGGTGCTTGCCGCGCTGCTGCGCGCGCCGGAAGCCTCCGCGGAGCTCTCCGCCTCGCCGCCGCCCGAACCGCTGCCGGAGGTGCTGCCGCCGGAGGAGGAGGACGCGGCTGCCGCGCCGGATGCGCCTTCCGCCGTGCCTTCTGTGGCGTCCGCTGTCACGGAGCTCTCCTTGTCCGCCGTGCCCTTGTCGCCGCTGTCGCCCTTCTGGTTCTTTGTCTTCACGGTCTCACCCGTGTCGGTGCCGGTGATCGTCTCCTGCTCGGCTTCCTCCGCGTCCGGACCGGTGATCGAGCCGGTCGCCTGCTCGTCGTCGGAGGCCGTCTGAGTCTTGCCCGCGCCCCGCAGCAGCTCGAGGAACTCCGCGTAGCTGTAGCTCGCATCGCCGATATAGACCGTCAGGTCGGAAGGGTCGCTGATCTCATGGTAGCTCAGCTCGCCGCTGCTCTGCGAGAACCAGCGCACATAAGAATCTGAAAAAGACGCGGCCGAATAGATCTGCATCGTCTGCTCATAATTCGAGGAGGCAAAGCGGATCGCGAGCGCGTTCTGGTAAAGTCCGTTTTTCAGTTTCACGAGATAGATCGTCTCTTC
Source organism: Lachnospiraceae bacterium (assembly GCA_021203465.1). GTDB lineage: Bacteria > Bacillota > Clostridia > Lachnospirales > Lachnospiraceae > Hominiventricola. Next base: position 26,984 of record JAJQBC010000151.1, on the reverse strand, counting down.
GTCGACCTGCTCGTGCAGTTCATTGAAGGAGCTGCCGTCCGCCACGTACATGCCGCCCCAGGTCGAGAGCAGCTCAAACTCCTCGGTGACGAGCGAGGCGCTGTCGTCGAGGAAGTAGAGGCTCTGCCCGCCGTTCGACCAGACGGGATAGGCCGACTCATACTCGGTCATGTCCGCGCCGACGTAGTAGCTGCCCGCGCGTGAGATGACCTCGTCGTTGCTCTTCACAGAGGTGAGCAGGATCTTCGTCCCCTCCTCCGCGCCGGAATTCAGGCTGTTGTAGACCTCGGAGGAGCTGACCACCCAGCCGTCCTCCTCGACATAGCCGATGTGAATCTGGCGGAAGGCCCAGGCGAAGATGCCCATCGCCGCCAGCACCACGAGCGCCACGGCAAGGAGAAGCCGCAGGTCCGCCACGGTTTTGAAAGAAAAGCGCGTCGCCGTCGCCGTCGCTGCCACCGCTTTCTTCTTTCTCTCTTTCTTTTCTTTTTCAGGCCTTATCTTTCCCATATTCACTCCTCCTGTGCCGTGCTCACCGGGTCGAAGATATCCGGGTCTGTGAAGAGCAGATACTTCGTCCCGTTCGCTCTATAGTAAACGTCGTTCGCAACATCGACTTCGATTCCGTTTTCCATCATCACGGATGCCCCCGAGCCGTCGAGATCCTCGAGAACCGCCTCCTCATCGCCGTAGGACCAGATCAGGATGCTCTGCCCCTGAAAACAGACGACGTAGGAAAACTCCGCGATTTCCTTTGTCTTGCCATTGTATTCCACTGTGGCGGGCTCGAGGAAGATAAAGACGTCCCCGCCGTTGTGCAGCATGCCGCCCTTCAGCGTGGTGTTCGCGCCGTCGTCCAGCTGGAATGTCTCATTCCCCAGAGCCGTGATCTCCGTAAAATAGGAGACCTTGCCGCCGGTATTGCCGTCCCGCTGCAGGTAGAGGAAGCTCTCCGTCAGGATGAGCTTATCCTGCCCCTGGAAGTAGAGCGGATAACCGCTCGAGGTCACCGTCTGATGGCCATAGTCTATGAGCACCGAATCCTCGTCCTTCTTCATCGTCACGCCGTCCGAATAGACATCGGCGGTCTCGAAGATATACTGGTAGAGCGTCTCGTCGATCGTCACGCGCTCCGCCCTGCCCAGAAACTGCACGACGATAAAGATCGCGACCAGCAGCCCCGCCATCAGCGCGAGCGGGACGATGATCTCCCGCCGTCTCTTTTTCAGTTCCGTAAAATCGATGCTCGGTTTTTTCATGTCACTCCTCCGTGGTGTCCGCTTTCTCTGCTTTCAGCGGCTCCACTTCCTCTATTTCCTGTTCAGCCGTTTCCGGCATATCCGCCTCCGGCGCCGCCTGCACTTCCGGCGCTTCTGCTGCGCCTGTTTCCGCCGCTTTCAGCACTTCCGTTGTCTCCGGTATATCATCCAGCGCGTCCAGCTCCACAATGTCCAGATCGATCACGCCGGCCTCCTCGACCGGGGTCCGGTGAACGCGCCGTGGTTTCCTCTCCTTCCGCACACGCGGCGGAGCCGAGGCGACCCGCAGGTGCCGCGAGGCCAGGCATTTCAGGCTGTTGATGAAGAAATACACCGAATACAGCACCAGAAACGCGCAGAGCAGGAAGCAGACAAAGGCGATCCGCCAGTCAAAGCGCAGATCAAAAATGTAGGTCTTCAGAAGGTCCACAATCAGGAAAGCCGCGTAGAGCAGCACGCTGCCCAGGAAAGAGCGGACGCTCTCCGCCGGATCCATGATCGCGAGCGCCTGTATGAGCCCGAGCAGCACCAGAAATACCAGGTGCGCCAGCTCGATATCCTGCAGGGTCACAAGCTGCGAGAGCACGAACATCAGCTGGATATAGTTCGCCGCGAGGTAAACCATATAGCGCGGCGGCATGTTGAAAAACAGCGTGATGATCATCAGCCGCCGCCGGCTCGACCACTGGAAGCCCCTCATCTGCACGAGCAGCACCGCCGTCACGATGATCAGGCTCACCGCCGTGAAGAGCGCCAGATATTCAAATTGCAGGATGTAGTACAGAAATCTACGGTACATTTGCTTCCTCTTTTTGGGTTCCTTCTTTTTGCGTTGCTTCCTCTTTTTGGTCCCGGATCATGATGCGGAACACATTTTTCTTGTGCAGGTAGAAGGCGCGGATGTTTTCAAGCTTCACCGACTCCGTGTCGGACACGATCGTGACCTCGCCCTCGATCTCGCCGATGCTCGGCATATAGTCCTCCATGATCAGGAGGTTGTAGTAACGGCTTTTGATGCGGATGATGCTGACCCCCGTATACTCCTGCATACCGGAGTCGAGGCCGACCACCCGCGCCGTCATCTTTCCGCGGTTCTCCCGCGGGTTCTCCGTCGTATTCGCCATCCCTCTCTAGCTCCGTCCTTTCCGGTTGTGGTAGGAGCCGATGAAGGAAAATTCCGCCTCGTCCACGTCGTCGTAGACGTCGGTCAGGATATTCTCCACGTCGATCAACACATCCTCGATCTTCACGAACTCGCCGGGGATGCCGGTGAAGTTCTCCGCGACAAACATCGGCTGCGTGAAGTAGTTGCGCAGCTTGCGGCTGCGGTAGAAGATCTCCGCGTCCTGCTGCGAGAGCTCCTCGATACCGAGCACCGCGATGATCTCCTCGAGCTCCTCGTAGCGCGAGAGGTAGCGGATCGCCTCATTGACCAGATAATAATGCTTCTCGCCGATCTTCTCGACGTCGATCATGCCGGAGGTCGTCTGGAAGACGTTGATCGCCGGGTAGATGCCTTTCTCCGCGACCTTACGGTCGAGCACAATCTGCCCGTCCAGATGCCCCTGGATGACCTGCACGGCCTCATCGGTGATATCGTCCGCCGGGATGTAGATTGCCTGGAAGGAGGTAATCGAACCGTCCTTCGTCGAGTTGATGCGTTCCTCGATCGCGCTCACATCGGTCTCGATCGTCGCCGGATAGCCGTTCTCGATCGGCATGCGGTTCAGCTCGGCGTTGATCTCCGAGGTTGCCTGCACATAGCGGTAAATATTGTCGATGAAGAGCAGCACGTCCTGCTTCTTCTCGTCTCTCAGATATTCGGCGAGCGTAAGGCCGGAGAATGCCGCCTTATTCCTCGCGACGGAGTTCTCGCCCATCTGGCCGAAGACGATGCCCATCTTGCCGGGAAGGTCGGCCTCGAGCATCTCGTCGTAGAGCTCCTTGCCCTCGCGGCTTCTCTCTCCGACGCCGACGAAAACGGAGTTCGAATTTGAGCTCGTGTAGACGTTATTGATCAGCTCCTTGATGAGCACGGTCTTGCCGACGCCCGCGCCGCCGAGGAGCCCCATCTTGTAGCCCTTCTGCATCGGCGCGTAGAAGTCGAGCGCCTTGATGCCGGTCCAGAGCGGCTCACCGGAAATATCGATCTCCTCCATCGAGAGGTTGCGCGCGTAGACCGAGCGCTTCGTCCCCTCCACAGGCGGCTTCTCGTCGATCGGTGCGCCGTAGGAGCTGAAGACACGGCCGAGGATGTTGTCGTTGTAAGCGATATCGAGGGCATCGGCATAGCGGCGGACCTCCAGTCCTTTTTTCAGGCCGGTCACATTGTCCAGTGGAATGCAGGAGACGAGCTGCGCGTTCACGTCGCTCACCTCAAAGAGCCTTCCTTCCCCGTTTAAGTCCGCGCAGAGGATTTCCCGGTTCTTCACCGCCGTCCCGGTCGCGAGAACCGTCACATTCAGGTCGGAGACCGAGATGATGCGCCCGACCGCCTCCCCTTTCTTTGCCTGCGTAGTTTCCTGATTCATATTCTCCATGCGCCTCCCTTGTCAATACGCCTTTTTCTGATAATTTTCGATTACTTTCGAGAATTCTTTGGTCCGCTTCTCGCGCCGCTCCTCCATCCGCTGCTCCTCCTCGATCTCCTCGATCTTCTTTAAGGATTCGCTCGTCGTGTTCTGCCGCAGGATGTTCTCCGAGGCGTAGCCCGAGGTGCGGATGATCTGGATCTCATAGATGAGGTAGGTCGCCAGCAGGTTCATCAAAAGGGACTCGATTTCTCCCTCAATCATGAAGTCGTCCCGGTAATCCTCCGGGGCGGAGTCCTTCGGAATCTCGATCGGATAGATGCGGTGCTTATCCTTCACGCACTCCGCCGCGTTGACGTAGCGGACGAAGACGACGTCGATGGCACTGTGCTGCCTTCTTAAGATACTCGTCTTTAAGATTTCCTCGATCTCGCGCTCGCGGCTCTCCATCTCGTCCTGATCCATGCGCAGCAGCACGCCCTGCGCGTTATGCCGCAGCTTCTTGCCGATCAGAATCTTGTCGCCGCCCGGGTTGTGGTCGATCTCCCCGTTCACGAGGGAGTTGTAATTGCTGCAGAAGCCGTAATCCGAGCCCAGATAGACCGTCAGCGTCGGCTTGTCCGGGTTCGGCGTGAGGATGTTCTTGTCGAGCATGAGGTTGCGGTTGTTCATGATCTGGTCGAGCATGGACATGACCTCGCGCTCCATCAGCTGATAGCGTTTCGCCTTTCTCTTGGCCGCGTCCACGCGGATCAGCGCGTGGAAATTCATGACCTTGACGACATTTTTTACCTTCATGCTTCTTCCCCGTAAATGTCTTCGAATTTCTTAATAATCTCTTCCTGCGAAAGCGGGCTGTACTTGTACTGCCCCAGGCCCTTTAAGAGCTTCGCGCCACGCTTTAAGCGGTCCTGCAGCTCCTTGCCCATCTCATCCACATTCGCCAGCTCATAGACTTCGCGCGTCTCGAGGTAGCTCAAAAGCTCCCGGCGCACACGCGCGCCCAGCTTCTTCATCGGACCGGTCTGCACTGCGCCGCCGAGGCGGGATACAGAGAGGCCGTAGTTGATGGCCGGCTTCTCACCGCGGTCGAAGCTCTTCTTCGAGAGCACGATCTGCCCGTCGGTGATGGAGATAATGTTCGTCGAAATGTAGTCGGTGATGTCGCCGCCCCTCGTCTCGACGATCGGCAGGATCGTGATCGAACCGCCGCACTTGTGCTGGCAGCCCTTCTCGAGCAGCCGCGAGTGCGTATAGAAAATGTCCGGCGGGTAGGCGTCACGGCCCGGTACCTTGCCGGTCAGAAGGCTGATCTCGCGGTAGCAGTCCGCATGGCGTGAGAGGTCGTCGATCACGACCAGCACGTCGCGACCCTGCAGCATATATTTCTCGGCGATCGCCAGGCCCGCATAGGGGGTCAGCGAGAGCACCGGCGGCAGGTCGTCGTTCAGCGCCGCCAGAATCAGCGTGTACTTCATCGCGCCCTTTCTCTGCAGCTCAGAGTAGACCTCCTTGACATTCTTCTTCATCTTGCCGATCGCGATGTAGATGCAGAGCACATCCTTGTCCTTCTGGTTGAGGATGGCGTCAAGCGCGATCTGCGTCTTGCCCGTCTTCTTATCGCCGATGATCAGCTGGCGCTGGCCGCGGCCGATCGGGTAGATGAGGTCGATGCCGGAGAGGCCGGTCTCCAGCGGACGGTTCACGCTCGTGCGGTCCATGATCGGCGTCGTCGGGTTCTCGATGCGCATCTCCTCGGTGTGCTCGAACATCTTGCCCGTCAGCACATCCTCACCGTTCATGTTGACGACGTGGCCAAAGGCCTGTTCGTCGTAGGCAAGGCAGAACTCCCTGCCCGTCGCGGTTACCTCGTCGCCGACATAGACGTCGCCGCGCCTCTTGATGAGCGCGACCATCACGGAGCTGCGCCGGATGCCGATGATATAGCCCTCCGAATGGCCCGCGACGAGCACGCGCTCGTGGAAGGCCGCTCCCTCGAGACCGCTGACCTCGAGGATGTACTCGCGCACCGAGACGACATGGCCGACCTCGTACTCGTTCGTGCGCGACTTGATCTCATTCAGTTTATTTGCCACCAGTTCTTCTACGTAATTTGCCATTTATTTCTCCTACAGTCCAAAATCATACACTAAATTCTTATACGAGACGCGCACGCCCTCGTGGACGGCGGGATCGTAGAGCACGTGCACGCGCTCACTCTCAAGCCCCTCTACCTCCTCCGGATTGCCCGTGCGGATGTAGACACGGTCCTCGTGCGCCCGCACATAGTCGGAAAGGAAAGTGCGCAGCGCCAGCAGGTCAAAGCCTCCCCGCTCCGCAGCCCACTCTGCAAGGGCCTCGCGCTCACGCTCATCAAAGAGCTCCTGAAGCAGCGCCTCCTGATCCCCGTCCGAGAGCGTCAGCATATCGTAAAGCCGCTCCTGCGGAAGCTTTTCGAGCATCCCGCGGTAAAGCGCAAGCTGCGGATCCGGCTGATCCTTCAGCTCCGCGAGCAACTCCCGCACGCGCTCCTTCCAGTTCAGCTTCATGTTCCGGCGCACATAGGCGTAGTCCTTGAGGAAATCTGCGTCACGGTAGGAGGCTCCGGAAGCCATCGGGGCCGCCACAGGGCCGCTCGCCGGACGCGCGGACGCGCGGCTCCTGTCCATCTCAGCCATCGCATCCATATGCGCCTGCATAGTCCCGATCCGCGTCTCGAGCTCATCAGCCTGCCTCTGCAGCTCGTCGATCGTCTCGCTCTTATTCTGCGCGAGGCGGTCATAGGTCTCGAGATTCTTCAGGAAATAGCGGTTCAGCTGATCCTTCGCCTGCGCGGTCAGAAGCCGGATCGCAAGCAGGAGGAAGACCATCAGCGCGCAGATTACCAGCACTACCACAAAAAACAGTAACCACATATGTATCCGTCCCCTTCCCCCGCGTATCAGCTCGTCAGCGGGTTAAAGAACAGCAGCAGGAAAATAAACGCAAATAACAGTAACAGCAGCACGACCAGCACGATCGCCACCATCATCACGCCCTGCATCACGTCGCTCTTTGTCTCCGGGTTGCGTCCGATGGACTCCGCCACCTTGCTCCCGAGGATGCCCAGGCCGATGCCGATACCGAGGAACGCCAGGCCCAGCATCAGGCCGACCGCCTCTACCGTTGCAGACAATACCGATTCCATAACTCTTTTTTCTCCTTTTGTGTGTTTTTCTTCTGTCTATCATCGTAAACGGACAGGTCCGTTTATGCGAACTTCATAAAATCGTGAGAACCGTCCGCTCTCACAGTGGCCGCGGGGCGCATCAGTTGCTGCTCGTCTTGAAAGAACTGATCGACACCAGCTGGTAGGACTTCTGGTCTGTTGACGCGTTTGTGTAACTCGGATCCGTACCGTAGCAGAGCACGACGCGCAGTGTGCTGGTGCTGCTCGCAAGTGTTGTCAGCGTATAGTCCAGCGTCAGGGTCTTCGTCAGGCCGGAGCTCGACTTGAGTGCGCTCACCTCGGTGGTCGACAGCGTCACAAGGCAGGCTTCCGCGCTGGTATCACTGTCCCAGACCGCGATATAGAAGCTGTAGCCGCTGGCCGGCTCGAAGCCGCTCGTGATCGTGGCGCTCACGACGAGGGAGCTGTTGTTCACCGAACTCACCTGCAGCGTCGTCGTCAGGTCCTCGGTCGTGAAGGACATCGAGTCGCAGAGCGTGAAGCTGCCGTCCGAGCTCGCGTTTCCGATCGCGAGCATGTAGCGCGTGCCGTAGGTCAGGCCCGTGAGCTCCGCCACGGTATTGTCCTCGGAGACGACCATCGCCTTCGCGGTGCTGTCGCTGCCGTTCGTCTTATAATCCTCGTATGCCGCGGCCGCATCGGTGAACCCGCCGTAGGGATAGGCGATCACCGTCGGCACCTCGTACTCCGCCGCGCCGTCGACGACGAGGTAATTCACTGTGACGCCGTAGGTCGTCGCCTCGATGCTGCGCAGGTACATGTAGGAGGAGGACGTCGAGACCGACACGCTGCTGGCCGAAAGCCCGTTGCCGCCCGCGCCGCCCGTGCCGCCGTCTCCGCCGGTTCCGCCGCTGCCGCCGGTTCCGCCCGCGCCGCCATTGCCGCCCGTGCCGCCTGTGCCGCCTGTGCCGCCTGTGCCGCCCGTGCCGCCGGTTCCGCCGCTGCCGCCATCGCCGCCTGCGCCGCCGTTGCCGCCGTAGATCGTGATATCGTAGACGCCGTTCTCGGAGGCTGAGACGGTCGTGCTGTCAGACGAGCTCGCGTTCGCGTAGCTGCTGATCGCATTCGCGACGCTGATCAGGCTGTCGCCGAAGGAGACCGTCGCATCCGCGACGTCAAAGCTGATCCCCGCGTCGCTGCTGATAGTGACGGTGCCGACGATCTTCACATTGACATCCGCGCTCAGCAGGCGCGTATTGTTCGAACTGTCCAGCGTCATATAGAGGTAGTCTGTCGTCGAGACGTAACCTCCGTCGTCCGTGATATTGCCGCCAGTGATCAGATATTCCTTGTCGGACATTTTGACGTAATTCGTGCCCGCGCAGGAGAGCGTCGCAAAGTCGTCAAGTACGCGCACACTGCTGTCCTCGTAGATCTGGTAGCCGCCGCCGAGCACCATCACCTCGTTGCTCGCGCTGTCGTAGATCACACTGCTCGTCCCCAGACTGTATTTTGTCCCGCCGCTGCTCAGATAGTAGGAGCCGTCCCAGTTTTTGCTGACGACACCCTCCGCATCCATCTCCACAGCGTTGTAGGCATTGTCGTAGACAACGCTGGACGCGGATACGCCGGCACTCTCTCCGCGGCTGCCGATCACGCGCGCCGCCGCCACGCCGACGACCGAGAAACAGCCGAGCGCGAGGACCGCGAAGACGGCGATCAATCGTTTTACCTGACCGCTCAGTAGTCTCATATTACATTCCTCCTCATCATTTTCTCTCTATGTGCTGTAAGCCGGATACCCGCATGCCGCCGGTATCGCCATCCCGTCAAAACTCCGTGAATTCGATCTCCCACGAGTCAACGCTCTCCTCCGTGTCGTCCGCGTAGGTAATCTTCAATGTAAAGTACCAGTGCCCGTTCTGCTGGAAATTCGTGCCGCTGTCGGTGATCGTGACCGTCACGTCGTCCGTGAGCGTCGTACTCGAGCTGTAGGTGTTCTTCACTGAGCTCGTCGTGCCGGAGCGGTCCTCCTGCGAGCCGGTGATACCCACGTAGTGCAGCGTCCACTCGATCTGGCTGATCGAGGTGCTCGCGAGTCCCGCCGCGTCCTCAAAGTAAAGTTCCAGCTGCGTGGCGGAAACCACGTTGTAGTCGTAGTAGCTGCCGATCGTCGCGGTCGTGCCCGCTTTCATGGTCGTGACCGATCTCGACTGGCAGAGCAGGATGTCGGAAAGGTTGCCCTCTGCAGCATTGGTACCGTCGCCGAAATAATATGTATTCAGGGTGCTGAGGTTGCTGCTCCTGCCGTCGTCATACTTGGAATCCTGGCTGCTATCACTCGTCGGGTACCAGCCTTCCAGAAGCGCGAAAGTCGGCGTCGTCGTATACTCCGCCGCGAGCGGTGTGCCATCAGACGCAATGTTCACATAGCCGTCGTAGTCTGTGTCGATCAGTCCGAAGAACTGGATCGAGTAGGTTGTATCCGAGGCGAGCCCCTCAAAGGTCAGCTGCGTCGACGAATCCTCGACGCCGAAGGCGTAATCATAAATGGACGTTGCCGTGCCTCCGCTGGTGATTGTGCCGTATTTTATCGTTCCGCCCTGGCCATTTGAAGCTTCATCCGCCAGAATTACCCATTCGCTGTTTGTTGTATCCCACTCGCACAATCTCACATAGTACGTGCGGTCGAGCCAGGTATAGTAGCCGGTCTGCGCCTTGATATAGCAGGTAATCGTATTGCTCGACCAGTCGAGGTTCGTCACGTTGATGAGCGGATTGTCGGAGCTGTAGCTGTAGGCGCTCCAGGTCGTCTGGCTCGTGCTGTAGGACTGCGTGCTGTCCGTGCTGTCTATGCTCACAAGCTCCGCGCTCTTCAGAACATCGCCGTCGTAGGTCAGCTGGTAGACCAGCGCCTTCATGCGGTAGACATAGCCCGGCTCGATCACGCCGCCCAGCATCGGGTAGTAGGTGAGGCTCATCGAGGCCGTATAGACGCCGGAGCCCGTCTCCGTCTCAGCCAGCGCCGTATACTGGTAGTCGCTGCCCGAGGTGAGCGTTATGCCGTCCTTCTCATAGGTCGCGTAGTACTCGTAGTGCCCTGCGTTCAGGACATTACTTGTCTCGATAGCCGGCGTACAGTACACGGATTCTGCACCGGCCGTCGTCACGATGCTGTAATAGTCCTCCGGCATCAGCACCGTCTTCCAGTTCGAGGGCAGGGACTGGTTGAGATTCGTCGCGCAGCGCTCGAGGATGAAGTAGGCCACCGTGTTCTCGTCCTGCATGTAGCTGACCGTCACCGAGCAGCTCAGCGTCTTTCCGCTCACATCCCCATTTGTCGTGCTATAGTAGGGATCGTCGTTCCCGAGGTCGAACTTCATGCTGGAAATCTCAATCCCATCCTGCGGCTCAATGATGCAGTAGTAGTCGTAGGTCGCCGCATGTACCGTGCCTTCCGTGTCCGTGTAGGCACTCGTAAGGAGATGCGTACCCTGTCCGGAAATCTTGGTAAAGCAGTTGTAGGCGTCGTTCGAACGCGGGTAATTTGCCGTTGCAATGATCGTCGACTCCAGCAGCTTCGCCACGGTCGCGTCTGTGGTGAAGGTGCCGTCCGTGTAGTCATAAGTTTGATAAGCGGTAGCAAAAAGCGTGCTGTCCGCCGTCGCCTTCGTATCTTCCGTCGTGCCGCGGTTGTCTTTATAATAAATATAGAGGTAGTAGGTCTTATCCGGCTCGAGATCCGTCAGCGTGATCGTCTGGGTCGGATCGGAGCCGTCCATGGTGGCGTCGATCGCAGCGCCGATCATCGCGCCCTTCAGTTCGAGCAGCGCGATGCCGTCGCTGTCTGTCTCATCCGTCACCTCATAGAGCAGGTAATAGAGGTGGAAGTCCTCGCCATCCGGATAATCCATCAGGCCGTAGTTGCCGATCTTTACGGTCACCTTCGCCTCGGTCAGGCCACTCGTGACGACCGGCAGCGACGAGAGCACCGGCGCGAGCGTGCCGGTCGTGACCGATCCCGTCGCCGTAAAGGTGGCGAGCACGCAGAACTCCGTCACAAGCCCCGCGTCGTAACCGACGCTTAAATCCGCGCCGCCCCAGCCTAAGTCCTCCGTCCGTGTCACTTCTCCATCACTGTACCAACTCGCGAGCGGCGCGCCGCTCAGGGTCCAGGACTGTGTAAAGCCGGTGAGATAGACATCGCCGCTGTTCGAGGTCGCGTAGCTGCGCGACAGCCCTCGCGAACCCGCCGCAAACCAGTAGATCGAGGAGGAGGCGCTCGTACTGTAGTTGAGCTGCGCCGTCGAAGAGGCGCTCTTCAGCTGCTCGTAGTAATCCCCGTCGCTGTGGTAGGTGACGGAGCGCAGGGCGTAATAACCTCCATCCGTCGCCACCTCAAAGCTGCTCTCCCCGTTGTAGTAATAGAAGGTATATTCCAGCGTCAGCGATTCGCCCACCGTATAGAAGCCCGAGGGCAGGTCGCTGATGCTGAAGCTGAAGTAGTAGCCGTAGGTACCCGATGTGTTGAGGCCGTAGGTCATGCCGCTCCAGAAGGTATATTTGTTATCATCAACTGGACTTGTAGCATATGCTGTATTTTTCACGACGATCTCCACCGCCGCGATGCGCCGCATCGCCGCAATATAATCCGCCGATGAAGTCCCGTCCTCCCTCAGAAGAAAGATCTTCGCGACATCGTTATCGTCGTCGAGCTCCGGTTTCTGGATCGCAAATGCTACTGTATCGTCATCCTCCACATTGCCGGACCACTTCCCGGCTGTCATGGTTCCCGTCCCGCTGTACTGATGGCCGAGCAGGGTCACGGTCGCGCGGTAGCTCGACGGATAGTAGTCGTCGATCGTCTGACAGCCCGCGCGCCAGCTGTAGTACTGGCCGACGCCGATATTGCTGCAGACGACCGTCGCTCCGGCGGTGCCGCCGCTCTCGTCCGCGGCCTTCAGCGCCGTGACGATCGCCTTCATGGCAGCGAGTTCGTCATCGCTTGCCGTGACATTATCCGTGGCGCTGTCCGTCACTTCTTCTACCACGGCATAGTATTTATTACTGTAGGCATTATCATACTCATGTGGATATGTGACTGTATCGCTGTAATCTATGTAGCTGAGCGTTGTATCCGTATTTGTATCCGTATCCTCAACTGTGATCTCGATGTATTTCTCAGCCGACCCGATCGTCTGCGTGCCCACGGAAGCCCCGGTGGCATCCACTACGCCGCCGAGCAGGCTGTCGCTCCAGATGGGACTGCTGTTCACCTTGCTCTCGGTGTTGTAGCCGAGCAGGGTGTGCGACACCAGCGCACTGTCCGGGTCGTTTAGATAGACCTGCCAGGTGTCGCCATCTTCGTTGCTGCTCTGCAGCGTGAGCTCCACCGAGGGCGTCTGCTTCTCGAAGGCGGTCCAGGTCGAGGAGAGCGCCGTATTCTTGGTGTAAGCGCCGTTCGCGATCCACTGGTTACCATAGTACTCTTCCGGCCAGGACCAGGTCCTGTCGCTGTAATACATCAGCGCGTCATAATAGAAGCGGTAGGTCTTGCCGCGCTCGAGGAAGGACTCCGAGACATAGACATACCAGATCTGCGCACTCTCGTCGTAGGCGCGCTAGTAATAGCCGCGGTCTTTACTGGCGCTGTATTCGCTGACGCTTTCCCAATCGAGACCGCCGTAGGTCGGCTGACTCATACCCTTCTCACCGATCAACAGATAGATCGTCGGGATCGTCGTGCGCCAGGTCGCGGTCTCGTCCGCGTCCGCGACCTGATCATCCAGATCATCATAATCCGGCGAATCCGGCGCCTCGCCGTCCTGTGTCATCCAGAGCGTGAACTTGAAGGGCAGGACATAGGCCGTGTCACCCTCATCGGTCGTATATGTGGCATCCGCCACGTCACTGAGCGAGACGCTCCCGTAGGTCGTCTCCCATACCGTGTCCAGGGCATAGTTCATCCCGTAGAAGCTCACCCGGCGCGTGCGCGCCGAGCTGTCCGTAAAGGTTGTCTCGAGACTCATCCCCACGCCGGTCGTCTCCTCCAGCGCGGCGTCATAGAGATCCGTGCCGGATGCATTCGAGCTCCAGGCAAAGTCGTTCACCTCTCCGTTCGCGAGGGGTTCGGCCGTGATCGCCGAGCCGGACGAGTCCAGGACATAGCTGCTCGTCGGGGAGATTGGGCGATCCTGCCAGGGAATATTCACATAGGACTCCTCGGTATTGATCGTTGGCTCGTTCACGTAGTCGTCAAGGTCCAGGCCCTTCGTATAGAGGATGTAATCGTAGGGCGTGTCCTCGCCGTCCGAAGCCTCGTAGGTGTAGCGGTCGTAAGTGTAGTCATAGCAGAGCGTGACCCTGATACGATAGTAATCGCTGACCTGCTCGATATACTCCGTCGAGACCTCGCCGCTGCGGTTCGTAGAACTCGCGTACTCGAAGCGGTAGTTGAACTCTTCGCCGACGCCGACCGTGTTCGTGCCGCTCGACGCCGCATTTTTGCCGTAATAGTTCTGGTAGAGCAGGCTGTAGCCCGGTGTCACGGTCGCCTTCTCGCCGGTATTTTCATCCAGAACGACGACTTCGCAGGTGCCGATCAGCGTCTCCGTCGCGTTGTCATAATTGACAGTTCCGCCCGTATCCTTGCTGACATTACTGAGGCCATAGAGTTCGAAGACGATGCTGCTGAGATTGCGGTAGGCCGCGCTCGTTTCCTCATAATAGCTGTCATCATACGTTCCGCTGCTGAGATCATAGAGCGCATCCTTCGTGATCGCTGTCGCGTAAGTGGTGTCGCCGAGCGCGAATTCCACGCCGATCCCGCCGGTGTCTACGAGCTGCATGCCGAACTCTATTTCCGCGTCATCGTCCGTGCGGACCGTCAGCGTGCCGAGCGTCTGCAGCGTCGGTGTGTCGGAATTCTGGCTGTAAACGTAACCGCTTAAAGTCATCGAATAGGTCGTGCCAATGAGCAGGCCGTCGAGATCGACGGGCAGCGCGAAGATGCCCTCGACATCGCCCTCGACGCCGCCGGCGTTGTCGAAGGTCCAGGTCTTTTCATAGGTCAGGTTATCCGTCACGGTGAGTGAGAGCGTGCGCACGCTGTCCACCCGGATGCGCGTGCCGTTCAGGTTCACATTGACCGAGCCCTTGATGGACTCGTAGGTCGTGCCAAGGCTTGTGTCCGTGCTCGAGTTCCAGATCTCGCTCGAACCGGAGAAGGACAGGATGATACCGCTGCCGCTCTGCGCCTTCGCCGAAGCCCAGGCGCGGCCGGAGGGCGTGCTGATCGCACTGTAGCCGGAAGCAGACTTCGTGCTGTCGGACTCCATCACCGTCGTCGTATAGCTCGAGGTGCCGTCCGTCCAGCTGTACTCCGCGATCACATAGTAGGTCGTATTGTTCGCCACATTCTCGAAGTAAGCCGGCCAGGAGCCGCCCGCCGTCGAGGTCTGCGTATCGGAGAGCGCGAGCACCGTCGTGTCCGTCGTATCCACTGTGTAAAGATAATAGGTCACCGACTCGATCGTCTCATAATCGTCGACAATCTCCCCGTAGACGCTCGTCTCATTGTTATACGCGCCGAGGATCTCCGCCGTGAGATACCCGGAGGAGGCGGTAAGGCTGACGCCGCCGACCGTCGGAGCCTCCTTGAGCGTCGTCCACTCGAAGCTGAAGGTCGAAGAGACGGCGACAGTGCTGCCCTCCGGAACCGCTGTTACTTCCAGCTCCACGCTGTACCAGGTATCCGGCGAGAGCCCTTCGATCTCGAAGGAAGAAAAGTCTGTGATCCCCGTCAGCTCGTAATTGTCATATACAGCGTTCCCATTCGCATCCTTCACGGTCAGAGTGACACTGCTGACCGAAGTATAACTGCCCAGCGAGACTCCAAAACTCCCCGTCGTCCTGGCAGTCAGCGAGGCGGAAAGGGAGGTGTCGTCCGTCGTGAACATGCGCTCCATCACCTTCGCCGTGTAGGTCGTGCCGCCGAGCATGTAGGTGTCGGTGACGATGATCGCGTAGGTCGTGCCGGTCTCGAGCACGACATCCGTATATTTCGCATCCGTGTCATAGATACTGAAAGCGGTCGCCTGATCGGTGAGCGTCAGGTCGTCGTCCTGTCCCCATTCCTGGATAATCTCACCGGTCTCGACATTGTAGAGATAGACGTGCGCGCTGTTCGTCGCGACGTCGATCGCGTCGTAGCTGTCTTCGTCGTAGGCCAGCGAGAAGGTGCCGTCGCTCATGATATTCCAGGTGTTCTCGCAGACGATCACCTCCGGCTGCCCGGTATAGACATTGTCACCGATGGTCACTGTGCCGTTGCGCACAGAAGTATCGGTATAGCCGCCGACGCCGCCCGAGCCCGCGCTTCCGTCTTCCCCGTCCGCGCCGTCCGCGCCCTGGGCGCCGGTCTCGCCCTCAACGCCATCCGCGCCGGTCTCCCCGTCCGCGCCGTCAGAGCCGTCTTCCCCGTCCGCTCCATTCACAATCGTAAAGAGGAAGGAAGGAGGCGACGACTGCGTCGAAGCGTAGCTCGTGCCAAGCGAAGTGTAGGCCGAGGCGTCGATCTCGATCGTTCCCAGAGACAGACGCACGGACACCGTCTCGCCTGCCGCGTAGACTTCCGCTTCCTCCGGCGTCAGAATATTCCCGCTCGCGGCATCGAGCACGACCCCGTTGGCAAATGTGATGCTGCAGCCCTCTGCCACGACCTGCCAGGCGCTCTCGCCGTCGGTGAGCTGCACAACCGAGCTCTCCTCATCCATGTAGGAAAGCTCGAGGAAGCCCGAGGTCACGATCTCTTCCTGTCCGCCCGAGAAGCTGATCGTCAGCTGCGGCGAGCCCATGAGACAGCGTACAGAGCTGCTCTTCCAGACAAAGTTCTCAAACTGTTTCTCCCCATCGCCGGATGCGATCGTGAACACACTCCCCGTCCAGCTGAGCGTATTCCCCGCCGCGAGGCTGTAGCAGCCGATCACGCCGTCCAGATAGTCGTCCAGGTCCGCGATCGTGCCGTCCGCCACCGAGGCGAGCGAACTGCTCTCATAGTGGATGAAACTGTCACTGTCGACCTGCACGCTGCCGCCGTCCGCGCTCTGATAGCTCACCGAGGAAACGCCCGCCGAGGCATAGCGGCTCCCCGCTGTGAAGCTGTTCTGCCGGTTCACAACGATCTGTTCCTCATCCTCCTCAATGGTCAGGATGTAGCCGTCCTCCGCAAAGGTATGCCGGGCGGCAACGGAGCGGTACGCCGAGACGCCGACCAGCGCGGCGGCGAACAGCACTGCCGCTGCCGCGATCCCCAGGCAAATTTTTTTAGAAGAAAACAGTCGCATATCTTACTCCTTCTATGGTCAGTTCGTCACGATGAAGCTCTTCGAGTAACTGGTGGAGAGCTGATTTCCTTCCTCATCGTACAGATAGATCACGATCTTATATTTTCCGGCGCTCGTCATATCCGGATAGGAGACGAGCTCGCCCCCGTCCGTCAGGTCGATCGGCAGGTAGACGACACCGCTCACGCCCGCATGGTCATTGGAGGTGGAGACGCTGCTGAACAGGGAGGTCTCGTCCGACCCCTTGTGCAGCGACACTTCCGGCCAGGTCGTGACGTTTGAGTTCGCGTCGGTATAGGTAATCATATACGAGAGCGTCTCGACCTCATCCGCTTTCATCGCGCCGCCCGAGAAGCGGACCGTGATCTGGCTCGCGGAGTCCACCGTCACCGACTGGATCGACTCGCCCGCCGTTATCGTCACACTCGAGGAGAGTAGCTCGATCTCCGAGGACCAGCCGACCAGGATCGCGGCATGTTTCGTATTATCACTTCCCAGTACGCTCCAGTCCGAGATCTCCCCGGTGGCGTTGAGATAGTTTGCCTTCGCCGTCGACAGGTCAGAACTGTTCGTCAGCAGATACGAACTATCATCGCTCATGAGCGGCCAGTCGTCGTCCGAGGCCTGATAGTTCAGGTAGCCGTCGTAGTCGATATCCATCAGCGCGTAGAACTGCAGGCGATAAGTGCCGCCCGCGGTGAGGTTCGTATAAGAACCCGACTGCGTGACGCCCATCGTGCGCACATTATTCAGCTCATTGCTGCCGTAGCAGTCGGTATCTTCCAGTACGGTCCAACTGTCGTTTGTGCTGTCATACTCCGCAAGGCGGGTCAGGTAGTAGCCGTCCACGCTCGTGTAGTTCACATCCTTCAGGACATAGTACAGCGAGAAGGAGCTCGACGTCCTCGTCGCGCTTGTGGTCTCCACCAGCGCCGAGGCGTTATTCTCGAGCGAGAGGGAGCTCCAGGCCTCCTCCGCGCTGTACAGATCCGCACCCGTCGCCATCACGCTCTCTTCTGTATCCGTACGATAGACGCAGGCCAGCACCCGGTAGCTGTAGCCGGGGACGATTATACCGTTCCCCGCTGCGTAGCTGAAGGTCAGGGAGTTCGTCGTACTCACACCATCCGACTTACTGTAGGTCACGCCCGAATCCGCCCATGTAGCCGGGCTTCCCAGAGAAGTACCGCCATATTCCGGATCATCGCTCTCGGCGAGGACGGTCGTCCATTCCGTTTCGTCTTCTGCCATGCGCTCCAGCCGGTAGTAGATCGCAAAATACTGCTGCTCCGAGCTGACCAGCTGGCTGCTGTCAATCCCGGCCGCCACCGTCAGGGACTTCGAACTGTAGGCCTTCTCCTTGCCCAGCGTCAGCGTGAGGCTCGAGAAGGTCAGGCCCTCCGAAGTCGAGACCGCGTAGCCATCGCTGCCCACCGGGCTGGTGAAAAGATTGACATCCTCAGTTCCGTCGTTATAGGTCGTGGTGGTCACAGCAGTCTCGATGGCCTCCGCGAGAGTTTTGTTCGCCGTGACAAGGATCGTCTGCCCCTGACCGTACGTCTCCGAATCCGCGTCATAGCCGCTGAACAGATTCTCGTCCGTCGTGTCACCCGACTGCTTGTAGTAGACCTCGATCCAGTAGTCCCCTCCTGTCGCAAGGGGCGCGAAGCTGACGTCAAGGCTGCTGCTCGTAAGTGCATTCCCGACCTGCACGGCGACAAGATCTCCCGGTGTCCCGTTCGTATAGTCATAGATCAGGTAGTAGAGGTGGAAGCTCTCGCTCCCGTAGTCCACGCGGTTCCAGTTCTTCACTGTGCCGGTCAGCTCCAGCGTGACGACGCCGCCCAGCGCCGCGCCGTCCGAGAGGGAGGGCACTGCGGAGGGCACCGTAAGGCTCGCCGCATAGTAGTCATACGCTTCCTGCGCGCCGAAACTCATGCTCGTCGCTGTCACCATCAGCTCGAACACATAGGCCTCCGCGTAACCGCCGCTCGAGGACAGCGTCGTCTCCAGACCCTTTGTCGCCAACAGGCCTGTCCCCGTGAAGGAGGCATCGGCGGGCGCGCTGTACGCCTTCAGCGTCTGCGTCCACGGCAGCGTGGAGATTGAAAAGGTGCTGTCGATCTGGAACAGCGAACCGCCCGCGCTTCCATAGCTCGTGTAGCGCGTATTGTTCGAAGAATAGGCGTACTTCGCAAGGAGCTGCGAATAACCCGAGACGCCGTAGAGGCTGCTCTGATATTCAAAGGAATTCACATGCTTCAGCGCAAAGTAGCTGCCGCCGGACGTCGTCGTGAGATAACTGCCCGCCGCCGTATAGTTGTAGCTCGCCCCCGTGAGGTAGTAGACGTTCAGCTCGAAGGAGAGCGTATCGCCCGCGTCGAACTGCAGAGTCGCGTCTTCCGCATCGTCGAGATCACTCAGCAGGAATTCCAGATAGTAGCGGCAGTCCGTCGTCGTCGCGCCCGTGTCCTCCGGGGCATTCGGAATAAGCGTGAGGGTCTTTACAGTAGTATGATCCACTTCCCCATTCGCATCCCGCTCATATATATCATCATAGCCAGTGCCGTTTTTCACATGCGCGGTCAGCTGCACCGCCGAGATCGCGTTCACCGCGTTCAGATAGTCGCTGCCGCTATAGGCGGTGTCTGTTGTGCTCGATGCACCGGAAGCCTGCAGGTAGATGCGCACGGTATCCTGATCGTCCTGGATATCCGGCTCACTGAGCGTGATCTGCGCCGCCAGCGTGTCCGCGTCCATCTTCGCGATATAGAGGTGCTGCACGAGCGCGACGCTCGTCCAGGCCGTGCCCGCGACACTCCCCTCATCGTCGAGCAGCCGATAGTCGAGGAGCATCTGATAGCTGCCGCCCGAGGCGGAAAGGCCGGAGACTGTGAGTGCGCCGGAACCGAGGCCGTAGCTCTCGACCTCCATGTCGTTCATCTTGCGGTATGTCATCGCCTCCGCGATATAGCCGAGCTCTGTGTCGTTCAGCTCGCTGCTCAACTGCTCGCCTGTGTCGGCCTCCGTGCCGTAATAGCCCGTGGAAGTCGTCAGAGCATAGCTTCCCTCCCTGTAGCTTGATCCGCTGCTGGTCAGCGATTTCAGGGTAAAGGTCAGGCCGGACAGGGTGCTGTCGCTCGCAGAGCTGCCCAGCAGGTTCAGGATACCGGCACTGGTATTGGCATAACGGGCATCGTCATCGCCCGTGCCGAGCATCGTCTTCCAGTCGAGTGCGCCGTCCGGATCGCTCACATAGATCTGCCAGGAGTCGCTGCGCACACCTGTGCTCTCATCCGTACTCGTCTCCTCGAGCCAGGAGTAGATCTCCGGCGTCTGGCGGTAGACGCTGATCGTCTGCGAGGCAAGCGCGTTCGCGGCTGTATATTTCGTGTCCGCCTCCTCATAGATGGTCTGCGGGTAATAAAATGTCCCATTATCACTCGAATACGACGTCGCGCCCGTCTTGTAGCCATCGATGGTCGCCTCGTAGCGGAAGATATAGCTGTGGCCGCGGGAAAAGACTTCGGCGTTCATATAGTAGATAATGATATCAACGATTCCATCCCCGTTCGTATCCAGATCCCTCATATAGTCGACGCCCGTTATGTCGTTGACCTCAACGGCGTTGCCCGAAACCATCGGGAGGTCGTCCTCATTATAGAAGAGCAGCCAGACTTCCGGCGGGGAACTCCAGTTGTTTGTATACATCTCCAGCGTAAAGCTCGTCACATAGGAATCCTTTACTGTCGCATCCGTCGAGATATCCTGCTCCGCGCTCACCATCGTCTCCCAGGTCGCCAGATCGTAGACGTAGTAGGTGAAGCTCGTCGTCGGGAAGGTGCCGGAGACCGAGTCGCCCTGATACCCGCAGCTCAGCTTCAGACCCGCCACTGTATCCGCGTCCCAGAAATCGCTGTAGAGATCCTCGTCGTCGTTGTCATCACCGCTGTAATAGTCATAATCTCCGAGCTCGCTGTTCAGCAGCTCCTCCACCTCGATGTAGTACAGCTCCTTCGTGTCGGAGTCCGTGTAGGCGGCCTCCGTCAGTGAGGTGTAGGGCAGCGAGGTGAGCGCGACCGTATTGGAAGTCTTATTGCCGCTGATCGTGAGTTCATTGACATATTTTGCCTCCGCGGAGGTCCAGGCATAGTAGTCGTAGAGCGTACTCGTGCCGGCCGTCATCGTCTCGTAGCGGTACTCCGTATAGTCGTAGGCCAGGACTGCCACTGCATAGTAATTGCCGCTCGAGAGCGCGCTCTCCGAAATCGTTTTGCCGTTGAAGTCGACAAAGCGGTTCGTGTAGGAAGTTCCAACGCCGACCACGCCCCCGTAGGCGCTGAGGGACTGGACAAGGCTTTCCACTCCGTCACTCCCTGTCTCACCGTAAAAATCCTCGTAGAGGGAGCTCCTGCCGGCAACGTTCGTGTAGTCATCGGTAAAGGTATAGTAACCGATCGGGGTGGAGCTGTCCGCGCTGTACAGGTAGAAGGTCAGGCTGTAGAGCGAGCGGTAGGAGGCGTCGGTATCCTGCAGATAATCATCATCTTCATAATAGGCGTAGTTACTGTCATAATAATTTGTTGCGTCCGACGCGCCGATGTAGAAGGCGAAACCGATGCCCGTGTCGGTCGCGACCTCCTGCGTCGTCATCACATTGACCTCGATCCCCGGCTCCTGCGCGGTCGTCAGCGAGAGCGAGCCCAGAGTGACGCGCGTGTAGGTGTTGTCGTCCGATTTCGTATAGCCGTAGAGCGTGAACATGTAGGAGGTGTCGGCCTTCAGACCGGTCAGGTCGACGGCGAGATCGAGTTCGGTAAAGTTCTTAAGTTCCGTGGGAGTGCTCCCGCTGGCCAGTGTGCTGTCATAGCCCATCGTCGCCGTCGCATCTACATAAGACTCTATCTCATTAAAAGTCACCACATTGTAGTAATCCGGCTCTCCCGAGATCTGCAGCTCGAGCGGATAGTCCGGGGAGACGACGTAGCTGTTCGAAAGGCTGACGGAGGCAACGATCTTGCCGCTGATCTCATTGAAGGTAATGCCGCTGGCGTTCTGCGAGCCGTCGTCGTCTATCCTATCAGCCACGTCGGCCGCGTAGTCGTCCACCGTGTTCCAGATCGTGCAGTCGCCCTCGAAGGAGAGCTGCTGCTTCGTGATCGCGAGGAGACTGTTCTTGTCCGCGGCATAGTCACCCGCGCACTTATGTACGCTGGAATCTCCATCATCCTCGCTCTCCACCGTATCCGGCGAATCGGAGCTGCTGTAGACGATCGACTCCGTCACGACCGAGCCGTCGCTCCAGGTATACCAGGCGCGCAGATAGTAGGTCTTCTCGGTATGTACCGCTTCATTCGCATCTTCGGACACCTGAAAGTAGCCGACATAGCCGGTCGTCACGGTCTTTGTCGCGACCGCGTTCGTGTCCGCTTCCATGTCCGCATAGCTGCCGTACAGCTTGAAGAGCACGCTCGAGATCGTGTCGTCCTCGTCCTCGACCGCGTCATAGCTGCCGCTGCCGGAATTATACGCGCCCAGCACCTCCGCCATCAGGTAGCCGGAGTTGTAGGCGGTCAGGCGCACGCCGCCCAGGGTCGGCGCTTTCTTCAGCGTCGAGATGATGTACTCATAGGAGACCTCCGTCGCCTCCGTATCGCCCCAGGTCGTCGTCGTGTATTCGCCGTCGGCCGTGTAGGTCGTCACATTGAAGACCGGCTTGAAGGTGACGGTCCAGGACTGATTCGCATAGTCCTCCGCTTCCCCGTAGCCGTCAACGACATTCAGCGACCAGAGATCCAGTACATAGCCGTCCTCAAATTCCTGCGGGGAAGCGTCATAGACCCACACGCCGTTCACATAGACGCTGACATACTCCACGTCCACATTGCGGTTCGAGCTGTCGAGCGAGAAGGTCAGCGTCGAGGTCGTGCGATCGACGAGGTCAAAGGAGAGGCCGTAATCGTCCGCCGTGAAGACACGCGTCAGGATATCCGCCGTCACTTCCTCCTCATCGTCGAGCGTGTAGGTGAGGGTAATCGTCAGGCGATATTCGTGGCCCGGCGTCAGCTTGCTCGTGCTGATCGAGACCTGACCGTTATTCGCCGCAAAGTCATATTCACTGCCGTAGTCCTCCGCATCGTCGTCAGCGGAGGCACTCCAGTAGATGACCTCTCCGGAATCCAGATCGGTCAGCGTGATGACCGTCGTCCCGTCCACGACACTGTCCTCCGATTCCTCACTCATCGAGGCGGTGAAGGACAGCGTCTGCCCGTTGACACTCCACTCAGTCAGCGTCACGACCGGAATCGTCGTCGCAACCTTCACGCCGGACATCGTGCCGCCCGCGGCGCCGTTCACGCCGGCCTCGCCAGTCGCGCCGTCCGCGCCGGCCTCACCCTCTTCGCCCTCACCGGGCGTCACGCCGGTCTGCCCGAGCACGCCCTCTTCGCCTTCTGCTCCTTCCTCACCGTCTTCCCCGTCAGAGCCGGACTCGCCGTCCGCGCCGTTGATCACGGTAAAACGGTAGACCGGATAGCCGGAGCCGTCCTGTGAGGCATTCGTCGAGACATCGCCCACCGTCGCTGTGGCCGAGCCGGTACCAATCTCGATGTCGTCGATCGCGAGGCTATAGGTCAGCGCCTCCGTACCGCTCTCCTCGTCCGCGGTCTCCAGCGGGTAATAGAGCTCCCCGCTTGCGAGGTCCAGGCGCACGCCGTTATAAAACTCGATATAGCAGTCCTGTGTCAGAAACTGCCATGCATTCACACCATCATTGAGCAGAGCAACGCTCTTATCCGAGGCGAGGTACTCAATCTCCACAAAGCCGGCGTCGATGCTCTCGCCGCCCTGCCCGGAGGCGCGCATCAGCGTCAACATCGGCGAGCCCAGCATGTAACGGGTGTCGCTGTTCTTTGCAAGGAAATTTTCAAAACTGTCCGAGCTCTCCGTATCCTGCCCAAGATAGTAGAAACCGCCTTCCATATACAGGTTGTCGCCCGGCTCCATCGTATAATAGGAAATGATGCCCGAGGCAAAGTCGTCGAGATCCATGACAGAGCTCTCCGTCACCGTCGTGACCGTGCCGCTCTCATAGTGGACGAAGCTGTCCGCGTCCGCCTCGATCTGGCTGCCCTCCGAGCTGACGAAGCTGATCGAACTGCCGGAGGAGCTGTAGCGGGAACCGCCGCTGAACCAGAGCTTCGTGCTGAGCGTGCCGCTCTCCGTGGACTCGTCCACTTCCGCCGTGAGAATATAACCGTCCTCCGCAAAGGCCGTCCGCTGCGGCGAACCCAGGACTACCGCGCCCACAATGACCGCGATCAGAACCGCGAGGCCGACGCCTGTTATCGCTATGATGCTTTTTGATCTCTTTATCATTCCAGATCGTCCTTCCTTTACGGATTAGTTTGTCGACGTCTCCGTTTTGATCCAGGTGCTGCCGACCGTCGAGCTCGTGCTCGACGAGGAGCCAAAGTAGGCCGTCACCGTCACCGTGTAAGTCGTGCCCTGCGAAAGACCGGTGAGCGTGATCCGCGGTGTCTTGCCGTAGGCCGTGAATGAGGTTGTACCCGATTTTACGGAACTGTAAGTCGTGTTATTTGTCGACACTGTCCAGTCGGTCAGGTCATAGTAGTAGAGCACGTCCGTATTGCCCGCCGCGCTGATCTGTACGAGAATACGATGCATATCGCTGTCGCCGCAGTAGATCGTCTGGTTATCGCCTGTGTAGAGCACGAGATAACCGTCGATCTGGCTGGTCGTGACGCCGCTGTCAGTGCTGTCCGTCGCCTCCACGAACTGCACATAGGAGCTCGAGGTGTCCGGTATATTCTGCGCGCTCCAGGAGGAGGACTGCTCGACCTCCTTCGTCACGTACTTCTCATTGTCGTACCAGGTCACATAGACCTTGTTTCCATAGTAATACAGCTGGCTCGTCGTTTTGTCCGTGCCCGAGCAGATCGTCGAACCGTTCAGGTAGATGTAGGCGCTCTCGTCCGTCGTCACCTTGCTCTTGAGGAGGTTGTCCTCGTCGAGTCCGTCATCGTAGTAACGATAAATCTCATGCGTATAGTAAGCGACCGCGTCGTCCGGATCATCCTCGCAGGTCACGCTCGAGATGAAGAAGCGTTTTTCATTATAATCAAAGACTACGTCTGTCACCGTCGGCGTCGCCTTCAGCGTCGTCCACGTCCCGGTGAAAGAGCCCGTCGAACCGGAGGTGAGCTCATATTCCACGAGGAAGGTATACTCGGTATTGGACTTCAGGCCGTAGACCATGAAGACCGAACCGTCCTCAGCGGTCTGCTCCAGCACGGTGAGATCGTCGTCATAGCTGGCGTCCGTATATTCTGTCCCTTCCGCGTCGTAAATCGTGAAGCTGCTGATCTTTTCGATCGTCTGATTGCCGGAGAGCGTCACCGTGAAACCGAGACAGGCGCTGTCCTCCTTCGCGTAGCTGTCGTAGCTGTCGATATTGTCCGCCGTGATATAGTCCGCCGACACCTTCTTCAGGTTGAAGCCGTTCGTATCGGTGCGGAAGGTGCGGGAGACAAGGATGCTCTTCGCGTAGGTCGTCGATCCGTCGTCCGACTCGGACTGCAACACCTGCGCGCTGATGATCAGGCGGTACTCGGTATCCGGCTCCACCGTGGCGGAGTAGGTGCCGTAGACCACGCCGTCTGCGCAGCTGCCCAGATCAAGATCCTGCGGCGTCACCGTCACCACCGCGCCGGTCGCCACGTTCAGGATGTACATATCGGTCGAACCGGTCTTGATCAGGCTGGAATTGTAGACGCGCAGGGAGAAGTCGACCGTGCCCGCCGTCTGATCCCACTCCACGATATTCACATAGGGTGTATCGGAGAGGTCAAACTCGTCGCTGTCGGTGCCTTCGCCGTCACGGCCCGCCGTACCGCCCGTTCCGCTGCCGCCGCTGCCGCCGCTGCCGCCGTCCGTTCCGTCCTCACCCGATGCGCCGGCGTTGCCCGCCGTGCCGCTCTCGCCGGAATCGCCGTCTTCCCCGATATCACCGTCGGCGCCGTCAGCGCCGGACTCCCCGTCCACCGCCGTAAAGTGGAAGGTCGGCTCCACCCAGTTCCCCGAGGAGGAGGCATAGGAAGCGGACTCTACGCGCACCGCGTTCTCGGAGGAGACCGTCAGGCTCAGCAGTGCGAGCAGCGCCGTGTACTCGCCGCTCTCCTCGTCGCGCACGCCGCTGTTAATCGTGGCCGTTCCGAGCTCCAGCACCGCGCCATTGTCCAGGGTGACCGTCGCGCCGTCTGCCAGAAACTGCCACGCCTCCGTGCCGTCGGTCGCGCGCACCGCCACCGCGTCGCTGTCCAGATAGTGAAGTTCAAGGAAGCCTCCCTCGACCGTGCTCTCGCTGCCGTCCGCGCGGCTCAGCGTAAGGGTCGGAGAGGCGATGAGATAGTCGTCGTCGCCGGTCTTCAGGAGAAATTCCTCGAAGGAAAGCTCCGTCGTGTTATTTTCAATCGTATAGACGCCGTCCGTATACTCCAGCGCCAGCAGGGAGTCGAGATAGTAACTGTCCATCCAGCCGGACGGAAAATCCGCGAGATCGGTCAGCACCATGCCATCCACCGAAGTGATCGCACCGTCCGCATAGTGGACAAAAGATGTCGTCCCTACTTCATCGGTTTCTCCGTCCTCGCCGCGAAAGCTGACAGTCGCGGACGCGCTGCGCTGCAGCGCCGTGCCCGCCGAGAAATAAGTCGGACTCACGGTCGCCGTGCTGTCCTCCGCCACGCTGACCTCGTAGACGGAACCGTCCCGCGCGAAGCGATCCTGACCACCGCGGGCGAGCAGAATCCCCGCCGCGAGCATCACGAGCGCCAGCAGCGGCACCGCCACAGTCAGGCCGATCGCTTTTTTATTTTTCAGAAATAACTGAAACATAGACTGTCTCCATTCCTTTGCTTCTCATCTGCAGGCGTAATAGTCATTCAGGAACTCCTGATACATCTTTTCGTTCTCCAGACGGGCAACTACCGCTTCCTCATAGGTGTGGAAAGTCCCAAGATTGTAACGCTTTCCGCGAAATTCTATGGAAGCGCGCCACTTGTCGTTCTTACATCGGTATACACCTCTGTGCCCGGTTGTATTCGCGGCATTTTCTCTCTGACACGCAATTCTCTCAACACATGTTCCATCCACAAAGTGAATGGCTTTTTCCATGTTTTTCTTCCGCTGTTCCTCCTGCAGACAACCGCAGCTTTTCACCTTGCCTCTGACCAGATTATCGACTGTGCATAAAGCATCCCGTCCACAATCACAACTGCAGCGCCAGACTACCGATCCATTACTTCGCGCGGAGGTAGGCTCCATTGCCATCAGTCTGCCGAAACGTTTTCCCGCAATATCAACCGCTTTTTTGCGCCTTGCTATCTGCGCAAGGCAGCCGCAGCTTTTTGTGTGTCCGGTTTTCAAATGTGTTTCCGATACCACGCATTCATTTCCGCAGTCACATACACAGTTCCAATGCTTCTTTTTGTTTTTTGAGGGCGCTTTCGATGTCACCGTCAGGCTTCCGAACTTCATTCCCGGTTCGATGGTAATACTGCCTCTTCTATTATTTTTCTGCTCTGGTTCAAGAGCCGCATTCTCTGCCCCCATCACCGCACTCCTTGCGTTAAAATTAAAAATGAGCTTTAAGTATTTTACT